>JAUNCQ010000043.1 GCA_030526515.1 Coriobacteriia bacterium
GGCGAGCCCGGCGGCTTCGGGCGCGGCGGTTGCGGCGAGCCCGGCGTCCGGCGACTCGGTCGCTGCTTCGACGGTCTGCATCGGCTCTGTTTCGCCCCCTTCCGCGCTGGTTTTTCCTTGGACGAACAGTGTACACGAGCGGGGCCTTCTCTGCCGTGGCGCGCGAAGTCCGAGCGTTGCGGTGCGGGGCGCTTGCGTCTGCTCGTTCCCCCGTGTGATGGCTTCTGCGCTGCCCGATTTCGTTCTCTCAGTGCTTGGGCGGTTTATGCGAACGATTCGGGGGCGTTCTCACTTTGGGGCGCTGCGATGTGGGAACGGATTTTCGCTCTCAAGATGAGGGCGGCCGGAGTGCGAACGCTTCCAGGGCGTTCCCACATGGGGCAGGTTCCGTTGTGCGCACGATTATCCGTGCGCACAATGAGCGCGGCGATTGTGGGAATGAATTTCGGGCCGAAAAAGCGTTCCCACAGCGCGCGCCCTCAGAGTGCGAACGGGCCGGGAGGGGAAATCCGTTCGCACAACGGGGGGTATGGGCCGATTTTGCCCCGAGACCCCCACTGTGCGAACGAGGTCGGCGTTCGCATAACGCGCCGCCTCAGAGTGGGAATGGATTTCGGGGCCTTTTTTCGAGCGCACAACGAGGATCTGCATTGTGGGAACGCCCTGGCGGGCCGCGGCCGAGGGCGGGAGCGTGCCCGGTGAACGCGCGGAGGCCCCTCGATATCGTTCCCCGGCGGAGGGCGGCCAGCGGGTGAACGATCCCGCCGAATCCGACGGCGTTCACCCGCAGACAACAAACGCCCGGTGAACACGCCCCGCAAGGGGAGGTCGTTCACCGGGCGTTGCAACTGCCTGGATGAATGAATGCGCGGGCGAAAGCCCCGTCGTGGTCGTTGGCTCGTCCCGCTCCGGACCGCCAACTCCCGGCATCGCCGGCGCTTCGGGCCGCCCCGTCGCGCCGCGCGCCAGCCGCGGCCCCGCGCCTATCGCAGGATGCCGAACGACACCAGCGCCACCGACGCCAGGTTAACGCACGCGAGTGCTGCCGCGATCATGTACGAGATGCCGCGCTCCTTGCGGGTCAGGTTGTGGTTCCACAGCAGGCCGAAGATGATGCCGCCCAGGAAAAAGTTGCAGAAGCTGACCGCCTTGTTGGACGTGATCTTGGCCGCCGAGCCGAACAGCGTCGGGTAGATCAGCAGCGAATAGTACAGCAGCGCGCCCATCATCACGATGGACAGGATCATGCCGAACGGGTCCGGCAGAACGCGGGTGACCGCCTGCAGGCACATGCTGGCCACCACGCCAATGATGCAAAATACCAGGTCATAGCGCCAGTTGAACAGGAAGTTGCCCACCTCGGCGCGGTCGCCGAGCGTGTGGATGTTCTGCTCCTGCACGGTGTTGCAGAACTTGCAGACCTTGGCGCCCTCGGGCAGGCGCGCGCCGCACTCGGGGCAGAACTGGCTGGTCGTGGCCGGCTCCTCGACGGCCTCCGTGGTGTTGAGCTGCTCAGTCATGATGATCCTCCTAATCCTGGCGGGCCCCCACCCGCCCACGCGTTTCCCTTACCTTACCACAGCCGCGCCGATGCCCGCGCCCATCAGCCTCGCCCGCCTGTGGGGTTCGTCCCACCGCGGGGCTGCCCGCCTGTGGGGTTCGCCAGCCCGCGAGGCTGCCCACCTGCGGTGCTCCCCTCCGCCGCACGTCAGGAGGAAGGGGGCGAAAGGGAAGCGCGCGATCAGGGGAGTCCGCGTAGGGGGCGAAAGCGAAGATCGCCCCCGCGCCCGCGGTATACTGATGTCACCGCAACAACCTCACGCGCGCCGCGCCCGGCCCCGGTCCCAGCCGCCCGGCCTGGCCCAACCCGGCCTCGGCCCGCCGCCCGGTCGGCCGGGCGCGGCCGCGCGCACCACAGAAAGGCTCCGCAATGACCCTGGACGTATCCAAGATCAGCCCCCTGGGCTTCGGCTGCATGCGCTTCGCCGGCCGCGAGACCGACCAGATCGACATCGCCTACACCAGCCAGATGATCGACCGCTACCTGGAGGCCGGCGGCAACTACTTCGACACCGCCTGGGCCTACCCCAACTCCGAAAAGGCCCTGGGCCAGGCCCTGGTCAAGCGACACCCCCGCGACTCCTACTTCATCGCCACCAAGTGCGTCCCCTGGACCTGCTGCACCTGCGAAGAGGACCTGGAAAAGCAGCTCCAGGAGTCCCTGGCCAACCTGGGCGTGGACTACGTGGACGTCTACCTCATGCACAACCTGGGCGGCAACCGCACCGCCGCCTTCCACAAGTACAACGTGTGGAACTTCGTCAAGAGCGTGAAGGAGCGCGGTCTGGCCAAGCACATCGGCTTCTCCGCCCACTGTACCCCGGACGAGCTGGAGCAGTTCATAGCCGACTTCCCCGAAGCCGAGCTGGTGCAGCTGCAGGTTAACTACACCGACTGGGACAGCCCCTCCTTCCGCGAGCGCGAGTGCGTGGAAATCGCCAACAAGCACGGCCTGCCGGTGGTGGCCATGGAGCCGGTCAAGGGCGGCCTGCTGGCTGACCCGCCGGCAAAGGTCAAGGCCATCCTGGACGAAGCCCTGCCCAACGACTCCTACGCCACCGCAGCCCTGCGCTTTGCCGCCAGCGCCCCGGGCGTGTTCTGCACGCTGTCCGGCATGAACACCGTGGAGCAGGTCCAGGACAACATGCGCGTGTTCGGCGACTTCAAGAAGCTGGACGAAAACGAGCGCGCCGCCATCGACCACGCCCAGCGCGTCCTGAACGACGCCGACACCGTCCCCTGCACCGGCTGCGACTACTGCGCCAAGGTCTGCCCGGAGGGCATCGGCATCTCCGGCTCCCTGACCGCGCTGAACTACTACCTCAACTATGGCGATGCCGCCGCCGCCAAGTACCAGGTCGGCTTCGTGGTCCGCTTCAACGGCGGCAAGAAGATGCCCACCGAATGCATTCGCTGCGGCGCCTGCGAGGACGCATGCCCCCAGAACATCAACATCCTGGAGTGCTTCGACCGCCTGGACGCCGAGGTCATGTCCGTGGACATGGCCCCCAACGTGCTCATGCGCAGCAAGTAGCGCCTCATTCATAGGACGAAAGAAAAGGGCCGCCGGCGCCGGGAAATCCCGGAGGCCAGCGGCCCTTTTGTCCGCTTGGGGTGGGGCGCGCCGCATGGGCGCCGCGCCGCGCGCCGCCGCCTCGCCGCGCGACGGCGGCTACCACACGGTCAGGTGGTTGCGGCCGGTGCCCTTGGAGTGGTAGAGGGCCTTGTCGGCCAGCTCGTAGGTTTCCTCGAAGGTGCTGCCGGGGCGGGTCAGCACGGCGCCCATGGAAATGGACGCGCCGTCCGCGCCGCTGGAGATGCCGCGGCTGATCACGTCCCAGATGCCCTGGGCGACGGCGTGGGACTGCTCATCGTCGGCGCCAAGGGGCAGGGGCACGGCCAAGGCGAACTCGTCGCCGCCCAGGCGGCCGGCAAAGCCCTGGTCGGGCAGGGCCGCCTGCAGCATGACGGACAGGCGCTTGAGCAGGTCGTCGCCGCCGGGATGGCCGAAGGTGTCGTTGTACTGCTTGAAGTGGTCCACGTCCAGGATGGCGAACAGCAGGCTGTGCTCCCGGTCGGTCAGGCTCAGGCGCACGTCGCCCTTGAAGGACTCGCTGTTCAGCAGGCCGGTCAGGGAGTCCGTGCGGGCGCCCTGCTCCCAGAAGGTCAGGCTGCGCTGGGCGCTCAGGCGCACGCGGTCCACGTGGAGCTTCAGGGCCTTGGTGCTGGCCAGGTCCACGGCGATCACGTTCACGCGGGGCTCCTGGTTCACCGGGTCGAAGAACTTGCGGCCCAGGCAGAACACGAAGCGCTCGGAGCCGTCCTTGCGGCGGATGCGATGCTCCAGGAACGCCTCCGGCCCGCGGCTCATCTGGTCGGCCACCAGGGCAAAGTAGTGGTCCCGGTCCTCGGCGAAGATCAGGTCCTTCTGGGCCAGGCGGGCGTCGCCTTCGCCCAGCTCATCAGGGGTGTAGCCGGTGATCTTGGTGAACTCCTGGTCCACGCGGATGATGCGGTCCTGGGCGTCCAGCACGTACTCGGTGAACGCCAGGGAGCCCAGGGGCGCGTTCACCTGTTCTGCGTCGTCGTAGGTTTCCAGGCCGCGGGGGCGGAAGACCACGGGGCTGGTCTGGGACGGGTCCAGCTTGGGCTCGTCGTCCAGCTGGCCGGTTTCCTCCAGCATGGCCACGAACTCGCTGACCAGGTAGGGGTCGAACTGGGTGCCGGCGCAGCGCATGAGCTCGGCGCAGGCCTCCCGCTTGGGCACGGCACTGCGATAGGGACGGTCGTTGACCATGGCGTCGTAGGTGTCCACCACCGCGATGATGCGGGAAAGCAACGGGATGGCCTGGTGCTTCAGGCCGTCGGGGTAGCCGTTGCCATCCCAGCATTCGTGGTGGTGGCGGATGAACGGCGCAATGTCCTTCAGCTCATCGGAGGCCTTGGCAATGCGGTAGCCCTTGTCCACGTGGGAGCGCATGAGGCCCCATTCCTCGTCCGTGAGCTTGCCGGGCTTGTTCAGCACGTCCAGGGGAATGCCCAGCTTACCGATGTCGTGCAGCAGGCACAGCAGCGCCAGCGAGCTCTGTTCGAAGTCGGAAAGGCCCAGGCGGTCGCCCAGGGTGGCGCCCAGCACGCGGGTGCGCTGGACGTGGGCTTCGGTGGTGCCGTCGCATTCCCGCAGGGTCTGGGCCAGGGAGTCCAGCAGCGACGAATGAGCCGAATCCTGGTCCAGCATCTTCTGGGCTCGCAGGCTGCGGGTGGCGGTGGTGATGCCGCTGACCAGGCCGGCCTTGGGGTCGTCCACGGTGGCCACGGCGCTCTGGGCGTCCAGCGGCCCCATGCCCAGGTCGATGTCGTTCATGTGCTTGGTGATTTGCTGGCACAGCAGGCGGGCGGAGCGAGCCGTGGTGCCGGGCAGCATGGCCAGCAGGTTGGCTTCGTCCATACGGGCGAAAGTGGTGTTCTCCGGGAAGGTCAGGCGCATGTTGTCGGCCAGCAGGCGCAGGGCGGTGTCGCCCACCTCGCGGCCCAAGGTGTTGTTCAGCTCCATCAGGCGGTTCAGGTCGAACACGGCCACGCTGACCGGGAACCGCAGCACCTGCTCCAGATGGGGGATCTCGCGCCGGAGGATGGCCTTGCTGGGGAAGCCCGTCAGCGTGTCCACCTCAACCGAGTTGTCGATGAACACCAGCAGGTAGCCCACGATGCGCTTGCGCTGGTCGGTCAGCACGCGGAAGTCGCAGCGGTAGGACGCCACGGTCCCGTCCTCCTGCACCGGGCGCACCCAGGTGAAGGAGCGGCTCTTCGAACGGCGACACGGAGGCAGCGGGCTCTCCAGGTCGTTGGCCAGCACGAAGTCGTCCAGGGTGAACTCTCCCTCTGCTTCGGCAGCGGAAAGCTCAGGGGATGAAACAGCCGCCGGGTCTTTCGTCCCGTTGACCTGGGTCTTGCGGGCCGTGACGCCGGCCACCAGGAAGGCGGCGTCGTCGTTGGCCATGCAGAAGGTCTGCTCGTTGTCGAAGAAGACCACGGGGTGGCCCAGGGAGTTCAGGATCATTTCCTGGGTGCGCTTCTGCAGGCCCTGGTCGCGGCGGTGGAAGAAGACCCAGTAGACGAAGGTGAACGCGAACGGATACAGCAGCACGGACACGTCCAGGTAGAACACGTGCAGGAACAGGAAGGCATAGTTCAGCACCACGATCCACAGGATCATGATGAGCGTGGGGAGGTATCGGCCGTGGTAGGTGGAGGGGGTGGTGACTATCTTGTAGATCAGGAAGCCGCAGACCATGGCCACCAGGCCGTAGCTGAAGATCAGGTGGGCGAAGTAGGGCAGATGCGGCGCGTAGGTCCAGTAGCCCAGAGGCTCCATGTTGCAGCGGGTGTAGTCCATGGCCAGGCCGGTGACGGGGTTGGTCATGAGCACCACCAGGTCAAGGGCGCACAGCACGTGGAGGAAGCGCAGGATGCGGGAGCCCAGGCGCTGGACCGCGGTGGTGGCGCGTGTGCGGCTGAGCACGGCGCAGGTCTTGCAGGGGTCGGCGTCGTCCGAGCTGCGGTTGCGCACGGTGCAGTTGTTGGAGCAGCCGGGTTCGGGCTCGGGCTGCTGCATGTGGTGGAAGGGGCAGGAGCCACGGTCGAGCACGTTCACGGTGCCCATGATGTAGTGCAGGAAGGCCAGCAGCATGACGTCGATGGACGAAAAGTACAGGCTGCTCAGCAGCGATGCCAAAGTGGGCTGGCTGACCCACGCGCTGCCCAGGTAGCTGAGCAGCACCACGGCGCCGGCCAGCATGGACGCGCCCAGCAGCGAGCTCCACTTCTTGGGGGAGCGCAGGCACTTTATGCCCAGCACCAGCTGGATCGCGGTGAACGCTATGGTAGCGGTAATAAATGTGTGTACGAGTGCTACGTCGGACACGGTTGCTCCTCCTCAGGTCTGAACGCACCCGCCGCGCCAGGGCGCAACGGGCCGACGTTATGTTAGCCCCGCGGAGGAGGGGAGGGGCGGTGCAGGGCGAAACGTTGTCGAGTTGTCACTCAGGTGGTACGGGGCGGGTGCGGGGTTGCGAGGCCGCTTTCGCCCGTTGGTATTTTGACCCCCCGCGTGTCGTCCTGGCCGCTGGCGTTGAGAATTGTTCCCAATCGCGGTATTATTACTTATTCAGAATAGCGTTATTGTGGGCTTTTCTGTGAATTGCTTGAACCGCCGAAAAGCCTGGCATACAATCAGGGGAACCCTGTTTTGGGCCCCTCTGACCAGCACTAAAAACGTACATGAAAAGGGGTGGCTTGCACGTTGAAGCAAGCACGTACAAATACCGAACTGAAGAAAAATGCGCAGATCGCAGGCCTGACCGTGGCAGTTGCCGTGGGCCTGACCGTCGGCGTGCCCTTTGCCGCGTCCGCCGTCCAGACCGACGGCGACGACGCCCTTGACGGCACCGACCCCGCTGCCGAGCAGCAGGAGGAGGAAGCCGCCAAGGCCAAGCAGAAGGCCGCCAAGAAGGAGCCGCCTGCCACCGCAACGGTGAAAGTGAAGACCACCGAGCCTGCCAAGGACCAGCCGGCCCCGACTAAGGACCAGCCTGCTGCGTCTAATTCTGAGCAGGGCGAAAAGCCCGCTGATTCCGGCAACTCCGACCCTGAGACCCCGGGCGACTCCGGTAACCAGGGCGAAGACCAGCCTGGTGACTCCGGCGATTCCGGCAACCAGGGCGGCACCGAGCCCACCGACCCGGCGGACCCGACTGACCCCAGCACGCCTGCTGACCCGGCCGATCCCGCTGATCCCGCAGACCCCGCGGATCCCAGCAAGCCCGCCGACCCGGCGGAGCCCGCTGATCCCAAGCCGGTGACTCCGACCGAGCCGGTTAAGAAGCCCAAGCCGGACCCCAGCAAGACCGAAGCCGCCAAGAAGGCTGCTGCCGCCAAGCGCAAGGCTGCGGCCGACAAGGCTGCTGCCAAGAAGGTCGTGGCCCAGATCAAGAAGCTGGGCACCGTGACCCTGGACAAGAAGTCCCAGGTCAAGGCCGCGCGCAAGGCATACAACGCCCTGACCGCGGATCAGAAGAAGCTGGTCACCAACCTGAAGACCCTCAAGCGCGCCGAGTCCAAGGTGAAGGCCCTGCAGAAGCAGGCCAAGCGCGTGGACCGTGAGTTCGGCAACACCAACTACGGCGGCTCCGTGAGCCTTGACGGCGACCTGACCATCATCGACTCCGATCGCTCCGGCCAGGCATCCGACATCGTGGACATTGCCCTGGGCGAGCCCGACGGCACCCCCGCCGGCGGTCGCTACAACAAGTACAACCTGAAGAGCGGCCAGCCCTGGTGCGCCTACTACGTGATCTGGTGCGCCCGCAAGGCCGGCGTGCCCAACAGCGTCATCCCCGCGGACCCGGCCTGCCGCGGCATGCTGGCCTACTTCAGCAACCAGCACCGCGCCTACGGCCTGGACTACACGCCCCAGAAGGGCGACCTGATCTTCTACGCGTACACCCCGGGCGGCGTGGCCAACCACGTGGGCATTGTGGTGAGCGCGACCGATACCACCGTCACCACCCGCGAAGGCAACACCAGCGGCGGCAAGGTGGCAACCCACACGTTCAACCGCACGGCCCCCAACGGCCGCGTCAGCAGCAGCCTGTACATCCTGGGCTATGCTTCGCCCGCCTACACCAATCAGGAGGCTGCCCACCAGCATTCCAGCTGGGTGGAAACCAAGCGCCCAGCAACCGAGGCCGCCCACACCGTGGTCTACGGCCAGTGCTTCTGCGGCGGCACCCGCAAGGCCATCAAGGAAGAGCACACCTTCGGCTGGAAGGGCACCGACCTGGTCTGCACCGAGTGCGGCGCGCCGTACGTTGCCCATGACCTGGGCGAATACGTGACCGCCAAGGAAGCCACCGTCTACGAGGGCCCGGACGCATCCTGCGAGCTGGGCACCATCGAGGAGGGCGCCATCGTCGAGGTGACCGAGGTTGAGCTGGAAGGCGGCGAATACTTCGGCAAGATCGAGTTCGACGGGGGCGAAGGCTATCTGAAGCTCCATGACGCCGTGCCCAACGGCGATGCCGGCCAGCACACCTTCAAGGACGGTCTGTGCCAGGACTGCGACCTGGAGCAGGCCGCGTCCAAGCCCGGCGTATATGAGACCCGCTACGAGGCCGTGTCCTACGACGGCCTGACCGGCCAGGAGGTCCAGCTGCTGCAGCAGGGCCAGGCCGTGAAGGTCACCGAGGTCAAGAAGGCCGCCGACAACAACTGGTGGGGCGTGCTGGCTGACGGCAGCCTGATGCGCATGGCCGACCTGAGCCTTGAGGCCGCCGGCTACGGCATCAACGGCACCGCGGTCACCGACCTGCCCGACGGCACGTACCTGATCAACGCCGCCGCCAACTTCGACCTGCGCCTGCAGAGCACGGGCGAAGAGGCCTCCGGCTTCAACGCTGCCCTGTTCGGCAACGGCTCCGCCCTTGAGGCAGCCCAGGCCGACGATAGCAGCGACTTCCAGAAGTACGCCCTGACCGGCAACGACAACGGCACCTACACCCTGGTGAACGTGGGCACTGGCATGGCGCTGGACGCCCAGGCCGCATCCAAGGGCCTGGTGGGCTCCGTCACCGGCGATGGTGGCCACGTGGGCCTGGCCGACCAGGTGCCTGACGCCTGGAGCCAGCAGTGGTACCTGGAGGTCATGGACGACGGCACCTACGCCTTCCGCAACCATGACACCAACCGCTACCTGACCTGCGGCGGCAAGGCCGGCACCGTGACGCTGCGCAACGCCAACGAGTCCATGGACCAGGGCTTCATCCTGACGGCCCAGGACGACGTGAGCTCCTTCGCCGGCAACTCCATTGAGATCACGGGCATCGCCGACGCCTACGACTACACCGGCCGCGACATCGAGGCCGAGGTCAAGGTCCGCCAGGTGGTGGCCAGCAACAAGTCCGACGGCGTGCTGTACCAGGACCTGGTGGAGAACACGGACTACCTGCTGGAGTACGAAGACAACGACCAGGTGGGCACCGCCACCGTGACCGTGACGGGCCTGGGCCACTACGCCGGCTCCGTCACTCGCACCTTCAGCATCCTGCCCAAGGACGTGCAGATGGAAGGCGTGCAGGTGGAGGACACCACCGCCACCGTGACCTGGAAGCCCGCCAAGAAGGTTTCCGGCTACGAGGTCATGTTCGACACCAGCCAGGACATGACCCATGCCCAGACCGTGAAGCTGAAGGGCGCCAAGGTGTCCGAGCGCAAGCTCACCAACCTGGCCCCCAACTCCACCTACTACGTGCAGGTCCGCTCCTACGTGAAGGACGGCAAGAAGGTCACCTACGGCCAGTGGAGCGATCCCTGGGTCGCCGACGCTCAGAAGTAGGGGACGAAAGCCCCTGCCGCGAACGAGCCGTGACCGCGGCGTGGCCGTGGCTTCGGCTGCGGAGCGACTGCGACTACGACCGCGGTGTGACCGCAGCGTGACCGGCCCGCAGACATATGAATGCTCGAAAGGGCGCTTCCCTGGGGGAGGCGCCCTTTCGTCCTATTTGTGGGTTTACCCCTTGACGAAAGGGGTATAATCCCCGTTTGGGTAAATTGTATTCACATACTGCAAGGAATGAAGCATGGATATTGAACAGCAGGCAAAGATCATCGATACCATCCACGATACGCTGCAGGAACATGTGGGCGAGCGTCTGAAGGTTCGCGCCAACATGGGCCGCTCCAAGATCGTGGAAAGCGAAGGCACCCTGACGCAGGTGCACCCCCAGCTCTTCATCATGGAGGTGGATCGCAAGCGCGGCCGCACGGCTCGCCAGTCCTACCAGTACGTCGACGTGCTGACCGGCATGGTGGAGCTTTCCCAGGACGGCACGCCGCTGTTCGACTCCTTCTTCGACGAAGAGGGGGAGCTGGGCGCCTAATTGCCCGAACATCATATGAGCAACGCATTTTCCGAACTGGGCCTGTGCCCGTTGCTGCTGGATGCCGTCGAGAAGCTGGGCTATACCGAGCCGACTCCGGTGCAGCAGCAGGCGATTCCCCTGGGTCTGGAAGGCCGCGACGTGCTGGCCGCCGCCCAGACCGGCACGGGCAAGACGGCGGCGTTCCTGCTGCCCATCTTCAACAACATGGTCACGTACTGGGGCGAAAAGCGGCCCAAGGGCGCCAAGGGCCCGTACGTGCTGATTCTTTCGCCCACCCGTGAGCTGGCCACGCAGATCGCCGAGTGCGCCCAGGCCATTGCCAAGGTGGCGAACTTCCGGGTCATGAGCGTCATCGGTGGCGTGAAGTACGAAAAGCAGGTCAAGGGCCTGGCCGCCGGCTGCGACGTGCTCATTGCCACGCCGGGTCGCCTGAACGACCTGGTCAAGCAGGACGCCTGCACCCTGAAGAACGTGCGCTATCTGGTGCTGGACGAAGTCGACCGCATGGTTGACCTGGGCTTTTGGCCCAGTGTGAACGCGCTGTGCCGTCAGGTGACCGCCAAGCACCAGACGTTTTTGTTCAGCGCCACCATCACCCCGTCGGTGGAGGTCAAGTCCGACCTGCTCATGAACGACCCCGCCCGCGTGGAGGTGGCGTTCAAGGGCCAGACGGCCGACACCGTCCACGAGTACCTGTGCCCGGTGAGCTTCCGCCAGAAGCTGAACCTGCTCACGGCGCTGCTGAAGGAGCAGGGGCCGGAGCGCGTGCTTGTTTTCGCCCCCACCAAAATGGAAACCGACTCCTGCGCACGCCGCCTGGAAAGCGAGGGCCTGAAGGTCGACTCCATCCACGCCGGCAAGCCCCAGGGCAAGCGCGACAAGGCGCTGCGGGACTTCCGCAACGGCAAGATCGACGTGCTGGTGGCCACCGACGTGCTGGCCCGCGGCATTGATATCTCCGACGTGCGCTACGTGGTGAACCTGACCGTGCCCAACCCGCCTGAGGACTACGTGCACCGCATCGGCCGCACGGGCCGTGCGGGCGAGGCCGGCCGTGCCTACACGTTCATGAGCCCCGACCAGCTGCTGCAGATGCGCGAGATCGAGTACTTCAGCGGCAACCTGCTGGAGCTTTACGACGTGGAGGGCTTCGAATACGACGACGACCGCCTGCTGCCCAACCCCAGCCGCACCGCCAAGCGCGCGGTGCGTCGCGGCGGCCGGCGCCTGGGCTTCCGCCGCTAGGGGAGCCCCGCGGCGGGTGCCGCACCTTCGTGAAAGGAACCGCTATGGCTAAGGAAACCGTGCTCACGCTGCTGGCCAAGAAGGCAGCGGGCGAAAAGATCAGCCAGATGACCTGCTACGACTACACCATGGCGCGGCTTGAGGCTGCCGCCGGGGTGGAGACTATTCTGGTGGGTGATTCCCTGGGCATGACCATGCAGGGGTATCCGGACACCCTTTCCGTGACCATGGAGGAGATGATCGTGTACGCCCGCAGCGTGGTCCGCGGCGCGCCGGAGTGCTTCGTGATCGTGGACATGCCGTTCATGTCGTACCAGGTTTCCGTGGAGCAGGCCGTGGCCAACGCCGGTCGCCTGATCAAGGAAACCGGCGCCAACGCGGTGAAGCTGGAGGGCGGCGCCGCGGTCAAGGAGCAGATCAAGGCCATTGTGGACTGCGGCATTCCCGTGTGCGCCCACGTCGGCATGACGCCCCAGTCCGCCAACGCCTTCGGCGGCTTCAAGGTCCAGGGCAAGGACGAAGCTAGCGCCCGCCGGGTGCTGCAGGACGCCTTCGACGTGCAGGAGGCCGGCGCCTTCATGTGCGTGCTGGAATGCGTGCCCGCCACCTTGGCCCGGATCATCACCCAGAAGACCCGCATGGTGACCATTGGCATTGGGGCCGGCCCCGACTGCGACGGCCAGGTCCTGGTGGCCCAGGACGCGCTGGCCATGGGCGTGGATGGTTTTCGTCCTAAGTTCGTGAAGCACTTTGCCCAGGTGGGGGAGTGCATCCAGGACGGCGTGCGGGCGTACGTGGAGGACGTGAAGGCGGGGACGTATCCGTCGGAGGAGTTCACGTATGCCAAGAGCGACCTGGGTCCGGCGCTGGCGGTAGAGCTGGAGGCGGCGTTTTAGTCTGGCGCGGGGCGCGTTCTTGCGCTAGGCTGGTTCCCTTGAATTGACGAATCGCACCTTATTATTGTGTGGAAAGGCGTTTCTTGTGATTGTTGCAACTACCGTTGAGCAGGTCCGCGCGCAGGTCCGCGAGTGGAAGTCCGCCGGCCTGACCGTGGGCCTGGTGCCCACCATGGGCTACCTGCATGAGGGCCATGCGTCCCTGATCGACACTGCCCGCGCCAACTGCGACCGCGTGGTGGCGTCCGTGTTCGTTAACCCCACCCAGTTCGGCGAGGGCGAGGACCTGGATTCCTACCCCCGCGACTTCGAGCACGACTGCGCGCTGCTGGAGGAGCATGGCGCTGACATGGTGTTCCACCCCAGCGTGGACGAGATGTACCCCGACGGCGGCGGCCAGACCGCGACCTTCGTGGAGATCCTGAACGACATGCCCAAGCAGCTGTGCGGCAAGACCCGCCCCATCCACTTCCGGGGCGTGTGCACCGTTGTCAGCAAGCTGTTCAACATCGTGACGCCGGACAAGGCCTTCTTCGGTCAGAAGGACGCCCAGCAGCTGGCCATCATCCGCCGCATGGTGCGGGACCTGTCCTACGGCATCCAGATCGTGGGCTGCCCCATTGTGCGCGAGGAAGACGGCCTGGCCAAGTCCAGCCGCAACACGTACCTGTCCGCCGAGGAGCGGGCCGCGGCGCTGTGCCTGAGCCGTGCGGTGTTCCTGGGCCAGGATCTGGTTGCTCAGGGCGAAAAGTCCGCCGACGCCGTGGTCGACGCCATGGTGGCCAGCATCCAGGCCGAGCCCCTGGCGCGGATCGACTACGTTTCCGCGGTGGACGGCGTGACCATGGAGCCGGTGCACACCTTCGACGGCACCGTGCTGGTGGCCATGGCCGTGTACATTGGCAGCACCCGCCTGATCGACAACTTCATCGTGGAGGCGTAGGGCATGCTGGTTGAGATGCTCAAGGGAAAGATCCATCGCTGCACGGTGACCCAGGCGGAGCTGGACTACGTGGGCTCCATCACCGTGGACGCCGACCTGCTGGACGCGGCCGGCATCTACGAGTACGAACTGGTGACCGTGGCCAACATCACCAACGGCAACCGCCTGCAGACCTACACGATCGCGGGGGAGCGCGGCAGCGGCATCGTGTGCCTGAACGGCGCCGCGGCCCACTACTTCAACGTGGGCGACAAGGCCATCATCATGGCGTACGCCCAGATGACCCCTGATGAGTTGGCGGACTACCACCCCAACGTGGTGTTCGTGGACGAAAGCAACGGCATCGAGCGCGTGACCGCCTACGAAAAGCACGGCCGCCTGCGGGACATGTAGCCTGCGGAGGGGCCGACTTCGCGCCCGCGGCGGGGCCGGGGCGGGGCGGCTTTCGGGCGTGCGGCCGCCGTCCGCGACCGTACGCATTTTGCGCGGCTGTTCTACAAGGGACGCGCATTTTGCTGGAGGCTCGACCCCGGCGCTGCGGACGGCCCCAAAAATGTGCGGTCCTTCTACAAGGGGCGTGCGTTTTGCAGGAGGCTCGACCCTGACAGCATGAGTGGTCCTCAAACCGTGCGGCTGTTATACAAGGGGTGAAAGTTTTTGCGGAAACCCCAGGCCCGTCTGCAGTTCTGTTCGGCTGTTGTAGAAGGGCCGGTAGGGTTTTCCCGATTTCGCGATTTTCTGCACGCCTGTTGCAGCACAACCGAACAAAACCGTCCGCGAAGGACCGCCCAAGACGAAAGTTGACGCCCGTTGTACAACGGGCGTTCATTTTGCGCGCGACCTATTCTGGAGAGGCCCGGCCCGAGGTCGGACACGGAGCGGACGTGCGGCGCGCGCCCGTGATCAGCCCCAAGACGCAAACAGGCCCGGGTTTCCCCGGGCCTGCGTAGTTTCGTGGTGGAGATAGCGGGATTCGAACCCGTGACCCCCGCGTTGCGAACGCGATGCTCTCCCAGCTGAGCTATATCCCCACTGGAACGCCGTTTGGCGTGTCAAACAATTATGCGTGGGCGCGGCGGCATTGTCAAGGGAGCGCCGTGCCGCTGCCCCGCCCCCGAGCCCTGCAGCGGCGGGCGGTCCGTAGTAAAATGTGGGGATGCAAGTTCGCCGCCTCGCGCCTGATGGCGCAGGCGTTTCGGTACCACACGACGTGAGGAGTTTTGCTTCATGAAGGCTCTTATCCCTGCTGCGGGCCTGGGTTCCCGCTTCCTGCCCGCCACCAAGGCGCAGCCCAAGGAAATGCTGCTGGTGGTGGACCGTCCGGCCATCCAGTACGTGGTGGAGGAGGGCCTGGCATCCGCCGCGGACGAGGTCGTGATCATCAACAGCCGCGACAAGAAGTCCATCGAAGAGCACTTCACCCCCAACCCCGAGCTGGAGGCCATGCTCCGCGAGCGCGGCAAGGACAAGTACGCCGACGCCGTGGCCCACGCTGGCAACTTGAACGTGAGCTACGTGTACCAGGACGAGCCCCTGGGCCTGGGCCACGCCATCTACTGCGCTCATGAGAAGACCGCCGGCGAGCCCTTCTACGTGCTGCTGGGCGACGTGCTGGTGCCGGACAACAAGATGCTCCCGGCCATGCAGGCCGTGTCCGACGCCCATGGCGGCTGCAGCGTCATCGCCGTCATGCCGGTGCCCCATGAGAAGGTGGACCGCTTCGGCGTGATCGCCGGCCAGCCGGTGGGCGAAAACGTCTGGAAGATCGACTCCCTGGTGGAGAAGCCGCCGGTCGACGAAGCCCCCACGGACCTGGCCGTGTTCGGCCGCTACCTGCTGAGCCCCCGGGTCATGGAGCTGCTGGCCGACGCCAAGCCCACGGTCGGCGGCGAGATCCAGCTCACCGACTCCCTGGACGCCGTCCTCCAGGAAGAGGAAATGTACGCCCTGGTGGTGGACCCGGCCGACGGCTTCGACACCGGCACGGTGGAAAGCTGGCTGGAAACCAACAACATCCTGTGGCAGCGCCGCAACGGCTAGCCGCTTAGACGTCCGCGTGCCCGCCGCATCCCGCATGCTGCGGGCACGCTCATTTGAGGAAGAAGGAAGAAGGGAATCCCCATGAGCTCAATCATTCGGGCGAAAGCCAGCCTGGGCCTTGCCCTGTGCGCGGCCCTGGCCCTGGGCGGCGCGGCGGCCATGACCGCGGCAATGCCTGCGCAGGCCCACGCCAAGGCCACCAAGGTCTACGTGTCCGGCAAGTCCTACGACGCCAAGAAGAACTTCCGCCACGGCGCGAAGGTCACCTGGAACGCCAAGCTCCAGCGCTTGACCATCAACGGCACCACCGTCAAGGGCGTCAGCATCAAGGGCACCGGCACCGCCACCGTGCGCGTGCTGGGCAAGAGCGCCGTGTCCAAGGGCTACGGCCTGAAGGCCGCCGGCTCCCTGAAGCTGACCGGTTCCGGCAGCCTGAGCCTGTCCGGCGCCAACTGCGGCATCAGCGCCGCCAGCGTCTACTTCGCCGGCCCCAAGGTGACCCTGACCGGCTCCAGCAAGACCGGCGCCGTTTCCGGCCGCAACGTGACGGTGAGCGCCGGCTCCCTGACCGTGGCCAAGCCCGGCAGCATCGCCGTCAAGGCCCTGGGCTCCAAGACCACCCCGGGTACCTTCAAGGTGACCGGCGGCAAGGTGGTCGCGTCCAGCACCAGCAACGGCGGCATCAACGCCAACAACGTGAAGGTCACCGGCGGCACCGTGTCCGTGACGGGCGCCGGCAGCGTGGTGGCCCGCAGCTACGACTACAACGGCAAGGCCCAGGGCGGCTCCCTGTACGTGACCGGCGGTAAGCTGAGCGTCCAGAAGAGCCTGTACGGCACCACCGGCAAGGTGGACTGCAGCCGCATTTCCGTGGGCGGCTCCGTCAAGGCCTACGGCGGGGACAAGGTCGCCGTGGTTTTCGTCCACCAGATGAAGAAGGTGGCGGCCAGCTTCGACTGCACCAGCGACGGTCGTGCTGAGCACTACGCCTGCACCGGGTGCGGTCTGCTGTCTAGGGACGCGGGCGGCAAGGACGTGGTCGAAAACAAGGACGATCTGCTGGTCAAGGCCCTGGGCCATGACCTGGTCAAGGTCGAGGCCGCCGAGCCGAAGTGCGAGCAGAGCGGCGTGATTGCCCATCTGAACTGCAAGGTCTGCGGCACGAAGTACGACGCTGACGCCGACCTGGACGACGCCAAGTGGGGTTGGATCCCGGCCTTGAACGTTCAGGACATCACGGTGGCGGCCCTGGGCCACGACATGTCCGAGCCCTACTTTGACCGACCGAACCTGCAGACGAAGTGCTCTCGTTGTCCCGCGGTGAACGTGATCACGCCGAACGCCACCCCGGCGCAGGTGCTGGAGTCTCTTTCCTGGCAGCAGATCAAGGAGCTGTCCGCCCACCTGCCTTATTACTACGGTGACCACGTCATCCAGCAGGCTGCGAAGTACGGCTTGGTGCGCGACGACGGCAAGCTCCGTGGCGACGAGGTGAAGACCCTGACCCTGCGCGTGAAGAACGGCGAGGGCCGCTACTACACCAAGACGGTTCACGTCCAGATCCTGGGCTTCTGCCATGATGTGGACGAAAACGGCAAGAAGATCGGCATCACCTTCGGCTTCAAGGAGATCGTCAACTTCCGCAACCCGAACAACGACTCCTCCAACGCCGGCGGCTGGAAGGGCTCTGAGCTGCGCGCGTGGCTGAACTCCCAGATCTACAGCTCCATCCCCGCTGACCTGCGCGACCTGATTACGCCTGCTTCCAAGAGCACCAACAACAGGGGCGGCATGGGCGTCGGGACGGGGGACGTCACGAGTACCACGGACAAGCTGTGGCTGCTGAGCAACGTGGAATGCTACGGTCGCCTTGACGGCAACGATGAGGAGGATCCTGCGACGGACGGCACTGGCACCGAGGAATCGAACGCGTCCGGCGCTGCCGTCTTCAACCTTGAGGGCGGTCAGTACAAGCTCTATGCCGACAACGGCGTCACCTCGTACTCGAACGAGGCTTTCCTGAGGAAGATACCCGCGACGGGCGGCTATTGGTCCTGGTGGTGGACGCGCAGCGCGACCCCGTGGGCCAATGATCTGTTCCGCGTGGTCGACGAGTGGGGTAGGCCCAACGTGGGCGAAGGCTACATCGGCCACGGCATCAGCCCGGCGTTTTGCCTGTAACGGTTGCGGTTCCGACTCCGTTGGCTTTTGAGCCCCCGCCTCGGCGGGGGCTTTTTCGTCCCCGGCGCTCTGCGGCGCGGCGAGCTGCGAAGACGCAGGGCTGCCGCAAGTCGCCGCGGGTAGGGGTTTTCCCTATGCCTTCCTTTCGCCCCGCTGAATTGCTCGGTTGCCGCGGGGAAGCGCTTCGCGGGCTTGTACTATGAGCCTGTGTTCGTGCATCTGCGCGGGAAGAGGACGAAAACCCCCGCGCGGTCCATGCAGTGAGGAGGGGTTCTCATGACTGAGGAGCAGAAGAACAGCCAGGCAACCGCCGCCGAGCCCGTTGCGCCCGAGGCCGAGGGCGTTGCAACCGAGGCTGCCGAGCCGAAGAAGAAGCGCGAGCCCAAGAAGGTGGGCCGTTTCTACCAGTGGCAGGTGATCACCGCCGTGGCCGTGGTGGTCGTGGCCATCTGCGGCATTGGGTTCTGGAACTTCCACAACACTCCGGAGTTCTGCGACTTCCTGTGCCACAACCCGCAGGATCCCTACAATCCGACCTACTACGCCGAGCCCGGCGAGCCCGCCACGGACAAGTGGGGCAACGACGTGGCCGACGCCTCCGGCATGCTGAGCGCCACCCATCGCAAGTACGCCAACGCCAACTGCCTGAGCTGCCACGAGCCCACCATGGCCGAGCAGGTCACCGAGGGCATCAGCTGGGTGACGGGCAACTTCCGCAACCCGCTTTCCGAGCGCAGCCTGGACAACCTGAACCGCTGGCACAAGACGGAGGGCACCACCTTCTGCCTGAACGAGGCCTGCCACAACAACACCAAGTCCGACCTGACCGACGCCACCGCCAAGATGAAGCGCAACCCGCACTCCTGGCACCACACCGAGTACACGTGCAACGACTGCCACAAGTCCCATCGCGCGTCCGTGATGGTCTGCACCCAGTGCCACGATGACGCCGAGGTTCCCACCGGCTGGCTGAGCTGGGACGACGCGGCGCAGCTGCCCACCCAGTACGTTTCCTACGACCTGGAGCAGCAGATCTACGCCGACTAGGGGGCTTGCCCGAGCCGGCAGGGGCCGCACCCGAGCTGACTAGGGGTTTTGCGGTTTTCGTCCGCTTATGGAAAGTCCCGTTTGCAATACAATACAAGTTACGCATTTTTCCGCCTGGGCCATGCGTCCAGGCGGTTCTGTAAGCAGTACCAACATTCGTCGGGCGAAAGGAACGTAGACCCATGAATGCAAAGATGAAGAAGCGGATGGTGGCCGTGTGCGGCGTCATCGCGATAGTGGCAATTGTGCTGTTCGCCGTGGTCGGCGGCAGCTCCGCGGCAACGGTGGCGTCGGTGGGCGATGCCGCAGCCGGCACCTTCGAGGGCAAGAAGGTCCAGGTCACCGGTACGGTGGTGGACAACTCCTTCAGCGTGGACAAGGACGGAGTGCTGACCTTCGACGTGGTGGACCCCGAGGGCGATCCGGCCCAGACGGTGCGCGTCGTGTATGACAAGGGCGTGAGCGCCACCTTCGGCAACGGAGTGAGCGCTATCTGCACCGGCCGCATGAACGGCAACGTGCTGGAGTGCACCGAGCTGGTGACCAAGTGCCCGTCCAAGTACGAAAGCGCCAGCTCCGCCCTGGGCGTTGACCAGTTCCTGGGCTATGGCGAAAGCGTGCTGGGCAAGACCGTGAAGGTCACGGGCCTGCTGGTGGACGACCCCGCGGACGCCACCCAGAAGGTTCGCTTCGAGCTGGTGGACGCTGAGGCCGGCGACGGCGCCAAGGCCAAGACGCTGCAGGTTGCCTTCACCGGCGCGCTGCCGGAGGACGTGGCCAAGGGCGTGCAGGTGGTCATCCAGGGTGCTTCGGACGAAAGCGGCCTGTTCACCGCAACCAGCGTGAGCTTGGAGGGCTAGGCCATGGGTTTCATTGGAGCTATGGGCCTGCTGCTGGCGTTCGTTGCCAGCGTTGCCAGCGTGGCGCTGCTGATTGCCGGCCACGTGATGACCGCTAAGAAGAAGGCCACTGACCTGGCGCTGACCTTGAGCTGGGCCGGCCGCGTGGTGGTTGCCGTGTGCTTTGCCGCGCTGACGGTGTGCTGCGGCGTGATGGTCATCTGCTTCCTGAGCGGCGACTACACGATCCAGTACGTGCTCGACCAGCACTCCCGGTCTACGGGCGTCATGGGCGCGCTGTTCAACATTGCCGGCCTGTGGGCTGGTCGCGAGGGCAGCCTGATGTTCTGGAGCTGGCTCATTGCGCTTTTCGCCCTGATCGTGAGCGTCCGCCGTCTGGAGGACCTGAAGCCGCTGGACAACATGGCCACGCTGGTCCTGCAGCTGGTGCTGACGGCGTTTTTGGGCGTGCTGCTGTTCAGCGATGCCAACGCGCCGTTTTCCGCCACGGACCCGTCGTACTTCAGCGCCGATGGCACCCTGACCGCGGCGGCGTCCGTGAAGGGCATGAACTCGCTGCTGGAGCATTGGGCCATGGCCATCCACCCGCCGCTGCTGTTTGTGGGTTATGCCGGCCTGACCGTGCCGTTCGCGTATGCGGTGGCGGCGCTGCTGTGCAACGACTACTCGGCGGACTGGGTGCGCCGGTCCAATCGCATTGCCGTGGTGGCCTGGCTGTTCCTGACCGTGGGCATTGGCCTGGGCGCCGTGTGGGCCTACGTGGTGCTGGGCTGGGGCGGCTACTGGGGCTGGGACCCGGTGGAAAACGCCAGCCTGCTGCCGTGGCTCATGGGCGTGGCGCTGATCCACAGCATGACCATGTACGCCAAGCGCGGGCAGTTCAAGGCGTGGGCCCTGGTGTGCGCGTGCCTGACCTACGGGTTCGTGATCGTGGGCACGTTCATCAGCCGAAGCGGCCTGGTGCAGTCGGTGCATGCGTTCGAGGGCGACCCGGTGTCTTTGGTGCTGTTCGGCGCGCTGATCCTGGCGTCCGTGGTGCTGGGCGTGGGCGGCGTGCTGGTGCGTCGCCGGGCCATCGCGGCATCTTGCGCGGGCGCGGCGGGCGCTGGCGCGGATGGCGCCGCGGGCGCCGAGGCGGAGGAGCAGAGCGCCAGCCTGCTGACCCGCGAGGACTTCTACTTCTTCAACAACGTGTTCCTGACGGCCGCGACCGTGCTGGTGACCTACTTCACCGTGAGCTCGGCGCTGCCCGGGTTCCTGCCCCTGGGCGGGCAGTCCCTGCCAGCGGGTGCGTATAACGTGCTGGCTCGTCCGCTGGGCGTGGTGTACCTGGCGCTGATGGCGCTGTGCCCGCTGCTGGCCTGGGGTCGCACGGACCTGCGGGGCATGCTGCGCCACATGCGGGTGCCGGGTGCGGTGGCCGTGGTGGTTTTCGTCCTGCTGATGTGGTTCTTCGCGACCCAGCTGAGCCCGGCCTACGATGCCTCCGTGGCAGCCGGCGGCTCCATTGCCGCGGACCTGGCGGAGCAGGGACCCGCGTGGTACTACAAGGGCCTGACCGTGGTGGGCCTGGCGGTGGCCAGCCTGCTGTTCGCGAATTCCCTGGTCATGCTGGGGAAGGGTCTGCGGGCGCGTCGGGCCGTCGGCATCGGCGGCGGCGTGGCGCACGTGGCCATGGGCGTGATCCTGGTGGGCCTGATCGGTTCCAGCATGTACGTGACCCAGCAGACCGGCTACGTGGAGTACGATTCCAAGGCTGACACGGCGTCCGAGACGTTCGTGATCAAGGACTACGAGCTGATGTTTACCGGCAGCAACATTGAGCAGCTGGACAACGGCAACGTGAAGTACGGCGTGAGCTTTGACGTGACCAAGGGCGGTCAGCCGCTGGGTTCCGTGAGCCCGTCGGTGACGCTGGTCATGACCACGCAGCAACAGCAGCAGAACGCGGCGGTCATCAGCCTGCCGACCGAGGACCTGTTCGTGGTGTACAAGGGCCTGAGCTCCACCAACGGCGGGTTGAGCATGGACGTGCGGGTGAACCCGCTGATCAGCTTCGTGTGGGTCGGCTTCGGCCTGCTGGTGCTGGGCGCGCTGATAGCGGCGTTCGGCCGGCGCGGGCGTCGGGCGGTGCCGGTGAAGGCGGCGGCGCAGCCGGCGGCGGGAGCTGGTGCGGCGGACGCGGTGCCGGCGGCTGCGGCTGAGCCGGCGAGCGCGGGCGACGCGGGCGACGCGGATCGCGCGGAATAGGATTCGCTTGGGGCGAGGGAGTTATCCTTCGCCCCATTTTTTATGCCGGGGACGGCCTTTCGATTGTTGGCGGCCGTTGTACAAGGGCCGGCGATTTTGTTGCAGCCTGCCCGACCTGGGCTCGATCGTGTTCAAAAACTGACGACCGTTGCACAACAGCCGTCAGTTTTTTCTTCCGCTGGACCATGGCGGACGGTTTTGTTCGGCTGTGCTGCAACAGACGTGCGGAAAATCGCGAAATCGGGAAAACCACGCCAGCCCTTCTACAACAGCCGAACAAAACTAGTCAAGTCCCGATTAGTGTGTAAATTCTTCTGGCCTCGCCGTTCCTTCCCTT
>JAUNCQ010000044.1 GCA_030526515.1 Coriobacteriia bacterium
ATAGAGAGCTGGGTTCTTGGAAGGCGGGCATGTCGCCTACATCGATTGATGGACATAAGGCTTTGACCTGGGGTTTTATGGGATGCTGATTATTTACGCCCTCGACTAACCCAGATAGATGGTTTGGAGAGGCTGGATAGCCGTCGGTCAGGGCTCTCGGCCTCTCTAAACACGCACTTTTGTCCAAAGGTGCTCTCTAAACTCGAAGAAGTGTCCCGACGGCGCGCAACGGATAGCCCTGGGCCAACACGCTGAGTCGGCCTACAGGCCGCTGATGTCCACGTCGGACTTGGAAGGCTTCTTCTTGGGAGCGGGCTTGCGCGGCGTCGACTTGCGGCTGCCGGATGAGCCGGACGTACCGGAGCTGCTGCCGGAATAGGTTGGCTTCGCGGCCGCGGGCGCAGCCGCGGGAGTAGGCTTGGGGGTCGGCTCCACTATCACGAAGGCGCCCGATGCGGTGCCGTCGTAGTTGCCTTCGCCCTGCACCAGCACCTGAGCGGCACCGGCCGCGGTGTTGTTGCGGTACGTCACCGTGTAGTCGCGGCCTTCCTTCAGGGTCTGCTTGCCCAGGGTCACGGTGACCTTGGGCTTCACGGCCTTGCCGGTGCTTTCGTACTGGGGCTTGTCCACCTGGACCAGGGCCTTGTCCAACGGTGCGGGGCTGATCTCCACGGTGGCCTTCTGGGTGCCCGTGTAGTCGCCCTTGCCGCTGACCGTGACGGTGGCGGTGCCCACGGCGTCGGCGTCCTCGACGGTCACGTCGTAGTCGGTGCCGTCTTCCATCAGGTTGCCGGCGGCGTCGGTCAGGGTCAGGGTCTTGGGATCCCATGCAGCGTCGGCGGAATAGGGATAGCTGGGCTGCAGACCACTGACGATGGCATTGCTCACGTCATGGTTGCGGGCGTTCGTGGACATGTAGCCTCCAACGCCCAGCAGGGCCAGCACCGCAACGGCCGCGGCGGTAGCGGGAATCCAACGGGGCAGCGGCTCGCGCTCCTTCTTCGGCTCCTCTGGCTCAGCAGCGGCAAGGGCGCTTTCGTCCCCCATGGTTGCGGTGCCCACGGACGGCGTTGCCGCCACGACCATGGGCGTGCCCACGCTGGGGGTGAAGCTCACGGCGCGGGGCGTGGAGTCGCCGTCGGCAAAGGCGTAGCCGCCCGCCTTCTCCTCGTCGCCATCGCCGCTCAGCAGCAGTTCCATTTCGTCCACCAGGTCGCCGATGCTCGGACGGGCGATGGGCGCGGGATCGGTGCACTTGGCGATCAGCCAGTGCAGGTAGGTGTCCATGGGGAACTGGGGCGAGCTGTTTTCGTTCAGGCACGCCTGCAGGTCCAGGGGCTGCTCCTTGATCTGAGACAGGTAGCGCAGCTTGGTGCTGTCCAGGCGGTCGATCAGGGCCGGGTCCACGACCTCGCCGGTGGCGGGGTCGATGCCCATGGGCTCGCAGCCGGTGCGGATGAAGTACAGCAGCGCGCCCAGGGACCACACGTCAACGCTGGCGGCGTTGCGCTTGCGGCGCTGGCGGTTGCTGATGCCGAAGATCTCCGGCGCGCCGTAGTTCTGGCGGGCCAGGCGCAGGTTGCGGCCCGCGGCGGTGGCGGTGGAGCGCAGGGACTCCGTGGAGTTGCCGTAGTCGATGAGCGTCACGCCGGACATGGCGCCGCGCTCCATGCGCAACAGCACGTTGGCGGGCCACAGATCGCGGTGGGTGATGCCCTGCTGGTTGCAGGCCTGGATGCCGCGGGCGATCATCAGGCCCAGCTCGATGGTCTGTCGGTCGTTGGGCAGGCGGCGGGAGTCGCCGGATATCAGGCCCGAGCGCATGGCCTTGTACAGGTTGGCGCCCTTCATGCGATCCATGACCAGGGCGGGGTAGCGGGTGCCCTCGATGTCCGTGAACGTGCCGATCAGATGCAGGCGGGGCGAATAGCCCTTGGCACCGTTGAGGGCCTCCAGGGTCCGGGCCTCCTCATGGCACATGTCCCTCATGGCTTCCTCGGACGAAAACGCCGAGTACGAGTACACCTTTATATGGAAGTCCCGCTGCTCGCCGTCCTTCAGGCGTGCCTGCAGGCGTCCGCCGGATGCGAAGGACCCGTGCTCGGAGGGGAGCAGCGTGATACTCAGGATGTCTTCGTCGCAGATGAGCGCGCCGTTGATCACGCGCTCGGACTCGAACTTGCCCCAGGAACCGGAAACCATGGGCTACACCGTGCCTTTCGTCCCCTTGGAGGGGGTGCCGCGGTGTGGAGCGCGGCGGGGGACGGGGCCGTCCTGGGGCAGGGGGAGCGCATGCGTGAACGGAGTGTGGAATTCCGTTATCATGAGGCCCCCTTTCGTTCGAGTTTGTGCTTAAATCCTATGGTCAACTCACGCTGTGATTTGCGCAAACACGGGGGGAGCAGTAGCACCATTATAGTAGGTGGCTAACAGCGAACAAACCAGGCAAGGAGCTCCGCTTTGAAGAACAACGCCTTCGGCATGTTGATCGAATCCTGGGCCGACTACGCCATCAAGGGCAGCGGCCACCTGAGCTATCCCGCGGTGATCCGCTGCCTGTTCCCATCGGCACCCAGCGTCAGCGCGGCAAGCCGCATGAAGAGCACCCAGCCGGTGGCAAAGACCCTGGCCCGGTTCATCGCCGAGGCATCCACCACTCTCAACGTTGAGCAGGACTTCCTGATTCGCGGGCGCATCCAGCCCAAGCTGCAGGACAACCTGAACTACCTGGAGCTGAAGGACTTCATCTGGGAGGTGCTGGGCGAATACACCGACGACACCTCCAGCGTGGTCGTAGACGACAACCACCTGTTCAACCTGGTGTTCGACGAGCAGCCTCCCGGTCAGTTCAAGAAGGGCGTGGTTGAGCCCGTCCTGCGGGGGCTGGACGAACACTACGGCGGGAACACCTCCCGCAAGCTGCGTCCGGTGACGAATCAGCTGGACGACGGCACGCCGTACGGGCGCTTCGATCTTTTTGCCCTGTTGTTCTTCGTAAGTCTTACGGGCGAAAGAGGCGCTGACGCCGTCATTGCCGGCGGCATCTTCCCGTCCTTCAGCGTGCCCCAGGGCACGCCCATGGTGGATCGGTTCGCCAACCGTCCTGCCATGCAGGACTGCGGCTTCGTGCTGCGTCAGCTGGAGGTGGGCCCGGACGGCACGGCTCACGCCATCAAGAGCTGGGAGTTCGACGAATCCACGGGCGAGGCCATCATCGGCCGCGAGGGCCCGGATGTGGTCCTGGTTCCGCCGTCGGGCAACGCCTGGGCGGTTTCCCGCAAGCATGCTCGCGTCTACGTGGACTCCGAGGGCGCTTACTGGGCGGAGGACCTGTCCCTGAACGGGACGGCCGTGCGCCGAAGCGGCGGCGGCAGCGAGCTGCTCCATCATTCCTTCTGCAAGATCAGCCACGGCGACGAGCTTCTGCTCGCCCCGCTGCGTGGTGCAACGGGGTTCAAGCCTGACTGCGTGGAGAACTGGGAAAACGGCTCCGTGCTGCGGTTCGCGCTTCTGCGCCGGCAGGAAAAGTAGGGGAGGGCCGGCAGCCTAGCCGGTGTACTCCTCAGACTTGGGGACCTTTTCCGGGATGACCTCCACCAGGGCGGACTGCTGCAGTGCGGCAAGGGTCAGGTCCCAGGTGGAGCAGCCCTGTGCGGCGCCTGCGATCTGCGCCTGGGCGTTGCTTGCCTTCGTGGCAACGGCGTTGCCGTAGGTGATGTACTTCATGTCCTTTTCCTTTCGCGAAGTCACTGCTACTTGCGTTTTGCGACCAGCTTGTCCAGGTAGGCGCTGGCCTGCTTGTAGTCGGTGAACTCCTTCTTGTCGCCATCGTCGATGATGACGGTGTTGATGTTGTATGCCTGGCTCTTGGGGTGGGTGCCGTTGGCATCGCGCTCGATCACGTTGTAGGCGTCGGTGTCGCCCTTGGTGACCTTCACCTGGCCAACCGTGTAGGTGACGTTGCCGTTGGCGTCCTTGTGGCTCATGACCACGGGCACGTTCTGGCCGCGCTTGTCGGTGATGTCCACGGTGGTCCACATGTAGTACAGCTGGCTGGCGTTCTGCTTGATGTTGTCAGCGGTGCCGAAGTTGCCCTTCTGGCCGGGGTTGATGATGCACCAGGTCTTGACGTCCTTGCTGAAGTTCGGGTCCGCGGCCAGGGTCTTGTTCATCTTGTCGATGATGCTGTTGGCGTTGGGATACGTGGAGTCGAAGCAGGAGATGACGCTCAGCGGGTTCTTCAGGAACGCGTCGAACAGCACGCCCATGGGGTCAATGGACACCGTCGGATCGGTGTTTTCGCCGCTGGCGCCATCATAGGTGATCTTCAGGCCCTTTTCGTCCTTGGCGTCGTAGGTCAGGGTGGCGGTGCCGCGCTCGCCGGGCATGTTGACGATCTGGGCAACGTTGGCAAAGGGATCGTCGCTTTCGTCCACCTGGTCAGTGGTCTGCCAGCCAGGCTCAAGCTGCTCGAGCTGCACCACGTAATGATCCGGGTCGTCGGCGATGGTCTGCTCGTAGGTCATGGCCAGCACGTCGGCCTTCAGCTCGGCGTAGGCGGAGCGAATGTTGGCCTCGTCGGTGGCTTCACGGCTCTTCTCCAGCTGGCTGGTGAAGACGGGGATGGCAATGGCCACCAGCACCAGCACGATTGCCACCACGATCAGCAGCTCTGCCAGGGTGAATCCTCGGTTGTCCTTCATGTGTTGCTAACTCCTAGAATGCGTACTTGTTTACAGGGCGAAAGAGACGGGGCGGGTGCGGTCTAATGGGCCTCCCATTTGTAGCCGTCCTTGGTCTGCTGGACCGTGGAGGTCTTGCCGGTCTGGTCGTGGAACAGGAACACGGTGCGGTTGCCGTTGCCGTTCTTAGTCACGACCTGGCCGTTGTCGTCGTAGTACAGGAAGGTGGTCTTGGTGCGGTCCAGGGTGTAGCCGCTGCCTTCCAGGGACTTGGCAATGTACTTGTTGGCCTTGTCCAGGGTTGCCTGGTCGCTCAGGGTGTTGCCTCCCTTGGTGGTGATGCCGGTGACCTTGCCGTCCTTGATCTGGACGCTTTCGATCTTGTCGCCGTTCAGGTTCGGACCCACCACGCTGGTGTAGATGCTGCCCAGGACCTTGTTCAGGGACTGCTCAAGCGGCGTGTTGTTCTGGCCGCTGATCAGGTGGTTGTTCCAGCCTTCGGGCAGGGATCCGTCGTAGGCGTCTTCGTCGGAGCCGGGGTTGTCAGCGGGGTCGTCCGAGGGGTCGCCGCCGGAGGTCTCGCCCCCATTTAATTCGTCCCCTTGGCCGCCCTCTTCCGTGCCGCCGGACCACAGGAACAGGATGCCGTCATCGGTCCAGGACACGGTGACTGAGCCGCCCTTGCCGGGGAAGCCCTGCCAGTGGACGTTGTTCTTCTGGCTTTCCGTCACGGTTACGCCGCCGGCGGTCACCGGGTAGGATTCCCAGTCGGATACCTGCTGCTCCAGTGGGTAGGTCTTGGTGTAGGAGGTGTTGCCCTGGATGACCTGCTCCTTGACCTCCGCGTAGGCGGAGCGGGCGTTGGCCAGGTCGGTGGCCTCGCGGCTCTTCTCCAGCTGGCTGGTGAACACGGGGATGGCAATGGCCACCAGCACCAGCACAATAGCCACCACGATCAGCAGCTCTGCCAGCGTAAATCCCTTGTTGTTCAGCCTGCGGCTTGATTTCATGCGTACCTCCGCTCAGTTTGATGAGCCTAGGCTACCAATACCCGCGCGCGGCAGATGCGGTCCCTGCTCGGCCGTTGACAAAGCGTCATATTCCAGCCAGAGGGCAATCGGAGAGGCGGTCGAAAGGCTGTGAATGGGGCGAAAAGTTTGCGCAATCAGGAAAAAGTTTCCGACTGTACCATGGGGTGGACACGCAGGATTTTTGGATGCGGTACTCTTACGGCAATGCATGAGCGAGTTGTTTTACAGGCTTCTGACGAAAGGAACAGCCATGGACATCCGGATCGACGTTGACAAGCTGCGGGATTACATGCAGGACTACTACGGCACGGCGGCCTTCAGCGGCTTCCCGGCTGCCTTCTTCGACGTGGAGGACGTCCGCCGCATGGACGGCTACGAGCTGTGCCAGCGCGCTGAGCGCGAGGGCATTGACCTGCGTCGCTTCGAAGTCGGCCGCAACAACTCCAGCTTCTGGTTCTAGGAAGGGCTGAGGGCATGAACCTTTCCAAGTCCCGCTACACCAAGGGCATCCAGTGCCCCAAGATGCTCTGGATGGAATCCCATATGAAGGAATGGTTCGACGAATCCGTGCTCAACCAGGCCATCTTGGAGACCGGCAACCAGGTGGGCGATCTGGCCATGGGCTACTACGGCGACTTCGTGGAGGTGCCCTTCACGTTGACCGGCAAGAACCAGATGGTGGAGGACACCCAGGAGTTTCTGCGCCAGGCCCTGGAGGGCACGGGTCCGGTGAATATTGCCGAGGCCACCTTCGCCTATGACGGCAACCTATGCATGGTGGACATCCTGCGGGTGGAGCCTGACGGGGTCCGCATCGTGGAGGTGAAGTCGTCCACCCATGTGAACGACATCTACTATCACGACATGGCGTTTCAGACGTGGCTTCTGGGCAAGTGCGGCATGAACGTGAAGTCAGTGAGCTTGATGCACCTGAACAGCCAGTACGTGCGCAGCGGCGATCTTGACCTGCAGCAGCTCTTCGTTCCCGAGGATTGCACCGAGCAGGTCATGGTCATGGTGCCCCAGGTGGAGGGCACGGTGGCTGCGCTGAAGGACTGCGCTGACGGAGACGCGGAGCCAGAGCAGCCCATCGGCTGCCAGTGCAACAATCCCTACGAGTGCGGTTACAAGAACTGGTGCTGGCGGGATGTTCCCCCGCAGAGCGTGTTTGAGCTGAACCGCCTGCGCAAGCAGAAGGCCTTCGATCTGTACCACGATGGCGTGGTGACCCTGAAGCAGCTGGCAGAGGAGTCGGGGATCAGCCTGACCGAGCGTCAGCAGGTGCAGGTGGACTGCGCGGCCCAGGGCCTGGATGCGGTGATCGATAGGCATGCCGTTGCCGATTTCCTGGCGGGCATGGAGTTCCCGCTGTACTTCCTGGACTTCGAGACCTTTCAGCCAGCTGTCCCTCCCTTCGACGGGGTCAAGCCGTACCAGCAGATTCCCACCCAGTACTCCCTGCACGTGCAGCGGGAGCCGCACGGGGAGCTGGAGCACTACGAGTTCCTGGCGGACGCGGTGGGCGATCCCCGTCGGGCGGTTGCCGAGCACCTGGTGGAGCACATCCCCGGGGACGGCACGACGCTGGCCTACAACATGTCCTTCGAAAAGGGGCGCATCGCTGAGTTGGCAAATGCGTTTCCCGACCTGGAGGAGCAGCTGCTGGCCATCAACCAGGGCATGCAGGATCTGATCGTTCCCTTCAGCAAGGGCTGGTACTTCCTGCCCGTTATGGGCGGCAGCGCCTCCATCAAGAAGGTCCTGCCGGCACTGTACCCCGACGATCCCGAGCTGGATTACGGTCAGTTGGAGGGCGTCCACAACGGCAGCCAGGCCATGGCGGCCTTCGCGGATCTGGCGACCATGGATCCGGAGCAGGCGGCTCGCACCCGCGAGCAGCTGTTGCGGTACTGCGAGCTGGACACCCTGGCCATGGTGAAGATCTGGCAGCGCCTGGTGGAGGTGGCCGCGGCGTAGGGGAGCGGGGCTTTCGCCCCTGGGCTTCGCCCTATACATTGCCTTTGCCTCAAGCTTGGTTCCGATTCGGCCCGTTGCTTTCGTCCCATGAATATGAAAACGGGTGCCCTCGGGCACCCGTCAAGGTTGGCTTTGCCGCTTCGTCGCGGAGGCCTACTGGCGGTAGTAGCGCAGGAAGTCCTCCAGCTTGCCCATGGCGTCCTTCAGCACCTCGATGCGCGGCAGGTACACCACGCGGAAGTGGTCGGGGTTGTGCCAGTTGAAGCCGCCGCCGTGGACCACCAACAGCTTCTTCTCGCGCAGCAGGTCAAGGGCGAACTGCTCGTCGTTGGTGATGTTGAACTTCTCCGTGTCGATCTTGGGGAAGATGTAGAAGGCTGCCTTGGGCTTGACGGCGCTGACGCCGGGGATGCTGTTGAGGGCCTCGTAGACGTATTCGCGCTGCTCGTACACGCGGCCGCCGGGAACCACGTAGTCCTTGACGCTCTGGTGCCCCCACAGGGCCGTCTGCACGATGGACTGACCGGGGACGTTGGAGCACAGGCGCATGTTGGACAGCATGTTGATGCCGTCGATGTAGTCCTTGGCAATGCGCTTGTTGCCGGACAGGATCATCCAGCCCACGCGGAAGCCTGCGATCATATGGGACTTGGACAGGCCGCTGAAGGTGACGCAGAACAGGTCCGGGGCCATGCTGGCAATGGAGACATGCTCCAGGTCGTCCATGACCAGGCGGTCGTAGATCTCGTCGCTGAAGATGATCAGCTGGTGCTCACGGGCGATGTCAACGATTTCCTGCAGCACCTCGCGGGGGTACAGGGCGCCGGTGGGGTTGTTGGGGTTGATGATGACTATGGCCTTGGTGCGCGGGGTGATCTTGGAGCGGATGTCGTCCATGTCCGGGTACCACTCGGCCTCTTCGTCGCAGATGTAGTGGACCGGGTGGCCGCCGGCCAGGGTGGCGCAGGCCGTCCACAGCGGGTAGTCCGGGGAAGGGATCAGGATCTCGTCCCCGTTGTCCAGCAGGGCGCTCATGCTCAGGTTGATGAGCTCGGACACGCCGTTACCGGTGTAGATGTCCTCGATGGTGACGTTGGGCAGGCCCTTGATCTGGGAGTACTGCATGATCGCCTTGCGGGCGGAGTACAGGCCCTTCGCGTTGGAGTAGCCTTCGCAGTCGGTGAGCTGCTTGCTCATGTCGTAGATGACCTCGTCCGGGGTGCGGAAGCCGAAGGGCGCCGGGTTGCCGATGTTCAGCTTGAGCACGTGGGTGCCCATGTCCTCCATGCGGGCGGCCTCGTCAACGACCGGACCGCGGACGTCGTACAGGACGTTATCGAGCTTCGTTGACTTGGTGAAGTGACGCATGGTTCCTCCTTGGGCAGGCACGGCGCCTGCTTGGTCGGCGCTTCGGTTCGGGCCGAAGCGTTACAGGTCGGTTAGATTGACTCATTATAAGGCGGCTACTGTTACCATGATGAAAACAGACGTAAAAGGCACAAGGAGGACCCTCGAATGACCCACGTGAGCTGCGCGCGGCAGATGCTTTCGTTCATAGACAAGAGCCCCACCTGCTACCAGGCGGTTGCCAATCTTGCTGCTGAGCTGCGGGAATGCGGCTTCGTGGAGCTCAGCGAGGCCCAGGAGTGGCGACTGGTCCCCGGCGGGGCCTACTTCGTGACCCGCAACCAGTCCAGCCTGGCGGCCTTCCGCCTTCCTGAATCGGGCACGAGTTCTGAGGGCGAAAGCGCCGCTGCGCTGGGCGTGGCGGGCTTCCAGATTGCCGCGGCCCATAGCGACTCCCCGTCGCTGAAGATCAAGAGCAACCCAGAGCTGCCCTTCGGCGGTGACTACGTGCGTTTGAACGTGGAGCGCTACGGCGGACTGCTGCTTAAGCCCTGGTTCGACCGTCCCCTGAGCGTTGCGGGCCGCGTGCTGGTGCGCACGTCCTTCGGCGTGGAGAGCCGTCTGGTGGACCTGCGCCGCAACGTGGCCATGATTCCCAGCCTGGCGGTGCATATGGACCGGTCGGCCAACGAAGGCCACAAGGTGAGCGTTCAGGACGAGATGGTCCCCCTGGTGGGCATGGGCGACGCCGCCGGCTCCCTGGCGAAGCAGGTGGCCGAAGCTGCTGGCGCCGAACCCGCGGACGTTCTGGGCAGCGATCTGTTCCTGTACAATAGCCAGCAGGGCTGCGTGTGGGGGCTTGAGGAGGAGTTCGTCAGCAGTCGTCAGCTTGATGACCTGCAGTGCGCCTGGTCCCTGGTCCAGGCCCTGAAGGATGCGCGTCCCGCCGCGGGCCGCGCTGCCGTGTGCGCCGTGTTCGACAACGAGGAGGTGGGCAGCGGCACCAAGCAGGGCGCCGATTCCGGCTTCCTGTCTGACGTTCTGGCGCGCATCGCGGGCGGTCGCGACGAGCTGCCGCGGCTGCTGGCCAACAGCTTCCTGGTTTCGGCGGACAACGCCCACGGCGTACATCCCAACTATGCCGGCAAGGCGGACCCCACCAACCGGGTGGTGCTCAACGGCGGCGTGGTGGTCAAGGAAAGCGCCAACCAGCGCTATACCACCGATGCGGTTTCCCGCTCCGTTTTCGCCCTGATCTGCGAAGCCGCAGGCGTGCCGGTGCAGACCTTCGCCAACCATGCCGACATTCCAGGCGGGTCGACGCTGGGCAACATCGCCAGCAGCCATGTGGCGGTGAACGCCGTGGACATAGGCCTGCCCCAGCTGGCCATGCATTCCCCGTACGAGACCGCCGGCGTCAAGGACACCTGGTACCTGGTTGAGGCCATGGGCGCCTTCTACCGCACCGCGGTGACCATGCTGGCCGACGGCAGCTTCCGGGTGAGCGCATGAGGGTGGATGTTCTGATCGTGGGCGCCGGCCTGGCGGGCGCCTGCTGCGGCATGCTCCTGCAACGTCGGGGGTTGAGCGTGCTGGCGGTGGATCATGCCGACCTGCAGGCCAAGGACAAGCTGTGCGGCGGCATGCTGACTCCCCGGGCCCTGGAGCTGGTGGATCAGCTGTACGGGGAGCGAGCCCAGGGGCTCTTCGCCCAGGACTTCGGGTTTATGGACGTGCGTTGCGGCCAGCATCAGATTGACGTGCCGGGTTTGCGTCTGCGGTCCCTGCGACGTCAGGACCTGGACCGCTTTGCGGTCGAGCGTTTCTTGGAGGCTGGTGGCCAGCTGGCGGACCGCACCCGCGTGGTGGAGCTGGACGCTGTTGGCTGCACGGCGCTGCTGCGCACGCCCTACGGTGACCTGGACGTGGAGTTCGGGGAGCTGGTGGCCGCCGATGGCGCCAACTCCTGGGTGCGCCGGACGTTGACGGGCAGGCGCCCTGTGGTGGTTCCGTCCCTGGAGGCCCCGGTTGCGCCCAGCGGCGCTCCGTTGGTGTGCCGCTACGACGCTGACCTGCAGGGATACGGCTGGTACATCCCCTGCGGGGAGCGGGCCTGCATCGGCATTGACGGTGCTCCCGGCACCGCACCGGCTAAGCTGCGGGAGGGCCTGGAGGCCTTCGCGGCGGAGGTGGGCGTTGCCCTTGACTCGTCCGCGGTGCGCGGCGCCTGCATCCCGGTGGGCAACGACCTGTGCTTGGAAGCAGCTGGCGCGTACTTCGTGGGCGATGCCGCAGGCCTTGCCTGCCCGGCGACGGGGGAGGGCATATATTTCGCCCTGAAGTCCGCCCAGGCCCTGGCGGATCATCTTGCGGGCGAAAAGCCCTACGAGCAGGCAATGGCTCCGCTGATGCTCCAGCTGCGCCGTCAGCATGCCATGCTGCCGCTCCTCTTCGACGAGCGGGTGATGGAGGGGACGCTGGCACTGGCCCGGGGTATGAAAATAGGCGAACCGGCCATGGCGCGGTTCGCCTTCAAGCTGTTCGCTAGTTTCTAGGGTTCGGGCCGCGCGGGTCGGGCCGAGCGGGTCGTGCTAGGCCTTCTTCTGTGCCGCGGACTCGTTCTGCCCCGACTTGTCCTTGTCCTTCTTCTTGGGCTTGGGCTTCAGGTCGTCCAGGCCGTGGTAGTCGGGATGGTTCTTGTCGTTGACGCACACGTGGGTGTGGTTGCCGTTGTCGCCCTTCTTGGTGTAGTCCCGCAGCTGCATCTGGTCGCCCAGGTACTTGTACACGTTGCGGATCTTGGCCAGCGGGGTCACGCCGCCCTCTACCCGGTCGCCCGCCTTGACGGTGGGGTCCTTCAGGTGGATCAGCACCACGTCCACGTCGGGGTTTTCGTCCGGCTCAATATGAACGCGAACGTCAGGGTAATCGGGCTCGCCGTACAGGTCGTACTTCTTGACCAGGACCACCTTGCCCGTCACCGGGGCGACCACCTGGGAGCCGGCCTTGGCTCCGCAGTCGATGGCGCTCATGGTCGGGCCGGCGTATCCGGCGCGCCAGCAGCGGATGAACTTGCCGGTGAGCCATTCGTTGCCCGTGGGCTGCTCCTCCGCCTTACGGTGGGTGCCGTGGGATTCCATGGTCTTTTCGTTGTCGGCTTCCTTGAGCTTGGTGGTGATGGGCAGCGCGTACTCGTTGCTGGCGTTGTGAATCAGCACCTCGGTCAGGTCGCTGGCGTGGACGGCGCAGTGCATGTCGAAACCGGAGCTGCTTGCCATGAGAGGCGTGGGCTCTTCGGGCGACGGTTCGGGTTCTCCTGCCTCGGTATCGGACACGCTCAGGCCGGGCTGACTGCCGGGAATCTGGGCGCCTGCGGGGAGCAGGTCTGCCAGCTGAGGAGCCAGCTTCGGGGCAAGGATGGCGCCGCCGCCTACGACGACCGCGACGGCCACCACGGCAACGCCGATCTTCAGGCCGCGGCGGGAGCGCTTGGGAGCAGGTTGGTTTTCGTCCTGATGACCCTGATACGCGGAGCCGGTGCGCTCGGAGTACAAGCGGGCCGCGTCCTGCATGCTACGGGACGGGTCGTAGGCTGCGTTGGGGTCGGGAATGTTGCCCAGCTGCGGGATGCGGCCGGGGTTTTGGGTGGTGTGTTTAGGCTTCATCATGGGATTGCTGTATCATGCGTGGCTGAAATGTTCATCCGGAGCCGCTGATTGCGGTCGAAAGGAGCAAAAATGAAGGGTACCTTCGTACATTGGTGCATTCACGTGCTTGACCTGGAGAAGTCCCTGGAGTTCTACGAGAAAGCCCTGGGCCTGACTCCCGTGAGCACCATGGGTCCCGAGGACGGCAGCTGGTCCAACACCTACCTGGGCAACGACAAGACCCCCTTCCAGGTGGAGCTGACCTGGAACAAGGGCCGCACCGAGCCCTATGCCAACGGCGGTCGCGATACCCACATCTGCTTCACCGTCGAGGACTACGAGGCCGCTCATGCCCTGCACAAGGAGATGGGCTGCATCGTGTTCGAGAACGAGCGCATGGGCCTGTACTTCATCGCCGACCCGGACGGCTCTTGGATCGAGATCATCCCCGAGGACTTCTAGGGACGGGTTCGGATCGTGAGTGATTCTTCGGCTGCGGACGCTCGGGCCGTCGTCGGCGCCGTGGGGGAGTTTACCCTGGCGGGGCTTGAAGACGGCGCGCTGGCTGACGAGCGATTCCGCGGGGCCATCTTCGACTTCGACGGCACGCTGGCCACGTCCATGTGGGTGTGGCTGGACATTGACCGGCAGTTCTGCCGCGAGCATGGCATCGAGCTGCCCGAGGGCTATGCCGACGACCTGGTGGGCCTGGGCTTTGAGGGCGCGGCGCAGTACTTCATCGACGAGTTGGGGTGTACCTTGACCCTGGAGGAGTGCTGCGACGAGTTCAACCGGCTGGCCTTCGACCGCTACGCCCATGAGGTGGAGCTGAAGCCGGGCGCCGTGGAGTTCCTGCGGGGTTTGCGGGAGCGGGGCGTGCGCTGCGCCATCGCGTCGTCGCTGAATCGCAAGCTGCTCACGGCGGCGCTGCACAACAACGGGGTGGAGGACGTGTTCGACGCCATCTGCCTGTGCGATGAGCACCGCACCCACAAGAGCGAGCCGCTGATCTACCAGATTGCTGCTCGTGAGCTGGGCGTGGTGCCGGGGGAGTGCGTGGTGTTCGAGGACATCGTCCCCGGCGTGCGCAGCGCCCAAGCCGCTGGCATGCGGGCGGTTGCGGCGATCGACGAGGGAAACGAGGCCCAGGACACCGCCGCCGTGCGCGAGCTGGCCGATGGCTGCCTGCGGGATTTCCGTGGGCTGCTAGGTTGATTCGGTGCGCTTCCGTATTGGTTGACGCCGGCTGAACGGTCAGCCTGACCCGCGACGCAGGATTAGTTGAAAAAGTTTCAAAAAGTTCTTGCGTAGTAGCGGGAAACCGCGTATAGTAATCGCTTGCAACGCGGACATGGCTCAGCTGGTAGAGCATCACCTTGCCAAGGTGAGGGTCGCGGGTTCGAACCCCGTTGTCCGCTCCATGAACTTGCAGCCCCGGTCGAAAGGCCGGGGCTTTTTTCGTGTTTCCAGGGGGGGCGGGTGGCTACGCTGCCTGGCGCTTTGCCTGCGCCTGGGTGTCGGGCCTGCGTTTCGGCCTTTGCTTGGACGTGGCCCCTTGCTTTGGGGCCTTCGCTGTCAACTGGCTAAGAATCGGTAAGTCCTGCGCAGTTTCTCGGCAGATAAGTGAAAGTCGGTAGGGTCTGCTCAGCCGGCCGGTGGTTTTTCGGGCAATACTGCGATTATTTACAGATATTCTTGTTGTTTTGCCATCGCCTCTCGCATAGGCGGCCCACGGGAGGGTGCTGACTCTACCAGTTTCCACGAATCCGTCTGTCGAACTCGGATTCGCTACCGATTTTTGGATGATTGTCTGATGCGGGGCAGAGACGAGCCCAAGGTCGGGTCGAACTCGCAGCAGCCATTTCGCCAAAACTTCAAAAAAGTCCTTGCGCTCCCCGTAGCAACCGCGTATACTACTTCCTCGCAACGCGGACATGGCTCAGCTGGTAGAGCATCACCTTGCCAAGGTGAGGGTCGCGGGTTCGAACCCCGTTGTCCGCTCCATGAACTTGCAGCCCTGGTCGAAAGACCGGGGCTTTTTCTTTGCGTGAGCAGCCGTAGCGCCCATGCGGTACAATCGTGCGGACCAATAACCTGAGAGGACCCGCACATGAGCATCAATCCCACGGAAATCGCAACCACCAAGTCTCCGTACGCTGACCTGACCTTCGAGCAGCTGCGCGCCGCCTACGAGCAGGCGGGCAAGCCCCTGGGCGAAGGCTTCCAGGACGATCTGCGGCTGCGCACCCCCAAGGGTGCCTACAACCTGCTGGCCTTCCTGCTGTCCGACCAGAACGACCGCGCGCTGGTGGTGAACCGCTACTCCGGCTTCGACAAGGACATCTCCATCGACGCCGAGCGCTTCGGCGGCTGCGTGGTGACGGCCATGGGCGAGCTCATGTCCTTCCTCCACCATGAGAACCTGATCCGCTCCCGCCACTTCCAGCGCGGCCGCAACGAGCAGGTGCCCCAGGAGGTGCTGGACGGCGTGTTGGTGAACGCCCTGGCCCACAACGACTGGGTGGGCTGCGGCGCTCCCTTCGTGGACGTCTACTGCGACCGTTACGAGGTGGTTAGCTTCGGCATGGACGCTGTTTCCCCCGACGCTCCCTGCGCTCCGGTGTGGCCGGAGCTCATGCGCGTGCTGGTCGACCTGGGCCTGGCTACGGGCACGGGTACGGGCATTCCCGCCTTGACGGCTGAGTACGGCGCCGACGCCCTGGCCATGCCCGCCTTCGGCGTGAACGTGGTCACTCTGCCGCTGTTGCTGAACACCCTGTACACGGGCAAGTTCGCCACCCCTATGGTTGACGATGCCGAGCGCCTGTGCGACGTCATGGGCGACGAGCCCCGCACCGCCGAGGATCTGATGTACCTGATGCAGGAGGCCCACTACGCCACCCTCATGGAGCGCTTCGTGGAGCCTGCCCTTGCCCAGGGCAAGATTAAGAAGCAGGGCGAAAGCGCCGACGACCGCAAGCAGGTCTACGTCCGCGTCTAGCGGCCGAGGCTGGTCCGCCGGATCCAGGCTGCGTGCGCAGGTCGCGATCCTGATGTGCTGGGGGTTTCATCTGCGCGCGTGGGGGCCGCGAGCCTGGGGCCGCGCAGCCCTCTATGCCAGCGGGTCGTGGGGATAGACTCCGTCCTCGGGGAACAGCCGTCCGGCAATCACCGCCGTCACGAACATGATCACCACGCCCGGCATCAGCGGGAACAGGATGAACCCGTAGTCGGTGGTTCCCAGCATGCTGCACAGCAGCGCGGTGGCGCCTCCCGGCGGATGCAGCGTGTTGGTCATCTGCATGAGCAGGATGGCCAGGGTCGTTGCGGCCGTGATGCTTACCGGGTTGCTGCCGAACAGGTTCATCATGCTGATGGCCACCAGCGCACCGATCAAATGCCCTCCGAACAGATTGCGCGGTTGGGCGAAAGGAGCCTTCGGCGCGGCGTACACCAGCAGCGCGCTGGCGCCGAAGGGCGCCATGAGCCAGGGCTCGCCGCTCCACCAGGCCAACCCGCTCAACAGGCCGATTCCGAGCACGCATCCCACCAAGGTGCTCAGCAGCTCCGCCGGCGTCACGGGCGCAAGCAGGTAGGGCCGCCGCCGCGCGGGGTCCTGGGGCTTCGCAAGGGGCTTGTTGAGCAGGTTCTTCGTCATGTTCGGCGGGCTCCCAGCCAGGTAATGTGGGACAATACGTTAGCTAGCATTCTATGCCCTGCGGCCGCCTGGCTGCGGGGCTTTTCGGATACGGGGCCCAGGCCCCAGACGCGGGGCGGACCCCGGGAAGGCGGACAGATGACCGACGAAGTCGCAATGACCCAGGAAGCAGCCGATCAGCAGGCCGAAATCGCCGCGGGAGCGGTAGGGGAGCTGGGCGCCCTGGCGGATCGCCTGTATAACCAGGAGCCCGTGCCCGACTTCGACGACGTGCTCATGGAGTACCTGGACTGGGCCGAGTCCACGGGCAAGCCCGCCTGGCCCCATCAGGAAGAGGCCCTCATGGACCTGATGGCCGGCGACCACGTGATCCTGGGCACCCCCACCGGCTCCGGCAAGTCCCTGGTGGCACTGGGCCTGCACTTCAAGGCGCTGGCCCTGGGCGGCGGCGTCTCCTACTACACCGCACCGATCAAGGCCCTGGTGAGCGAAAAGTTCTTCGAGCTGGTCGAGCTGCTGGGCAAGGACTACGTTGGCATGATCACGGGCGACACCGCCATCAACCCCGGCGCCCCGGTCATCTGCTGCACGGCGGAGATCCTGGCCAACCGCGCCCTGCGGGAAGGGGAGGACGCGCCCATCGGCTTCGTGGCCATGGACGAGTTCCACTACTACGGCGACCCTGACCGCGGCTGGGCCTGGCAGGTGCCGCTGCTGACCCTGCCCAAGACCCAGTTCCTGCTCATGAGCGCCACCCTGGGCGACGTCAGCTCCATCGCCGCCTCCCTGGAGGAGCGCACCGGCCGCACCGTCGACGTGATCGCCGACGCTCCGCGCCCGGTGCCCCTGTCTTTCGAGTACGTGGACACGTCCCTGGAGGGTACGGTGGAACTGGCCCTGCGCAACGGCAAGGGCCCCATCTACGTGGTCCACTTCGGCCAGGACGCGGCCCTTGCCAGCGCCCAGGCCCTGGCCAGCTACGGCGTGGCCACCAAGGAGGAGCGCCAGCTCATCAAGGACGCCTGCAAGGGCACCAGCTTCAGCACGGCCTTCGGCAAGGTGCTCCAGCGCCTGCTGGGCTGCGGCGTGGGCTTGCACCACGCCGGCATGCTGCCCCGCTACCGCCTGCTGGTGGAGAAGCTGGCCCAGCAGGGCCTGCTGCCGGTCATCTGCGGCACCGACACCCTGGGCGTGGGAATCAACGTGCCCATCCACACGGTGCTCATCACCGCGCTGACCAAGTTCGACGGCCACAAGATGCGCCGCCTGAACGCCCGCGAGTTCCATCAGATTGCCGGCCGCGCCGGACGTTCCGGCTTCGACACCGAAGGTGAAGTGATCGTCCAGGCGCCTGAGCACGAAATCGAAAACGCCAAGCTGCGTCAGAAGGCCGGCAACGACCCCAAGAAGCTGAAGAAGATCAAGTTGAAGAAGCCTCGCGAGGGCAGCGTGACCTGGAACCAGCAGGCCTTCGACCGCGTGGTCGCCGCCGTGCCGGAGACCCTGCGCCCCCGCATGCGCGCGTCCCACTCCATGGCCCTGGCCATGGTGGAGCAGGGCGGCAATGCCCGCCAGCGCATGCGTGACCTGATCATGTCCTCCGCCCAACCGGAGGAGGAGAAGCTGCGCCTGCTCCAGCGCACGGACGAGGTGTTCGTGACGCTGGTGGACGCTGGCGTGGTGCTGTTGCATGCCGCGGACGGAACGGCCCTTTCAGCGGGCGAAATCGCCGCCGGCCTTCCCGATGATGTCACCTACGAGCTGGGCATGGACGTGCCCGACGACTTCGCCCTGGACCAGCCCTTGTCCCCGTTCCTGCTGGCGGCCCTGGAGCTGCTGGACCCGGAGGACCCGGACTACGCCCTGGACGTGATCAGCATGGCCGAGGCGACGGTGGAGGATCCTCGCCAGGTCCTGCGCGCCCAGGAGCGCAAGGCCAAGGACAAGGCCCTGGCCGAAATGAAGATGGAGGGCGTGGAGTACGAGGAGCGCCTGGAGCGCCTGGAGGAGGTAACGTACCCCATGCCCTTGAAGGAGGAGCTGGACGGGGCCTTTGCCCTGTACTGCGAAAGCGTTCCCTGGGCCGGCGACTACGAGCTGCATCCCAAGAGCGTTCTGCGCGAGATGGTCCAGATGGGCGCCACCTTCAAGGGCTACGTGGCGGCTTACGGCATCGCCCGCTCCGAGGGCACGCTGCTGCGCTACCTGTCGGACATCTACCGGGTGCTTGACCGCACCATCCCCCTGGACAAGCGCGACGACCGTCTGTGGGACATCATCAGCTGGCTGGGCGTGGTGGTCCGCAGCATCGACTCCAGCCTGCTGGACGAATGGGCCGGCGTGGGCTCCCAGCTGGACGACGACGTGGCCGCGCCCCTGGCGCCCCAGGCCGTGGTGCTGGACCGTCGCGGCATGACCGTGCTGGTGCGCAACGCCCTGTTCCAGCGCGTGCGCCTGGCCGCCCAGCGCAAGATCGAGCAGCTGGCGGAGCTGGACGGCGACTGGGGCTTCGGCGTGGCCCGCTGGTCGGAGGTGCTGGACCGCTTCTACGCGGACCACGAGGAGCTGCTGACCGACGGCGACGCCCGTTCCACCGCCTACTTCACCGTGGACGAGTCCGGCGAGGCCGAGCACCATACCTGGCACGTGGAGCAGGTGCTCCATGACGTGGACGGCGACCATGACTACCGCATTGTGGCGGAGGTTGACCTGGATGCCACCCAGGACGGCGGTGAAGTGGTCTTTTCGTCCTACAATGTGGGCTCGTTCGAGGATTTGGACTAGGGAAGCGCTGGTCATCTAGGCTATAATCCATATGTTTTATGGACATTTTGCGAAAGAGAATCGCTGATCGTTAGGAGCACGTCGTGGCTAATGGGAAGAAGAGCAGGATCCCCTTGGTTCTGGGAGTGCTGGTGCTGGCTGCCGTCATCGGCGCCGCGCTGGGCTTCGTGCTGTTCCAGTATCTCATGACCAGCAGCAAGTGCACGGTTGAGTACAACGCCTCCCAGAAGGTGGAGGTGTCCAAGAACACCGTCATCATCCCCAAGAAGGACGAATCCAACCCTCTGGATCTGTACACCGTGCTGCTTCATGCAGAAGGGGGCGAAAACGTCACCCTGGTCAAGACCGATACCTACGGCTTCACCTTCGCCGATGCGGAAAAGGAGCTGCCTGACGGTACCTACACCATGGCCATCAGCCTGAAGAACGGCAAGACCGTGGAGGGCCCGGCCCTGGTGTACAAGGCGGACTCCTTCGCCAAGACCGAGGTCAGCATCGTCCCGGCCAACTCCGGCCAGCTTGACACCGGCGTGCTCCAGGCCACCGAGGAAACCTTCGACAAGGCCACCATGTACAAGCTGTACAAGGACAAGGTCCAGTCCTTGCAGAAGCGCGTGGGCAAGGCGACCATCAAGACCGACGGCGGCACCGCCTACCTGGGCGGTCTGGCCTACGCCGAGCTGATCGACTTCGCCGGCGACGGCATCGAGGAGCTGGTGGTGGCCTACTACGACTCCGACTACACCGTGCCCGAGAACTGCGGCGCCTACGCCACGGCGGACACCACCAAAGCCGGCGGCCTGCGCCATTACCACCTGGGCGTGTACGAGTTCGTGCCCGGCTCCAAGAACAAGAAGGCCTCCCTGCACTGCGTGTTCAGCGGCCTCGACGCGGCCCGCAACCTCATGGGCAACGACGAGCTGGCCTATTACGCCGGCTTCTGGTACGAGGGCAACGGCAGCTTCAAGCTGCGCGTGTCCGAGGTGGACGGCCAGCGCTACCTGCTGGCAGGCACCGGTGCCAACGGCTTCAAGGCGTTCATGATGGGTTATAAGGCCGGCCGCTTCCAGGCGGTCACCGGCATGACCAACGCCGGCTCCACCCATTCCGTGGACGGCATGAGCCAGAGCCAGTCCGTCTGCGACGACACCCAGAAGCAGTGGACCGAAAACTGCCAGGACTACGTGTTCAACGCCGCCTCCGAACAGGCCCTGAAGACCTCCGGCAAGGCCACTACGGACACTGTGTCCAAGACTCTGTCCACGCTGAAGGGCAAGAAGTCCAGCAGCAAGAAGGCCTCCTAGCCGCAACCTGACCCAAGGCGGGTGGGAATTCCGTGCCGTTTCGCGAAGCTACGTCCACTCTGACCCGGCGGGCCCTCGGGGTCGCTGCGGTCGTGATGACCCTGGCGTGCCTGGGCCTGTGCCTGGTGGCGCCCGCGGTCGCGTGGGCGGATGACGTTCCCCAGAAGACCGTGCGCCTGGGCTACGTCAACGTGGAGGGCTACGAGGAGGGCGGCCCGGATGAGCCCAAGCAGGGCTTCGGCTACGAGTACTTCCAGAAGATCAGCTACTACGCCAACTGGGACTACGAATACGTCTACGGCACCTTCTCCGACTTGATCCATATGCTGGAACGGGGCGAAATAGACGTCCTGGGCGACGTCACCCGCTCCGAGGAGCGTGAGGGCAAGATGCTCTTCAGCCAGCTGCCCATGGGCGACGAGAAGTTCTACCTGTACTGCCGTGCTGACGACGAGCGATTCCACAGCAGCAGCATCGAGCAGATGAAGGGCGTTCGCATAGGCGTGGAGGGCAAGAAGGCCTCCGCCAAGCTTGCCCGTGACTGGGCGAAGACCCACAACCCCTCTGCCGTGTTCGTGGACTGCGCGGATTCCAAGGTCCTGAACGATTCCCTGGACGACGGCCGTGTGGACCTGATCGTGCTGACTGACTTCGCCGAGGGGTTCGGCTACCAGCCGGTGCAGCTCCTGGGTAACCAGGACATCTACTTCGCGGTCACGAAGTCCCGCCCTGACCTGCTGAACGAGCTGAACGACGCCCTGTCCGTCATCCAAACCAGCTCACCCAACTACAACGCCACGGCAAAGAGCCGCTATGTGGACGGTTCCGTGAGCTCCTATCTGCTGGGCACCCGGGAAAAGAAGTGGCTGCAGGACCACGGCAACCACGTGACCGTGGGCTACTTGGACGACAACCTGCCCTACAGCGACCTGGACCGCGCCGGCTACCTTCAGGGATATCTGTCCACGATGGTGGAGGCCATGCGGGAGGAACACGGCATTGACGTGGACACCGTTCCCTTCCAGAACATCAAGGACATGTACCAGTCCTTCCGCAAGGGCGAAATAGACGTCTACGGACCCTGCTACGGTTCCTTCTACACCTCTGAGTTCTACGGTGTCATGCAGACGGATCGCGTGGCGGAAACCCAGGCCGCCATCATCTACAGCGGCAGCGAACCGAACACCGAGCGCATTGCCGTGACCAACCGCAGCATGCTCTTCGACCACATGCTGTCCCAGCGCTATCCGGAGGCCCAGATCGTCCTGTGCGACGATGTGCGTGCGTGCATCCATGCGGTCAGCTCCGGCCAGGCGGACTGCACCTTCGTGCCGGCGTCGCAGATGAGCCGAATGCGCCTGTACCACGAGTTCCAGAGCCTGAACTACGTCGTCACCAACCTGAACCTGAGCATGTTCTTCTTCGTGCGCCAGGGCAATCCCGGCCTGCTGCAGATCATGGACAAGTGCGTGGTCTTGGTCAACCGGCAGCAGGAGGGCATCAGCTACCTGCCCAACTCCTACGCTGACCAGGAGATCGCCCTCCTGGACATCATCGAAAACAACATGGGCGTGGTGGTGGCCTTCGTGCTGGTGGTGGCCGGCGT
>JAUNCQ010000045.1:0-4924 GCA_030526515.1 Coriobacteriia bacterium
AGAGGAGCCCCTGGCTCATTCCTTGTATTTACACCACTTTACGGACGCGACCTCGGGCGGTCGACCTATGCGCGCATAGCTCCGAAAAACGTGCAGCGTTGGTGGGTGGCGGTAGAAAAAGCCGAGCTATGCGCGCATAGCTCGGGGCAAAAGGGCGAAATCGGCCTTCGAGTCCGACCTATGTGCGCATAGGTCGGAATCCGTGCGGCGGGGGTCGGTCTGTGTGCAGAAAAGCCGACCTATGCGCACATGGCTTCGAATTCCTGCGAGGCTAAATAGGGGCGGATGCAGAAAGCCTGACTTATGCGTGCATAGCTCCGGGTTAGTGCGGAGAGGCCGTGGACCCAGATGCAGAGAAGCCGACCTATGCATGCATAGGTCGGCGGTGCTAAGCGACGAGCCCTCGCAGCCTATTGAGCATCGAGGCAATCTTCCGTCGCAGCCGCTCTCGTCCCGCGCGGGAGTCATCGTCGTCGGGGAATGGTCGCCTTCCGAGCGTCTTGCCGATCTGTCGGGCAGCCACATCCATGGCGGCGGTGCTGGCGAAGTGCTCGCTCAGCAACGATATGGGTGTGATGTTCGCGGCAATGAGTTCGTTGTCCCTCTTGCGGTCTCGTTTCCGTCGGGCATCGCCCTGGTGCTCCTGGTCGCTTTCGTACTCAACTGCAACAAGCCGCCCATCCCGCGTCTTCCAAAGCCAATCGCACCACCGCACGTCGTCGGGAGAGTCGCCAGTGGAAACGCAGGCGTTGTGGCGGGCTCCAGCAAATCCGTAGCCGTCCAGGGAAATCGGAAGCTCCATACGCAGCCCGCAGCTCAGCTCAGCTGGCGATGCCGTCTGTTCCACGGCAAGTCGCACGGCTCGTTTCAGAAGGTCGGCGCCCGCCGGCGCTAGGCCACTTCCTGTGCATGAGTCGAGGAACGCCCTAACTGATTCCTTGCTGCAGAGTGCGCGTCGCGGAACGAGTCTGCTTGAGTCTCCGCGGAAGCAGAACACGCTGAAGAAGAGGCTGCAAAGTACGGTGAGCTCCACCAAGTCAAGAATCGCTGCCGACTGCAGAAGGGCCAGCTCAGGGCGGGGGACGAAGATCCTCTCAGAGACTTTGACGTAGCAGTGCTTGGGGATGCGGCGCGGGAGGACGGACCGTTGGTAGGACTGGGTTGACGTGCGGGGCACGCTTCCGGATGACAACACGTGAACGGGAGGCCACCCGCCAATGGATGAGCAGATAACATGAGATTGACCTGCGGAAAGAGCGGTTCGCAGGTTGTCGGGCACGGCATGAAGCGGAGGGAACGCCATGGTCGAGCCAAGGAAGGGGATTATTGACGATGGGTCTTGTCCGCAGCTGGCAAGTTCCTGCTCGAAGGTGGTGTCAAGGGATTTGGGTCGGGGCGAAAGCCAATAGGGAAGCGCGCTTGCGCCGACCAGGAAGACGGGATCTTTGGCGATATCAGGCATGGCGGCTCCTGCCGGTCGAGGGCGAATCATGTCAGGAACCACTGCTTGGATAGCGGCTAGACCGTATCACGGAATAGCGAGCTAGTCCAGGTATGCGCCGGTTTGGCGGCTCCAGAGCTGCGCGTAGGGGCCGCCCTGCTGGATGAGCTGGGCATGGGGGCCGTCTTCCAGCACGCGGCCTTCGCCCAGAACCACAATACGGTCCAGGTTGGCCACGGTGGAAAGCCGGTGGGCCACCACGATGCAGGTGCGCCCCTCCATGAGCGTGGCCAGGGCGTCCTGGACCAGGTGCTCGCTTTCCGAGTCCAGGGCGCTGGTGGCTTCGTCCAGCACCAGCACGGGGCAGTCGGCCAGCAGCGCGCGGGCGATGGCGATGCGCTGGCGCTGGCCGCCGGAGAGCTTGACGCCTCTTTCGCCCGTAATGGTCTGGAATCCCTGGGGCAGCTGCTCGATGAACTCCAGGGCATTGGCCTGGCGTGCGGCGTCGCGGATCTGCTCCGGGGTGGCGTCGGGGCGGCCGTAGCTGATGTTTTCCGCGACGGTCCGGTGGAACAGCAGCGACTCCTGGGGCACGTAGGCGATCTGCCGGCGCAGGGACTGCTGGGTGGTTTCCGCAACGTTTTGGCCGTCTACCAGGACCTGGCCTTCCTGCACGTCGGACAGGCGCAGCAGCAGCTTGGTCAGGGTCGTCTTGCCCGCGCCGCTGGTGCCCACCAGACCAACGCGTTGACCTGCGGGAATGAGCAGGTTGAAGTGGTCGAAGACCGGGGTTTTGACGTTGCCGTCAGTGTAGTGGAAGGTCAGGTCGCGGAACTCGATCTGACCCTGGGTTACCTCAAGGTCGGGAGCTCCAGGGCGGTCGGCGACCAGGCGGGGCTCGTCCAGGACCTGGGTCATGCCGGAGGCATCGCCGAACGCGCGGTTGAAGCGCTGCAGGCCGGCGTTGATGAAGTTGAACTGGTTGGTGATGTTGTACGTGTAGGTGAACATGATCACCAGCGTGCCGGGGGTGATGCCGAGCCAGGCGTTGCCGCCGGCAATGAACACCGTCACGATAGTCATGATGGCCACGGTGATGACCGCCGTGATGATGCCGCGGGTCAGGCTGGCCCACATGCGCTTGGAGTCGCGCTGGACGACCTCGCGGTTGGCGTCATCGAACAGGCCGCGCTCGTAGTCTTCCCGCCCGTAGGTCTTGACGGCCAGGATGTTGGCCACGCTGTCGGATAGTTCGCCGGACAGCTGGTTCTGGGCGCCGGCAGCCTGTTCGTTCAGGTGGAGGATGCGCTTGTACAGGTAGTAGCTGACCGCGCCGTATACCGCCAGCAGCGCCATGAGGATGGCCACGTACAGCGGCACGCGGGGCAGCAGCACCACGCAGGTGCTGACGATGGAGGTGAACACCGCGGTGAAGGGCCAGTTCAGAGTCTCCAAGATCTGGTTGTAGGCGCTCATGAACTTGCTGGTCTGGCTGACCAGGGTGCCGCCGTAGCGGTTGGAGTGGAAGGTCATGGACTGGTTGCACAGGGCGTCGAAGCTCATGGTGGCCAGGTCGTAGCTGGCGGCGATCTCCAGCTTGTACAGGAAGAAGTCCTGCAGCTTGCTGCACGTCTGGCCGACCACGTTCACGGCAATGAGGGCAATGATGTACGGGGCGAAAACCTCCCAGACCTGGTCGGCGGGGACCGGGCTTTGGCTGACGCGGTCCACGATGGCGCTCATGACTAGCGGGTTGCCGTAGCTCAGCAGGGCAATGTAGGCGAAGGTGCAGATCATGAGCGCAGCGAAGAACCCGAAGTGCCGGCGGGTGACCAGCCAGTAGTAGTGCAGCGTGCGGCGGGTGGTGCTGGGTGCGGCAGCGGCCATGGGTCTCCCTTCGGGTCGGATGGTTCGCGGGCGCTGGCTGCGGCCAGCCCGGGCGTGTGCTTTGCTGCGTATTATAGGCGGCTGCGGTCGGGCGGTGCGGGCGGCAGGGCACCCGGCGGTCGTGAATGGTAAAATACCCAGATTAGGCAAACGTGGGCGAAAGGGGACCCGGATGGGCGTTCTGGAAGCAATGCTGGCACGCCATATCCCGCAGGACCTGCCTTGGGAAAAGGTCCACGACAACGCATTCGAACCCGCGCTGGACCAGCGCGCTGAATAGAAAGGGAGCCTCATGTACGGACTGAGGACCGAAAGCAGCTTCGACGCTGCGCACTTCCTGACCGACTACGACGGCAAATGCGAAAACCTGCACGGCCACCGCTGGCGCGTGGTGGCCTACCTGAGCGTCCCCGAGCTGCAGAAGGAAGGCCAGAACAAGGACATGGTCGTTGACTTCGCCGACTTCAAGGGCGCGCTGAAGAAGCTGACCGAGGAGTTCGACCACTCCTTCCTGGTGGAGGAGGGATCGCTTATGGAAAAGACCATCAGCTGCCTGATCGAAGAGGAGTTCCGCCTGGTCATGCTGCCCTTCCGCACCACCGCGGAAAACCTGGCCAAGTACTTCGCCGACCGCCTGGCCGACGCGGGCCTGCCCGTGAGCCAGGTCGACGTGTACGAGACCCCCAACAACTGCGCCATCTGGCGCAAGGACGCCTAGTCCCGGAGGCCGTCGTGTCCATTTCCGAAAAGAACTATTGGGGCGAAACAGACCCCGGCTACAGCCTGTCCGCCACCCTGCCGGTGGTGGAGCGTTTCGTCAGCGTCAACGGCGAGGGCCTGCGGGCCGGCCAGCTGGCGGCGTTCATCCGCCTGAAGGGCTGCAACCTGCACTGCAGCTACTGCGACACCACCTGGGCCAACGAAGCTGACTGCCCCTGCGAGCAGCAGACCGTGGGCGACCTGGTGGACTGGGTCCGCAGCACCGGCGTGCAGTGCGTGACCCTGACCGGCGGCGAGCCGCTGCTGCATCATGCGGCGGTGGACCTGATCGGCGCGCTGCTGCAGGTGAAGGACCTGTGGGTCGAGGTGGAAACCAACGGAACCGTCGATCTGGCCCCCGCTGCGGAAATGCGCAATCGCTACAAGGGCATGTTCAAGGGCGGCCTGCACTTCACTATGGACGTGAAGATGCCCGGTAGCGGCGAGTGGGGCAGCGTTTTCGCCCCCAACTTCAAGCTGCTGCAGCCCGATGACGTGGTCAAGATGGTGGTCGGCGACCATCAGGATCTGGGGGTGGCCCTGGATCTGATCAAGGAGCACGAGGAACTGCGCCATCGCAACCGGGTGCTCCTGAGCCCCGTGTTCGGGCGCATTGAGCCGGCGGACATCGTGGAGTTCATGAAGCGCAATGACCTGACCAACGTGCGGCTGCAGCTGCAGATGCACAAGGTCATCTGGCCGCCGGACGCCCGCGGCGTGTAGAAAGGAAGATTCATGGAGCAGAAGAAGGCGCTGGTGCTGTGCAGCGGCGGTGTGGACTCGACCACGCTGCTGGCCATGGCGGTGCAGAAGTACGGCGCGCAGAACGTGACGGCG
>JAUNCQ010000045.1:4934-21994 GCA_030526515.1 Coriobacteriia bacterium
TCCATTTCCTACGGTCAGAAGCACCTGCGGGAAATCCAGAGCGCCAAGGCCGTGGCGGCCCATTACGGCGTCGAGCAGCGCTTCCTGGACCTGAGCCTGATCTTCGCCGATAGCAACTGCTCCCTGCTGAGCCACTCCACCGAAGACGTGCCCCATGAAAGCTACGCCGACCAGCAGGCCCAGACCGACGGCGCGCCGGTGAGCACCTACGTGCCCTTCCGCAACGGACTGTTCCTTTCGTCCGCGGCATCCGTGGCCCTGAGCCTGGGCTGCAGCGTGCTGTACTACGGCGCCCACCACGACGACTGGGCCGGCAACGCCTACCCCGACTGCTCCCGAGAGTTCGTGGACTCCATGCGGGCGGCCATCGAGCTGGGCACCGGCGGCGAGCTGACCATGGACGCGCCCTTCGTGACCTGGAGCAAGGCGCAGATCGTGGAGCGCGGCCTGGAGCTGGGCGTGCCCTATGAGCTGACTTGGAGCTGCTACGAGGGCGGCGATCGGCCTTGCGGCACCTGCGGCACGTGCATCGACCGCCAGCGGGCCTTCGAGCTGAACGGCACCACGGACCCGCTGCTGGCGGCAGAGTAAAGCAAGCGGGCGAAAGGGCCGCCCGGCTGCGGCTACGACGGCGGCAGTAACGACGGCTGCGACGGCGGCCGTGGGCTGCTGCCGATGGCGCGGCCACGACGGCGCTTTCGCCCTGACATAAGGAGGATCAATGACTGACGAGCGCGCGACCGAGGGGCTGACCCAGCTGGGCAGCCAGGGCACGCAGTATCCCGCCGACTACGCGCCGGAGATGCTGGAGACGTTCGAGAACAAGCATCAGGGCAACGACTACTTCGTGAAGTTCAACTGCCCTGAGTTCACCAGCCTGTGCCCCATCACCGGGCAGCCGGACTTCGCGACCATCTACATTTCCTACGTGCCGGACGTGCGCATGGTGGAATCGAAGAGCCTGAAGCTGTATCTGTTCAGCTTCCGCAACCACGGCGACTTCCATGAGGACTGCGTGAACAAGATCATGAAGGACCTGATTGCGCTCATGGATCCGAAGTACATCGAGGTCTGGGGCAAGTTCACGCCCCGCGGCGGCATCAGCATCGACCCGTACTGCAACTACGGGCGACCGGGCACGCGCTGGGAAGAGGTGGCGTGGCAGCGCCTGAGCCAGCACGACATGTATCCGGAGAAGGTGGACAACCGCTAGAGGCTGCGGGTGCCGCGGGTGCCGCGATCGGCGCGCTGCGTGGGTCGCGGGCGGCTTCGGCTGCGGCTTGCGCGGACCCTTGCCGTAAGTGCTTTGGTCAACGGGACGAAAGGGAAGCTGCAGAGCGGGCCTTTCGTCCCGTTCTGCGTTCTGGTGATATATAATAATGATAGCAAAATGATATAGCCACGCGGACAAAGGAGGTCGTCATGCCTGATGTGCTGGTGCGGGGGCTGGACGAGGCCACCAAGAGCGCCCTTGCGGCCATGGCGGCGGAGAACGGCCGGTCGCTGCAGGCCCAATTGCGGCTGATTCTGAGCCGGGCGGCCCAGGGCGGCCTGCATGATGATTCAGGTCGGGCTGCTCCGACTTCCGCTGAACCGCTGCTGTTCGAAGATGAGCCGACGGAGGTCGTCGAGCAGCGCATTGCGAAGCGCCGCCGGCTCCATGAGCAGGCGCAGCAGATCCGGGCGTCCCTGCCCGCGGACATGCCCAGCCTGGGGCAGATGCTGGCCGAGGCGCGGGCGGAGCGGGACGGTGGTGTTGACGAGGGATTGCAGCAGCTGACCTGGCCAAACGGCGATCGGGTTTTCTCCGATGACTGCTTGGAGGCGCGATGATCATCCTTGATGCGAACGCGGCCTTTGCCATGGTCATCGCGACGCCTGAGGGGGAGGCTTTGTGGGACTTCGTCCTTCGGGGCGAAAAGATCCTGGCCCCCGAGGTCATGAAGCAGGAGCTGCTGAACGTGGTGGGCAAGTACGTCAGGGCGGGGCTGGCCACGGAGCGCGCGGCCATGAGCTGGTACGAAAAGGGCGTTTCCCTGGTGGATGGGTTCGTGTCCATGGAGGATGCCCGGGCCGAGATCCTGCACGAGGCCACGCGGTTCGGTCGTCCCGTGTACGACATGCACTATCTGGTCCTGGCCCGTCGGTTCAACGCGACTCTGTTCACCCTTGATGGCAAGCTGTCCGAGATCTGCGAGCGCTGCGGCGTGAGCAATACGGGCGTGGCGGCCTTCTAGAGGACGCGGGTCTGGTACAGGCCGTCGGGGCGCAGGGCGAAGCCGAGCTTTTCGTAGTAGCCGCGGGTGCCCACGGAGCTGATCACGTTGAGCTGCGTGCAGCCGGCGGCGCGGGCCAGCTCAGCGGCGCGTTCTACCAGCTGACGGCCCAGGCCCAGGTGCTGGGCGTTCTGGTCCTGGGTATGCAGGCGGGCTACCTTGCCGTAGACGTGGACCTCGCGGATCATGGCCTGGCCAGGGGCTGTGGGCAGCTGTGCGCGATCTTCGTCGGACAGGGCCGTGGCCACGTGGTCCCAGTGGGGCAGGCTCAAGCGCAGGAAGCCGGCTATGCGGTTTTCCGGGGTGACCCACTGCAGGAAGTGCTCGGTGCTGACGGTGGTCCGATACGTGTGGTCGGTTAGGCGCAGGGCGGCGGGATCGGCGTTTTCGCCCACGATTTCCCTGAAGCGAATCTCCTGGACGGGCTGGTTGCGCTCGGCGCTGCGGCGGGCCACCTCGGCCTCCACCATCTGGCGCAGGTTGGTCTTGCGACAGCCGGCCACGATGTCCTCTGCGGAAAAGTCCCTGATCATACGGCTGATGCGGGTGAAGGGCGGCGTGGCCAGCACGTCGTCGGCCAGGACGCTGGTGAGCGTTGCCTCGTCATAGGCGCGCCAGTCGCCGCGGTCATGGGCGGCCACCAGGTCCGTGCCGGCCATGAGGAAGCAGGGGTAGAGCTTCACTTCGTCCGGGGAGTACGCGGGGTCGGTGATGAACTGGCGGAAGTCGGCCCGGTCGGATTCGGGGTCGGAGCCCAGCAGGTTGACCATGAAGTGGGTGTGGCTCTTGAAGCCGAACAGGCGCAATAGGGCGAAAGCTCGCTTGATCTGGTCGGGGCTGATGCGGCGGTGGTTGGCCTTCAGTACCGCGGGGTCCAGGCTCTGCACGCCTATCTGGACCTTGGTGCAGCCCATGCGGCGCAGCAGCGTCAGGTTGGCGGGGGTCACCAGGTCGGGACGGGTTTCCACCACCAGGCCCACCACGCGGTGGGCGGCGGATTCGTTGATGCGCTGCTGGCGCTCCAGGTCCGCCAGGGTGGCTGTTTGCTGCGGGGCCAATTGGGTCCACGGGGAATCGGGGCCTTCGTAGAGCTGGGGGAAGGCCTGGGCGTAGGTGAGCTGGCCGGCATCGACGCGCTCCTGCAGGGGAGCGGCGGCTGCGGCCAGGGCGGCTTCGTCCTGCTGCAGGCCGGCGGCGGCGTAGGCGGCGCGTAGGTCGTCCATGGTTCGGAGGGCGTTTTCGCCCACGTCAATGCCGTCCTCGGCGTCGTTGAGGGCCTGGAACACGCGGGTCATGAACCAGAGCTGGTAGCCTTCGGGATAGTCGCTCCAGGTGCCGCCCAGCACTATGAGCTCGATCTTCTGGGTCACGTGGCCCATGCGCATCAGGCTGCGCAGGCGGGCCATGACCTGCAGGTACGGGTCGAAGTAGTTGCGTTCGGCGCGCTGGCAGGCGGGTTCGTTGCTCAAGTAGCTCTTGGGCATGCGCAGGTCGTTGGGGCAGTAGGCGCAGTTGCCGGCGCAGGGCCAGGGCTTGGTGATGACCGTGATGCTGGCAATGCCGGATGCGGTGCGCCGGGGCTTGGCCTGCAGGGTCTGGAGCACCGCCTGATGGGTGGGGGCGTCCAGGTCCCAGGCCTGCCACTGGGCGCTTGCCTGGTCCTGATGGCGCAGGTAGGCGGCCAGCAGCTTCTTCTTGGACAGGTGCTGGCGCACGTCGGCAACGCCCTGGTTGTGCTGGCGGATCAAGGCCAGCAGGTCGGGCGTGGCCAGGGGCGCGCCCGTGGCGCGAACCTGTTCGATTATGTGGGTCAGGGCGTGTTCCATAGCCGCCATTGTACGGCATGGCGGGGCGTGGCTGCGCGCTGGGCCGTGGGGCGCGGGGCGCAGTGCGTCGTTGCGTGGGACGCGGGGTGCTACTTGCGGAACAGGGCGCCGGCTAGGGCATCGCCCAGGGCTTCGCCAATGCCTTCAACGATGTTGCCCGCGTCGCTGCTGCCGCGGAGCAGGGCCATGGCCTGCTTGCGGTCCTCCGTGGTGGCCTGGCGATAGAGTTCCACCAGGCGGCGCTCGGTGGCCGTGACCTGCATAGATGACTTGGCGGAGCTGCTTCCGTAGGAGCTGGTGCTGCGGCTGGTGGACTTGGGCATGCAGTCTAGCAGGGACTTCTGGGTCACGCCGCAGGCCTTGGCGATCGACTTCACCGTTTCGGCGTTGGGCTCGCTTTCGCCCCGTTCGTAACGGCCGATGTCGGACGTGGTGACGCCGCGGACCTTCCGTGCCAGCTGCTCTTGGGTGTATCCCGCGTCGGTGCGCGCGGCGCGGATGGCGTTGCCCAGCTTCTTTCCCATGGGGCTCCTTTGCGGTCGGGGACATGGCTGCACTATAGCACGGGGCGCGGCCGGTGCGTGCTATGCTGGGGATGCTATGTTCCGGCGTTCGAGGAGGACCCATGCACTACGACGGACCCACGTTCCGCCCGCCGTATGAGGCGGACAGCATCCTGCTGCAGGTGACCAAGGGCTGCAGCCACAACGCGTGTCGGTTCTGCGTCATGTACAAGGGGCAGGCGTTCGGGCTTTCCCCGCTGGATGAGGTCGAGGCGGATGTGATCGAGGCATCGCAGGTGCAGACCTGGGCCACGCGGGTGTTCCTGGAAAACGGCGATGCCTTCTGCCTGCCGGCGGATCGGCTGCTGAAGATTGCGGACATGGTGCACGAGCATCTGCCCAACGTGGACGTGATCACCGGCTACGCGCGCATCCAGAACGTGGCCACCAAGACCGATGAAGAGCTGGCGGCGCTGGCGGCAGCAGACTACGACCAGATCAACATTGGCGTGGAAAGCGGCCTTGACCAGGTGCTGGATTGGATGAACAAGGGCTATTCGGTGGACCAGGCCCGGGAGCAGCTGCTGCGGCTGCGTAAGGCGGGCATACGGTTTTCGCTGAACATCATCAACGCGGCGGCGGGGCCTGACCTGATGGCTCGCAGCGCGGCGGCCAATGCGGTCCTGTGCAACCAGGTGCAGCCGTACTTGATCTTCGTTTCGCCCCTGCATGTGGACCCGGGCAGCGCCATTGAGTGGGAGGTGGCATCGGGCCGCTTCGTGGAGTGCGACCTGGGCTCCTACATTGACGAGGAGATTGCCTTCCTGGAGGCGCTCGAGCTGGAGGACTGCGTGTTCTACGGCATGCACGTGTCCAATCCGGTGCCCTGCTCCGGCTGGCTGCCGCGGGACAAGGAGCGGCTATTGGAGCAGCTGCACGCTGGCAAGGCGCGGTTCACGGAGGAGCAGCTGCGGTCTCATCCGGCCAAGGGGGCTGAGGGGCGCCTGCGTTTGTAGGCGCGCCGGGGACGGATATTCGAGGGGTCGGCGGCCTTGGCGGCTTCGGTTTTCTTTGCGTAACGAGTTTGCGAAAGAGTCGGGTCCGCTGACTGCGGTCCTCGTTGAGGCGAGTTTGCTCATTTCGAGCGTTTTGGAAAAATAATCGAGGTTTTAGGTTACGGGTTTGGTTGTTCTTGAGTGCAGGGGTATTAATGCATCTATCTGACCTGGGGCTTTTCTGTTGATCACCCTTTACTTATGCGTTGCTTGGGGATGGGTGTTGTGGAAATGGGCCTATGAGGCGGAGAGGGGCAGCCTAAATCCTCGATTATTTTTCTGGAAACCCCTGTTTTGGCCAAACTGGTTTTTTGGCGAGCCTGCGAATGGGTTAGGCAACGGTGCGCCGTGATATTCTGATGCGCATTGGAAGGGCATGTGGAAGGAGGGCGACTTGAATCAGCAGGTGGCGTTGCAGCTGGCAGAGCTGAACACGCGGTTCTATGCGGAGCAGGCGGCCTCCTTTTCCAGCACGCGGCAGAGTCCCTGGCCAGGATGGCGGCAGGTTGCCGACCTGTTAGTCGATCTGGGCGAAAGGGAAGCGCCGATGCGCGCTTCGGTGAGCCTGCTGGACCTGGCCTGCGGCAATCTGCGGTTCGAGCGGTTCCTGGCTGACGAGCGCCCGCAGGTTGACTGGCGCATGGTGGCGGTGGACAACTGCGTGCCGCTGATGGACGCCGGCGCGAGCGCGGATGCGAGCGCGGGAGAGTGCGTGGCGTTCGCGGAGCTGGACGCGGTGGGCGCTTTGGTCCGCGGCGACTTTGCGGAGCGGCTGGACGCCTGTGCTCCGCAGTCCTTGGACGCGTCTGTGAGCTTCGGGTTCCTGCACCACGTGCCAGGCTTCGATCGTCGCGCGGAGCTGCTGCGCGCCCTGGTCAACGCGGTTCGTCCAGGCGGATTGGTGGCGGTGAGTCTGTGGCGGTTCATGGGCAATCCCAAGCTGGCGGAAAAGGCCCGGGCTACCACTGAGCAGGCCCTGCGGGACCTGCCGTGGCTGGACAAAGGCGACCTAGAGCATGGAGACTACATCCTAGGATGGCAGGACCGTCCCGGCACCTACCGCTACTGCCACCACTTCGACGCGGAGGAGGTCGACCGCCTGGTCGCGTCCGTCCCTAACGCCCAGCTGCTGTCCCGCTTCCGAGCCGATGGCCGCACCGACGTCCTGAACGAGTACCTGGTCCTGCGCCGTGCATAGCGGACCGGCGATTTCGCCCAAAAGAATGCGCCCCGGCTCCGAAGGGCCGAGGCGCGGTGAGTCGTGGGATGTCCGGAGCCGTCCTACAGGGTCGTCTTGATCCTGCCGTCCCGGTAGTAGACTACGCAGCTGCTGGCAATGCGGACGCCGTGGCTGTTCTTGGCGCTGAACTTCACCTTGTAGCCGTAGGTGCCGTCCTTGGCGTCCCAGGTCAGCTTGGTGCTGCTGATGCGCAGGGAGCGGGGAACCAGCAGGCGCGCCTTGATGGCCTTGCTTGCGCCGCGCTTCAGGGTTCCAGTGGAGTGCACGTTGCTGACCTTGATGCGGTAGACCTTGCCATGGGCGGCGCGATACCTCACGGTCACCTTGCCGGTGCGGGTGAACCTGACCTTCTTGCCGGAGTCCACCACCTTGTAGCCGGATCCGCTGACGAACCTGCCGTTGCGCAGGACGAACCTGCTGGTGTTGCAGGCCTGGTAGGCGTCCTCGCTTTCGTCCCCGTAGTAGTCCTTGGGGAACTTGCGGTCGTAGGCGGTGTTGCCGTACAGCATGCCGATGGAGTAGCTGCGGCCCTTGAACAGGCCGTCGCAGCGTTTGGAGGTGATGTCCCGCGGCTTGACCGTCAGGTAGAAGCTGTAGCGGCGCTCGATGCCATCTTCGGAGTCGTCGTGTTCGACGCTATCCACGGTGACCTTGGTCCCGCCGATGCCGCGGGCCTGGATGGTGTAGCGGCCCTCGTCGACGGTTGCCCTGGCAACGTAGTTGTTGGAGAAGGTAACCTTGGTCACGTCAGTCAGGTCATCTTCGGGACCGCCTTCGTAGAACTGGCCCAGCGTCAGGGTCAGCGCCTGGGCCGGCGCTGCGGCAAGGGCGGTTGCGGCGCTGGCCAGCGTCAGGGCAAAGGCCAGGGACAGGGCCAGCTTGGCGGCAATGCCCAGCGGCGTGCGGGTGGCGGTCACGCGGAGTCCTCCCAGGGTCCGGAATCAGCAAGTACAGGGGGCGAAAAACAAAGCGCGGGCCGGACCCGAAGGTCGCGACCCGCGCCGGGACAGATCCTAGTAGTTCTTGGCCTCGATCTCGAAGTAGGCACGCGGATGTGCGCAGACCGGGCACTCCTCGGGAGCCTCGGTGCCGACCACGATGTGGCCGCAGTTACGGCACTCCCACACCTTGACCTCGGACTTGGCGAACACGGCGGCGGTCTCTACGTTGTTCAGCAGCGCACGATAACGCTCCTCGTGGTGCTTTTCGATGGCGGCCACCTGGCGGAACTTCTCGGCCAGCTCGGGGAAGCCCTCCTCCTCGGCGGTCACGGCAAAGCCGTCGTACATGTCGGTCCACTCGTAGTTTTCGCCCGCTGCTGCGTCAGCCAGGTTGGCGGCGGTGTTGCCCTCCATGCCCAGCTCGCGGAACCACATCTTGGCGTGGTACTGCTCGTTGTCGGCGGTCTGGCGGAAGATGGCCGCGATCTGCTCGTAGCCTTCCTTCTTGGCCACGGACGCGAAGTAGGTGTACTTGTTGCGTGCCATGGACTCGCCTGCGAATGCCTCCTGCAGGTTCTTTTCGGTCTGGGTGCCGGCGTACTTGTTTGCCATGATCTTCCTCTTTTCTCTTATGTTCGGGACGAAAGGAGCAAAGGCCCGGATGCCGTGGCTCGGGTCGTTCGGGTTCGCTTTCGCCCTGATTACCAGGGGTTACTTGAACAGCTTGCTCTTCCTGACCCACAGGGCCATGGCCAGGGAGCCCACGATGGAAATGACCAGCGGGACCCACCAGGTGTCGCCGAAGGGGATGCCCGTGGGCAGCTCCACGTTCATGCCGTAGAAGCTGAACACGACGGTGGGGATTGCGATGATCAGCGTGATGATGGCCAGGATCTGCATGGTGGAGTTCAGGTTGTTGCTGATGACGCTGCCGTAGGTGTCCATGGTGCCGGTCAGGACTCGAGTGTGGATGGTGCACATCTCCATTGCCTGGCGGATCTCGATCAGGACGTCGTCGAGCAGGTCGCGGTCGTCTTCGTAGAGCTTGATGACGCGGCCGGCGCTGATGCGGGCCAGCGTGGCCTCGGTGGACTTCAGGGACGTGCTGAAGTAGACCAACGACTTCTCGAAGCCCAGCATCTTGATGAGCTCCTTGTTGCGCAGGGACTTGCGCAGGATGCGCTCGTTGGCGTTGAACTGGCGCTCCAGGTTGCGCAGGTATGTGACGTAGCCGTGGGACAGGTGCATCATCATCTGCAGCAGCAGGCGGGTGCGCTGGTTGGTGTTGATCTTGCGGCCGCTCTTGAACACCTGGACCGTGCGGTTTTCCCGCAGGCTGACCGTGACCAGCATGTCCTGCTCGGGCAGGACCAGGAAGGTCAGGGGGTGGGTGTCGTACTGGGTGATGGTGGCGTCCTCGGCTTCGTGGACGTCTTCGACGAAGGGACAGTCCGCAATGATCAGGGCCTGGCCGGTGTCGTCGTCGTAGTCGGTACGGGAACGTTCGTCGTCGTCCATGGCGGCGCTGACGAACTCGGAAACCACGCCCAGCTCCTCAAGCATCCAGGTGCGCTCGTCGGGGGTAGGGGATTGGACGCTGATCCAGCATCCAGGTTCGGGCGCTTCCACCTGATGCGTTACGCCGTCGCGAGTCTTGAAGAACTCAATCATTCGTTCCCCTCCGTCCGTTGGTCTGAGTCGCGCAAGTGCGGCGCGATAGATTGCCGTCCGTGCTACGCCCCGCGATGGACCGTAGCTGGTCTATTGTACCCCCGCGACCCCGCGGGCGGAGGGGCAACCTCAGAGGTGGGCGAAATTGCCTTGGGGATGGGGCGTTGGCGTGGGCAGTGCGCGTGCCGGGGTTCGCGGCCGCGGGCCTGTTTCGTCCTCTAGATCAGACCGCAGATGAGGCCGCACAGGGTGCCGGCCAGCACGTCCACGGGGTAGTGGACGCCGCCCAGCACGCGGACGACCGCCATGAACAGGCCTGCTACCAGCAGCGCAGCTCCCACCGGCGGGCAGAACAGCAGCCAGGCGCCGGCAATGGCGAAGATCGAGTAGGCGTGTCGGCTGGGGAAGGACTTGCCCACGGTGCTCTTGTGGATGAGCGGCTCGATGTCCAGTGCCTCGTAGGGGCGGGGCTTGTTGACGGTCTTGCGGACCAGCGTCAGCAGGGCAAAGCCCAGGCCGGGGCCCAGCGCCACGCGGGCGAACAGGACCCAGTCGCCGCTGAGGGCGACCAGCACCAGCAGCAGCGGATACGCGGCGTATCCCAGGTACGTCAGGGCCTTGTTGGTGGTGGTCAGCGCGCGGACCAGCGCGGGGCGGGCGCGAAGCGGGGCGGTCCAGCGGGCGTACTGCTGTGCATCCATGGGCTACTTGATCCAGCCGAAGTGGCGGCAGGCGTTGGCAATGCCGTCATCGTCGCAGTCGGTGGTCACGTAGGTGGCGCGCTCCTTCAGCTCGGGGATGGCGTTGCCCATGGCAATGCTGGTCCACTCGGGCAGGAACATGCCCAGGTCGTTCTTGCCGTCGCCGAACACCACCACGTCGGCCAGGCTGTCCGCTGCGCCTATGAGCTCCATGGTCTTGCGGATGCCGCGGGCTTTGTCGGTGGGTTCCACGAAGATGTTGTCGGAGTCGTAGTAGGCCCAGGTCACGCCGTCCAGCATGCCGGATTCGATCAGCGCCTGCTGCTCGGGGCCCTGCTTGCTGGGGATGTAGACCTTATGCACGCGGGTCAGCCCGTCAATGGTCAGCTCCGGGTCCACCTGGGTGGGCACGTAGTAGTCCTGCGCCACGTCGACGAACCGCTGGTCGGGGGCGTAGCGGAGCATTTCGTTTTCCACGGTGACGGCCCAGGGGATGCCCGCTGCGTCCAGCTTGCGCAGGCAGTCCTTCACGGGCTCCAGCTCCAGCGGCTCGATCCACTTCAGCTCCCCGTCCAGGGTCACCGACCAGCCGCCGTCGGCCACGATGTTGCTGATCTTGGTGTTTTCCACGAAGTCCGCCACGTTGCACTGCATGCGGCCGGTGGCCAGCGCCACGAAGTGCCCGGCCTCCCGCAGCTGCGCCACGGCGTCGCGGGTGCTCTGGGGGATGGTGGTGGTGCGGGGCACGGCCAGGGTGCCGTCGTAGTCGAAGAAGAAGTACTTGCGGTTCATGCGGGGGCGTCTCCTCGGTGCGCTCAATCGTGCAATGACCGCCCATTATACGGGTATTGGCAAGGGGGCGAAAGTGCCGTGCCGACCCTGTTTCGCCCCGCTATTCTTACGCTTCGGGAACGCAGGGCCGTTGAGCGGCGGGCCGCCCGTCTGCGCGGGTAGACTGGGAGCACGTCAACTCGTTTCGAAGGAGGCCGCCGTGGGCGCGTATCTGATCTGGATAGGAATCTTCCTGGCCACCGCCGTGGTGGTCGAGGCAGCGCAGTATCCCCTCCGCCGCTCCCAGAAGAAGTGGCCGCGCGTGGTGGCGTTCCTGGTCAAGCTGGTGGTGCTGGTCGTGGTGTCGGCCATGGTCATCAGCTTCGACAGCTACCTGGTCTGGCACCTCAACAAGCTCCTGAGCGCCCTGCACTGCGTGCTCCTGGGCGACCTGGCCGTTGAGCTGGTCCTGGGCGTGGCTGCGCTGGTTCGGAAGCAGGACCTCAAGCCCATGGCCTCGACCGCCGTGTGCCTTGCGGCCGCCGTGGCTATGTGCGTCTACGCCACCGTCAACGCCCAGCTGGGCGTGGTGAGGGAGGCTGCCGTCACCTCCGACAAGCTGGACCGGGACTACACCTTTGCCTTGCTGGCCGATACCCACATTGGCACCTCGGAGTTCTACGGAGCCTTCGAGGCCAACCTGGACAAGACCGCCGCGCTGAGCCCCGATTTTGTGGTGCTGGCGGGCGATGTGGTGGACGACTTCGCCACCAGCTGGCAGATGAACTACGCCTTCGACGCCATCGGCCAGCGCCTGGTGGCCAAGGGCATTCCCGTGTACTACGCGTATGGCAACCATGACCGGCAGTTCTGCGCCGACTCCGCCAACGGTCACCAATATTCCTATGACGAAATCGCCCAGGCCATGGAGCGAAACGGCATCGTGGCCGCCCAGGACGAGTACGTGAAGATCGGCGACGACCTGCTGTTCCTGGGCAGGCAGGACGCCACGGAGGAAAGCCGCCTGAGCGGTCCCGACGTGGCCGCCCTGAACCCTGACCGTGGCGCCTTCCTGCTCATGGCGGACCATTCCCCGCTTGACCAGGAGTCCCCGAAGGACATTCGCCCCGACCTGGCGGTTTCCGGCCACACCCATGCGGGCCAGGTGTTCACGTCCCAGGTCCTGAGCCTGCTGTGGGAATCCCCGAGCTACGGCATCAGCGAATACGACTATGAAACGCTGCTGGTGACCGCCGGCACCGGCGGCTGGGGCCCCGTCCGCACCCGCGAAAACTGCGAGATCTGGCTGGTTTCCCTGCAAAGCGCCAAGTAGGGCGGACGCATCGGGTCTTTCGTCCAGGGTCTGTGCACCCACGGCTGCTGTTGCCCTTCGAATCCGACAGGCTTGCTGCTGCGCTTGCATCAGAATAGGTATTGGTATTCACCGATGCGTAACATGAGCGCGTCGTTTGGAAACATTGCGACCGCTAGAATGTACGCACTTTTCAATTTTTTCGTACATATAGAGGAGAGGTGACGAATGGCTAAGCTCACGGTTCTGCCGACGACCGACGCCAACACGAAGAACGCCGCCTTCATGGAGCGCTACGCGCGTCGCGTGGGCGCAACGCCGCCGGGCATGTGCCCCGTGGCGGTTCAGCTGAGCCTGCTGCAGTCCGCCCAGATGCAGACCTGCGGCAAGTGCGTGCCCTGTCGCGACGGCCTGCCGCAGCTGGCGAAGATGCTGGAGCAGGTGCTGTACTGCGCGGCGGACGAAAGCGCGCTGGAGTCCATCCGCGTCATGGCCACCATGGTGCGCGACACGTCCGACTGCGCCATTGGCTGGGAGGCGGCCAACGCGGTGCTGGAGGGCCTGGACACGTTCGCGGACGAATACAAGGCTCATGTGACCACGCATTTCTGCCAGGAGAGCGTGGGCCAGAGCGTGCCCTGCGAAACCCTGTGCCCGGCCCACGTGGACGTGCCCGGCTACATTGCACTGGCGGGCGAAGGCGACTTCGCCGGCGCTATCCGCCTGATCCGCAAGGACAACCCGTTCCCCACGGCCTGCGCGCTGGTGTGCGAGCACCCCTGCGAGGAGCGCTGCCGCCGCGCCCTGATCGACGCGCCGGTGAACATCCGCGGCATCAAGAAGTACGCGGTCGACTCCCTGGCCGCCGACAAGGTCAGCGTGCCCAGCCGCCTGCCGGACACCGGACGCCGCATTGCCGTGATCGGCGGCGGCCCCTCCGGCATGACCTGCGCCTACTTCCTGGCGCTCATGGGCCATGCCGTGACCGTGTTCGAGGGCCGCAAGAAGCTGGGCGGCATGATGCGCTATGGCATCCCCGCATACCGATTCCCCCGCGAGCGCCTGGACGAGGACATCCGCGCCATCCTTTCCGTGGGCAACATTGACGTGCGCTATGAAACCCAGGTGGACGCTGCGCTCATGGGCGAAATCGCTGCCGAGTACGATGCCGTCTACGTGGCCATCGGTGCCCAGGGCGGCAAGTCCCTGCGCCTGGAGGGCGTGGACGCGGAGGGCGTGAGCTCCGCCGTGGACCTGCTCTCCCGCATTGGCGACGGCGACTGGACCCCGGACTTCACCGGCAAGAACGTGGTGGTCATTGGCGGCGGCAACGTGGCCATGGACTGCTGCCGCACCTCCGTGCGCGCGGGCGCCGAGTCGGTGACCTGCGTGTATCGTCGCCGCGTGGAGGACATGACGGCCCTGCGCATGGAGATCGAGTCCGCCATGCAGGAGGGCGTCGAGATGCTGACCCTGCAGAGCCCGGTTTCCATTGAGGTGGACGAAAGCGGCCATTGCGCTGCCGTCATCACCCAGCCCCAGATGATCAGCGCCGTGAAGCGCGGCCGCCCGGCTCCCAAGGACGCCGACAAGCCGCAGCAGCGCATTCCCGCTGACGTGGTGCTGCTTGCCGTGGGCCAGGCCATCGAGTCCGCTCCCTTCGAGGAGTTCGGCATGAAGGCCGACCGCACCTACTTCTGCGCTGACGAGCACCTGCAGGCCGAAGGCTTCCAGAACGTGTTCGTGGGCGGCGACTGCTTCACGGGCCCGGCCACGGTCATCCGCGCCATCGGCGCCGGCAAGGTGGCGGCCCGCAACATTGACGAGTACCTGGGCTACCATCACACCCTGGACTGCGGTGCCAAGGCGCCCGCAGCCAAGCCCAACGACCGCACGCCCTACGGCCGCGTGGAGATCCTGGAGCGCCCGGCCAACGAGCGCAAGCACGACTTCGCCGGCGTGGAGACCAGCATGAGCACGGAGGAGGCCGTCCAGGAGTGCGGCCGCTGCCTGCGCTGCGACCACTACGGCTGCGGCATCACGGAAGGGGGTCGCATCCAGTATGCCTAGCATGATCAACCTGACCTTCAACGGCACGCCCGTCACCTGCGTGGAGGGCATGACCATCCTGGCCGCCGCCCGCATGGCGGACGTGAAGATCCCCACGCTGTGCTACCTGGCCGGCGTGAACGAGATCGGCATGTGCCGCATGTGCGTGGTGGAGGTGGAGGGCCGCCAGGAGCTGGTGGCCGCCTGCAACACCCCCGCTGAGGACGGCATGGTGATCCAGACCATGTCCGAGCGCGTGGTGGCCGCCCGCAAGATTGCCCTGGAGCTGCTGCTGGCAAAGCACGGCCTGGACTCCACGGACTACTGCTTCAGCTGCGCCAAGAACGGCGCCTGCGAACTGCAGGCCCTGTGCCGTGAGTACGAGGTGACGCAGACGGCTTTCGCCCAGAAGGCACCCCGTAAGCCCGTGCAGGACAGCAATCCGTTCCTGCGGTTCGATCCCAACCTGTGCATCAAGTGCCAGCGCTGCGTGAGCACCTGCAACAAGCAGGCCCGCAACCACACGCTGCATACCGGCAAGAAGGGTGTCATCACCACCATCATGGCTCCCTTCGGCCCGGACTGGAAGGCCACCGACTGCGAAAGCTGCGGCAACTGCGCTCAGGCGTGCCCCACCGGCGCCCTGGTGGAGAAGCGCCGCAAGGCGTATAGGGAGTGGGAGGTCACCCACACCGTGACCACGTGCCCCCACTGCGCGGTGGGCTGCCAGCTGGACATGGTGGTCAAGGACGGCCGCATCGTGGACGTTGAGGCCGCCAACGGCCCGTCCAACCGCGGCATGCTGTGCGTGAAGGGCCGCAGCGGCAGCTTCGACTTCGTGAGCAGCCCCGAGCGCCTGACCACGCCGCTGGTGCGCAACCAGGAAACCGGCGAGCTGGAGCCCGCCGATTGGGATGTGGCCCTGGACCTGGTGGCCCGTCGCTTCGGCCAGATCAAGGAGCAGCAGGGAGGTGATGCGCTCGCTGCGTTCGCGTGCTCTCGTTCCACCAACGAAGACGTGTACATGCTGCAGAAGATGGCTCGCACGGCCTTTGGAACGAACAACGTGGACAACTGCGCGCGTGTTTGACACAGCCCCAGCGTTGCCGGTCTGGCAACTACCCTTGGCTCTGGCGCTATGACGAATACCATTGCTGACGTGACCACCCAGTCTGACGTGATCATGCTGGTGGGCTCGAACCCGGAGGAAGCCCATCCCGTGCTGGGCATGCAGATCCGCAAGGCCGTGGAAACGGGTGCGAAGCTCATCGTGGTGGACCCCCGCGAGATCGGCCTGGCGAAGCGTGCCGACCTGCATCTGCGGGTGAACCCGGGCACGAACGTTGCTTTCGCCCATGGCATGGCCCGCATCATTATTAAGGAAGGCCTGATGGACTGGGAGTTCATTTCCCAGCGCACCGACCTTGAGCAGTTCCATGCGTTCGCGCGCATGGTGGACGAGTACACCCCCGAGCGGGTGGCCAAGATCTGCGGCATCAGCGCCGACGACCTGGTGGCTGCGGCGCGCATGTACGCCAAGGCCAAGGCCGCGCCCATCCTGTACTGCCTGGGCGTGACCGAGCACTCCAGCGGCACCGAAGGCGTGATGAGCCTGTCCAACCTGGCCATGATCACGGGCAAGCTGGGCCGTCCCGGCTGCGGCGTGAACCCCGTGCGCGGCCAGAACAACGTGCAGGGCGCCTGCGACATGGGCGCCATGCCCACCGACTTCACCGGCTACCAGAAGGTGGCCGACCCGGCGGTGGTGGACAAGTTCGAAGCTGCCTGGGGCGTGGAGCTGAACCGCACCGTGGGCACCAAGGCCACGGAGTGCTTCCCCAAGATGATCCAGGGCGACATCAAGGGCCTGTTCATCTTCGGCGAGGACCCGGTTCGCACCGACCCGGACACCAGCCACGTGGTGAAGGCGCTGGAGTCCCTGGACTTCCTGGTGGTGGACGACCTGTTCCTGACCGAGACCGCCAAGTACGCCGACGTGGTGCTGCCGGGTATCTCGTTCGCGGAGAAGGAGGGCACCTTCAGCAACACCGAGCGTCGCGTGCAGCGCGTGCGCAAGGCCGTTGAGCCGCTGGAGGGCGCGCGTCCGGACACGTGGATCTTCACGCAGATCATGAATCGCATGGGATACGCGCAGCCGGAGCTTTCGCCCGCTCAGATCATGGACGAGGTGGCTGCGTTGACGCCCAGCCTGGGCGGCATCAGCCATGCGCGCCTGGACAGCTACGCGGTGGGCGGCCGCGGCCTGCAGTGGCCGTGCCCCAGCGCCGACCATCCGGGCACGCCGATCCTGCACGTGGGCAAGTTCGCCCGCGGCGAGGGCACCTACTCGGTGGCTGAGTACCGTCCCAGCGTTGAGCTGCCGGACGGGGAGTATCCGCTGGTGCTGAGCACGGGCCGCATCCTGTACCACTACAACGCCTGTGCCATGACCGACAAGACGCCGGGCCTGAACCAGATTGCCAACCGCTCCTTCGTGGAGATGCACGAGGACGACGCGGCCGAGCTGGGCGTGGTCGACGGCCAGATGGTGCGGGTCACCAGCCGTCGCGGCTCGGTGACGGTCGAGGCCCGGGTGGGCCGTAAGGTGAAGCCCGGCCAGACGTGGATGCCGTTCCACTTCCAGGACGGCAATGCCAACGAGCTGACCATCGCGGCGCTGGACAACATCTCCAAGGCGCCGGAGTACAAGGTCTG
>JAUNCQ010000088.1 GCA_030526515.1 Coriobacteriia bacterium
TGGGCCGCAGGCCGGGCGCGGGGCGGGCCACCGGCCTCCGCCGCTGGCCCGCGGCCTGCCCACGGCCCCCAAACGCAAAGGGGCCCCGGGCAGCTCGTGGCTGCAACCGGGGCCGCGCGGGTTTTTTGGTCCCCTAGATGTTTTTGACCCCCTAGATCAGGGCGCCGCCGCAGCTGGAACCGCTGCCGGCAGTGCAGCTGTAGCAGATGGGGCTGGTGCAGATCGGATGCGGGGGCAGCGGGCCGTTGGCCAGGTCCTGCACGGTGGCATCGTGGCCGTCGATCTGGATGGGCAGCTCAAGCACGTGGTTGACCTCGCAGTCGTACAGGCGGCCGTCGTAGTTGACGTTCACCTGGTCCAGGCACATCATGCGCGTGACCGCCATGGCGTTGAAGTTGTTGGCCAGCAGGCTCAGATACTGCTCGAACATGCCGGAGTCCAGCAGGTCGGCGGCAAAGCGGCCCAGCGCGTAGTTGTTGAAGGCGAACAGGCTGTTGAAGCGCACGCCCTGGTCTCGCTCGAGGATGACCTTGTAGGCTTCCTCCAGCATGTCCTGGGGCAGCGGCAGGAACGGACCCGCCACGTTGTAGACCAGGTCAAGCACCAGGGTCTGGCCGTCGGGGCCGGCGCCTTCGCCCATGCCGTAGCCGCGCTTGTTCAGCTCGCGGACCGCCTCCATGGCCAGCTTGAACACGCCGGCGCCGCGCTGGGAGTCGGTGCCGTCGGGGTTGTAGTAGGGCACCGAGCTGATCACATGGGCGCCGGTGCGGGCAAACAGGTCCATCAGGCCCTGGTACTCGGGCTTGAGCAGCAGGGTCAGGTTGGAGCGGACCAGCAGCTCGCCGCCCACGGCCTTGACGCGCTTGGAGGCCTCCTCCAGGAACCAGGGGAAGTCCGGGTGCATTTCCGGGGAGCCGCCGGTCACGTCCATGATGGTGAAGCCGCCTGCGGTGAAGCCCTCCAGCACGGCCTCCATGGTTTCCCGGGACATGGTCTCCGTGCGCTTGGGGTTGCAGTCCAGGTAGCAGTGGCGACACGCCAGGTTGCACTTGTACGTGACGTTGACCTGCAGGGTGGCCGGGCGCTCGTGGGTCTGCAGCAGGCTCGGCTCGCCCACGCGTTCCTCGAAGGTCACGTAGCCCAGCTTCTCGTACGCGCGGTCCAGCATGCGGGCGTCCACGGACTTGCGGCCCTTGCGGACCTCCAGCGCCAGCTGCGCTGCATCGGCATCGAACGGGCCGCGGTGCTCCCGCGGCTTGGAGATGGTGCAGAACTTGCCGTAGCGGCTGGCCTCCAGCATGCGGGCCTGGTTGCCGCTGAGTGCGCGGGGCTTGTTCTTGATCAAGCGCGTGTCCTGGTCGAAGTCGAAGTAGCGGGGCATCTCCGGCATGCCGCCGTTGTACACGGCGTACTGGCCATAATCCTCCTCGGTGGGCTCCAGGCCGTCCACCTTGATGGCGCGGACGGTGCGGCTGGTGAAGCTCATGAAGCCGATCTTGGTCTGCAGCGACAGATCGCCCACGTGCATTTCGTCCACCACGTCGAAGACGAAGTTTCCGAAGCCCGCGGCGTTCATCTTGGCGCGGAAGTCCTCCAGGTACAGGGCGCCGCCCAGGCACTCGCCCACCATGACGGGGTCGTGGCGCAGGGAGTCGGGCATGCGGCGGTCGGAGTAGACGTCGCTGAAGTAGAGCTCGCCGCCGGGCTTGAGCACACGGTGGATTTCCTTGAAGACCAGGTCCTTGAAGGGCGAAAGATTCACCACGCAGTTGGAAACCACCAGGTCGACGCTTTCGTCCTCGATGCCGGCGGCCTTCAGGTCCTCGATGTAGCCCAGCTTGAACTCCACGTTGCTTTCCGCGTGGCCGAAGCGCTCGGCCTGCTCCTGCTGGTACTTGCGGGCCACGTCCAGCTGCTCCGGCGTCATGTCCACGCCGATGACACGGCCGGTGGGGCCCACCAGCTTGGACAGCACGTACACGTCGCGGCCGGTGCCGCAGCCCAGGTCCAGCACGGTGCAGCCTTCCAGCGCAGGCGGGATGGGGCTGCCGCAGCCGTAGAAGCGCTCGACGATTTCGTCCGCAATCAGCGGCATGACCTCCAGCACGTAGCGGGGCGGGGCCTCCGTGGTGCAGCAGGGCGCGTCGGTCTTCAGCTCGTCATTGCTGCTCAGGCTGGCGTAGTAGGCGCTGACTTCCTGGTGCATGGTGGTTGCTTGCATGGGCTCTCCTTCAGAGGGGACGAAAACGCCGGCGGCCCGGCGCAAACGGGGCCCCGCAGGGCCCCGAGGTCGTTGGATGGGTCGGGCTACTCCAGGCCGGAGCCTTCGTAGCGGCTGGCGCGACCGCCGTTGCGGCGGCCTTCGTCGGCAAAGCCGAAGCACTCGGTGAAGATCACGTTGCACTTCAGGCCGTACTCGGCCTTGATGGCATCCATGGCGTCCTCCATGACCTCGGCCATGGTTTCGCTTTCGCACATGGCGCGCACGTTCACGACCACGCTCATGGCGGCGTAGGGCTTGTCCAGCTTGCGCTCCCACTCCAGGTCGTAGTCAACGCCGATCAGGCTGACCTTCAGGAAGTCGTTGCCTTCGCCCGCCACGAACAGCTTCAGATGGCCCACGTTGCGCTTGGCTTCGATCAGGCCGTCGCGGATGGCCTCCATGTAGTCTTCGATGACCTGGTTGAAGTCGATGTTGCGCTCGTCGCGCTGACGGGCGAAGAAGCGGCGGTTGTACCAGCACATCTTCTCCTCGGCGGCGTTGAACTCGTCGGAGCCGTAGCCGATGTCGCGGTGCTCGGCGGGGCTGCGGTGGGACAGGATGTAGTCCACGACCTCCTCCACGCCTTCGCCGGTGCGGGCGCTCATGGTCATGACCGGGATCTCCGGGTAGGCCTTCTGGATGAAGTCCACGTCGAAGGCGATTTCCTCCGGGGTCAGCACGTCGGTCTTGTTGAGCACGATCAGGTCGGCTTCGGCCAGCTGGGCGTTCAGCAGGAAGCGCATCTCCTCGGGCTGATGGATGTCTTCGCCCTCCGGCAGAATCATCTTCAGGCGCTCGGGGTCGACCAGGCACGTGAACGGCAGCAGGTCGTACTTGCCGGGATACTGCTCCTTCAGGGCAATGTAGACGTGGTCCAGGCCGCCGATGCCGCAGCCGGGGATGTCGCTCATGACCAGGTCAGCGCCGCTGTTGGCCAGGCGGTTGATGTGGTCGACCAGGTCCTCGGTCACGTAGCAGATGCAGTCGC
>JAUNCQ010000046.1:0-15519 GCA_030526515.1 Coriobacteriia bacterium
CTGCGACCCCTTGACCCCCAGTCAAGTGCGCTACCAAACTGCGCCATCACCCGATCGCATTCCTGAACGTTGCCGTTCAAGTGCAAGAGATATATTACCCCGACGCATAACCCAATGCAAGGAAAACTTTGCGTCGTGGACAAAAATCCCCTGGCCGCAAAGATTTGCAGGCTTGCGACGGCGACTCCCCTATCCCAGCAGCGCGGACACCTGGTCCAGGATGGCATCGGCCAGGTCGGCTTTGCTCTGCAGCGGCAGGTCCTCCACGTGATCGGCGAACACCAGGTGTGCCTGGTTCTGATCCTGGCCGAACACCAGGCCGTCGCCCACGCGGTTAGCCACGATCAGGTCCGCGCCCTTGCGGGCCAACTTGGCCTGGGCGTTGGCAATCACGTCGTCGGTTTCGGCCGCAAAGCCCACCACCACCTGGCCGGGCTTGCGCTCGGACGCCAGGGTTGCCAGCACGTCGGGGTTCTCCACCAGCTCAATGCGGTCGAGCACATCGCCGCCGCCCTTCTTCAGCTTGCGCTCGGCCACCGCGGCGGGACGCATGTCAGCCACGGCCGCGGTGAACACGCCGGCATCGGCATCGGCGAAGGCAGCGCGAGCAGCATCCAGCATCTGGCAGGCCGTCTGCACCCGGACCACGTCGGCACCCGCCGGCGGCTCCAGGGCAACGGGACCGGTCACCAGCGAGACCTTCGCCCCGCGAGCCAGTGCCCGCTCGGCCACGGCGTAGCCCATCTTCCCGGACGAGCAGTTCGACAAATAACGCACCGGGTCCAGCGGCTCCTGGGTTGGGCCCGCCGTCACCATGATGCGCCGGCCCTCCAGGTCGCGAGCGCGACCGAGCTCCTTGAGCACCGCCGCCACGATGACCTCGGGATCCGCCAGGCGCCCCTTGCCCACGTCGCCGCAGGCCAGGTACCCGGCCTCGGCGTCCACGAACCGCACGCCGCGCTCCCGCAGGATGCGCATGTTTTGCTGGGTGGCAGGGGCCTCGTACATGTTCACGTTCATGGCCGGCGCGATCATCAGCGGCGCGGTGCAGGCCAGCGCGGTGGTGGTCAGCAGATCGTCCGCCAGGCCATGGGCCACCTTGGCCAGCACGTTGGCGGTGCACGGCGCGATCAGGAACAGGTCCGCCTCCTGGGCCAGGCTCACGTGATGGATGGGCGCCGACGGATTGTCGAACAGGTCAACCGCCACGGGCTCCCGGGTCAGACCGCGGAACGTGGTGGGGCCCACGAACTCCGTGGCGTGGGGCGTCATGACCACCTTCACCCGCAGGCCGGCCTTCTGCAGGCCGCGGACGATCTCGCAGGACTTGTACGCCGCAATGCAGCCGGTCACGCCGATCAGCACGGTCTGGGTCTGTTGCGTCATGTCTGCCTCCTCACGTCGGAGCGTTCAAATTCTTGGGGCGAAAGACCCGCCGGCGCCCTGCGCCGCAGGTCATCACCACTCGCGCTGCAGGCCACGCCAGCCCGCTAGGCCTTACAGATGCTCAGCGATAACCGACTCCAGGACCTTCAGGTTCGCACGGCTGCGGCCCAGCGGCGGGACGCACACCACGCCGGGCCCGCCGAACAGCGGCTGCCCTAAGTCGTAGTACTGCAGGGCGCCGTCCAAGCTCACGCCCGGCCACGCCAGGAACATGCGGCCGGCAAAGGCATCGTCGCCTTCGCGCAGACCACCCAGGACGTCCCCCGCAAAGGGGTCCAACCAGTCCAGGCTCTGGCCGAAGGGCCGGTAGAAGGCCACGTCCACCCGCTCACCAGCCACGCCTAGCAGGCCCGCCACCGCACGGGCGGTCCGCTGGCACATGCGGCGCAGCGGCTCCTGACCGGTGCGGATAGCCCCCTGCTCCTGGGACTCGAACAGCAGCATGAGCCGGTCGGTCCCCTCAGCCGAAAACCCCGCATGCAGGATGCTGGCCGCCAGGGCGCGCAGGAACACCGGGCTGTCCGCAAAGCCCTCCACGTAGGTTACGGGACGGTCGAATCGGGCACGCTCCACGGCATCGCGCACCTGGCGCTTGACCAGCAGCAGCTGGTTGGCGCCAATGTGGGAGTCCAAGGGGACCACCAGCAGCGAATCGCAACCCAGCTTGGCCAGCTTCTCCACACCCTCCGCAACGGAAGGCGACCCGAAGCACATGCCGCAACGGACCATGGCATCGCGCTCGCTCAGCAAGCCGTTCAGGCTCTGCACCAGGCGCATGTGGTCCAGATCGTAGGGCCAGCCATCGGGCGTCCAGAAGCCGTCGAGCACCGGGAACAGTGCCTGCTCGGCTTCGCGACGCAGGCCGCGACCGCCCTTAACGCGGCCGAACATGCCTGCAGGAACCACGTCCCTGCAGCCCAGCAGCGCCTGGACGAAGGCTCTTTCGTCCCTCAGGGCATTGGTTGCCGGGAGGCCGCGATTGACCAGCAGCACACCGGCGTGGCTGCCACGAGACGCCATTAGAAGGACACCGTCCCCTCAACGCAGGGCACGGGGCTTTCCGCCAGCAGGGCAAAGACCTCGTCGCCGGCGGGAGTGCGTCCGCGGCTGCGATCAGCCAGGCTGTCCAGGGCCGCCTGCAGGTCGGAGGGCAGGTTGTCGGCGAACTCCATGTGCTCCTGGGTGATGGGATGGTCCAGGCCCAGCTTGTACGAGTGCAGGAACTGGCGCTCCAGGCCCAGCTGCGCGTTGGCGGCCTTGGGGCCGTTCATGGTGTACACGGGCTCGCCCACCAGCGGGTGCTTGGCGTACTCCATGTGCACGCGGATCTGATGGGTGCGGCCGGTGAACAGCTTGCAGTCCACCAGGGTGAAGCCGTCGTCCCGCGGACCGGCGTCGAAGCGCTCCAGCACGCGGAAGGTGGTCACGGCGTTGCGGGCCTGGGGCACGTCTCGCACGGCCATGCGCTTGCGGTCGTGGTTGCTGCGGGTGATGGGCGCGTCGATCATGCCGGAGTCATGGGCCACTATGCCGTGGACCAGGCATAGGTAGTGGCGGTCCACCACGCGGGCGCGGATGTCGTCCATCAGAATGTAGCCGGCCTCGTTGGACTTGGCCGCCAGCATCAGGCCGCTGGTGTTCATGTCCAGTCGATGCACGATGCCGCGACGATCATCCTCTTCGCCCTGCACCTTGCACAGGTTCTCGATGCCGCAGTGGTGAATCAGCGCGTTCACCAGCGTGCCGTCCAGATGGTCGCCGGACGGATGACACACCAGGCCCACCTGCTTGGACAGCACGATCAGGTCGTCGTCCTCGAAGCGGATATCCAGGTCAATGTCCTGGCCCTCCAGGCTGGCGACCGGCGCCTCCTCCAGCTCGTACACGATGGGCTGGCCTGCGCTCACCTGCTGCTTCTTGTTCGCGGGCTGACCGGCCACCAGCACCAGCCCCTTCTCCACGGCCTTGGCGGCGGCGGAGCGGCTGGGGTACAGCCCGGCGTCGGCCAGAAGGGAGTCAAGGCGCTTCCCTTCGTCGGTGGCAACGGTCACATAGCATCGCTGAACGCCCATGGAAAGGCTCCCTTCTACTTGTCAGATCCAGATTCACGGGACGAAACAGAGCCTACGCCCTCCCCCTCCGCCCCGAGGGTCGCGGAAGGCACGCCTTCCGCCTGCTCACGCTGGCGCTCCCGACGTCCGCCGAAGACGATGAAGCTCACCAGGAACAGGACTATTCCGCAGGTCACGCCAATGTCGGCGATGTTGAACACCGGGAAGTCCATGAACGTGACGTCGATGAAGTCCACCACGTACCCCGTCATGAAGCGGTCGATGGCGTTGCCGATGCCGCCGGCGAACACCAGGCTCAGGCCAAGCACCTCCGGCAGGCTCGATTCCGGCTCGAGCTTGAACAGGTACACCAGAATCAGGGCGCACACCACCAGGCTGAATATGCCCAGCGGAACCATGGACCCGCTGAACAGGCCCCAGGCCGCACCCTGGTTGTGGACCAGCGTGAACTGGAACAGCCCCAGGAAGGGGCCGCCCATATGCGCCCCCACCGGGAACCAGCTGTCGAAGTGGTGCTTCGACAGCTGATCCGCCAGCAGGACCGCCAGCGCAACGCAGACCAGAACGGCTGCGTTGCGCCTCATATGCATGTTATTGCCCGCCACCAGCGACTATGCCAGCTGGTCCAGGGCGTCGCCGCAGCGCTTGCACACGTCGGCATGGTTGGCGTTGCCGCCCAGCTCGGTGATGTTCCAGCAGCGGGGGCACTTTTCGCCCTGAGCGGCCATGACCGTTGCGGACAGCTCCTCGGCCTCGGTCAGCTCGACCGTGGACACGATGAACAGCTCCTCCAGCACGGCCACGTCGAAGCCGCGCAGGGTCTCCAGCAGGCCCGCGGGAGCAGCCACCGTCACGGCAGCCTCCTGGGACTTGTTGATGACCTTGGCGGTACGGGCGTCCTCCAGGGCCTTGGTCACGACCTCGCGGACGCTCATGACGGCCTCGAAGCCGGAGACCACGGAGGTGACGTCAGCCGGGAATGCCGGGACGAAATCCTCCTTGGCGGGCCAGCCGGCCTCGAACACGGTGGCCGGACGGCCTTCGCGGTTGCGCATGGCCTCGGGGTAGTTCTCCCACACCTCGTCGGCGGTGAAGGACAGGATCGGGGCCAGGACGCGGACCAGCACCTCCAGCATGTTCATGAGGACGGTCTGGACGGCGCGACGGCGCGGGCTGTTGGGAGCCTCGGAGTACAGGCGGTCCTTGGCAACGTCCATGTAGATGGCGGATGCGTTGTTCATGAAGTCGTAGACCGCGCGGTACACGCCGTTGAAGTGGAACTCGTCGTAGGCCTTCTCAACGTCCTGCAGCAGCTGCAGGGTCTGGACCATCATGTACTGGTCAACCGGCTCAAGGGCGTTCCAGTCGGTGACGGCGTCCTTGGTGTCGTCGAAGTCGCACAGGGTGCCCAGCAGGAAGCGGAAGGAGTTGCGGAACTTGCGGTATGCGTCGGAGACCTGCTTCAGGATGGACTCGGAGATGCGCACGTCCACGCTGTAGTCCACGGAGCTGACCCACAGGCGCAGCACGTCGGCGCCGAACTTGGCCACCACGTCTGCCGGGTCGATGCCGTTGCCCTTGGACTTGGACATCTTCTCGCCGTTCTCGTCCACGGTGAAGCCGCAGCTGACCACGTTCTTGTACGGCGGGATGCCGTAGGCGGCCACGCTGGTGAGCAGGCTGGACTGGAACCAGCCGCGATGCTGGTCGGAGCCCTCCAGGTACACGTCGGCGGGACGCTGCAGGTAGTCGCGAGCCTCGCACACGCTGGTGTGGCTCACGCCGGACTCCCACCACACGTCCAGGACGTCCTGCTCGGACACCAGCTGGTCCACGCCGGCGCCGCAGTGCGGGCACTTCGTGTCTGCCGGCAGGAAGTCCTTGGGCTCGTTGGAGTACCAGGCGTCGGCGCCCTGGGTTTCGAAGAGCTCGATCACGGCGTCGAAGGTGGCCTCGTCAGCCACGGTTTCGCCGCAGCCGTTGCACTTGAACACCGGGATGGGCACGCCCCACAGGCGCTGGCGGCTGATGCACCAGTCCGGACGGTCCTGGACCATGGCGCCGATGCGGTTGCTGGCCCATGCCGGGTACCAGGTCACGTCGTCGGTGATGGCCTTGGATGCGGTAGCCCGCAGGTTGGTGTCGTCCATGCTCACGAACCACTGGGTGGTTGCGCGGAAGATCACGGGCTCATGGCAGCGCCAGCAGTGCGGGTAGCTGTGGCTGATGTCCACATGGGCCACCAGGGTGCCGCGCTCGCGGAGCCACTCGATGATCTGCGGGTTGGCGTCGTTGGTGGACAGGCCGCCCCAGGGGCAGGAGCCCTCGTAGAACTTGCCCTCGTCGTCCACGGGCATGGTGATTTCCTTGATGCCGTTGGCCTGGCAGACCTTGTAGTCGTCAACGCCATGGCCCGGAGCGGTGTGGACCGCGCCCGTGCCGGTGTCCAGCGTGACGTGGGTGCCGGTCAGCACCACGCCGGTGGTGTTCTCCAGGATGGGGTGGACGTAGGTTTCGCCCTTAAGAGCGTCGCCCTTCACGACCACGGGCTCGCCGTCCTGGGACAGGAACTCCAGCTCGCCCCAACCTGCGGTCTCGGCCAGCGCCGGAGCAAGCTCCTGGGCCATCAGCAGCAGCTGACCGTCGACCTTGGCCAGCACGTAGTCGGCGTCGGGGGCCAGGCTGACGGCCTGGTTTGCCGGCAGGGTCCAGGGAGTGGTGGTCCAGATGACCACGGCGGTCTGGGCGTCGGTCAGGCCTGCGGCCTCGATTGCCGGGGCAAAGGCCGCGGGCGTCTTCTCGAACAGGAACTTGACGTAGATGGACGGGCTGGTCTCATCGGCGTACTCGATCTCGGCCTCTGCCAGCGCGGTATGGCAGTGGGAGCACCAGTGGATGGGCTTGCGGCCGCGATAGATACTGCCGTCCAGGAACAACTTCTTGAAGATCTTGATGTTGCCGGCCTCGTACTCGGGCAGGTAGGTCAGGTACGGTTTGTTCCACTCGCCCTGCACGCCCAGGCGCTTGAAGCCCTCGCGCTGGCCGTCCAGCTGCTTGGTGGCGTAGTCGCGGCAGATCTTGCGGAAGGTCGGGGTGTCGATCTTCGCCATCTTCTCCGGACCCAGCTGGTCTTCGACCTTGTTCTCGATCGGCAGGCCGTGGCAGTCCCAGCCCGGCACGTACGGAGCGTAGAAGCCACGCTGAGCACGGTCCTTGACGATGATGTCCTTCAGGATCTTGTTGAAGGCATGGCCGATATGGATCGGGCCGTTGGCGTACGGCGGGCCGTCATGCAGGATGAACGGCTCACCGTCCTTGTTCTTCTCCAGCACCCTTGCGTACAGGTCCATTTCCTGCCACTTTTCCAGGCGCTTCGGTTCGTTCTGGGGAAGACTGCCCCTCATGGGGAAGTCGGTCTGCGGCAGATTCATGGTCTGCTTGTAGGTGTTGCCCATTGACCTTTCCTTTCAGCCCTTGGCGTTGCGCTCTTGCCTTGGCGTAGTACGTATGTGAAGCGGCTTCGGGCGCACGACCCAAAGACGCAATGCATCAAACTGTGTAATTATAGGATATATTTCGCCCGTTGTGCAGCAGCGTTTCCGCCCCGTACGGCCACTTTTCCTTAGGGCGAAAGCCCCGCCCAGCAGCGCACCGCGGAACCGAGCATGCCGTGCCCGCCGCTCCGCCGCAGGCTGCGACTCCCCTACATGGGCTGGGTGCCGGTGGAGTTGCCGGAGCTGCGCAGCTCGAAGCCGAAGCGCAGGCCGTCGTCGCCGAAGCGGTCGCGAACCGCGTCCGCCGCGCTCAGCAGCTGGGCCCGCTTGCGGTCGCTGGCCAGGGCCCGGGGGCCGGCGGAGGAGCCGGCATGACCGCCCTCCCCTTCGCCCCCTGCATCAGGAGCGTCCAGGTCGAACAGGGCCTGCTGCACGGGCTCGGCCGCCGCTTCGTCAACGGTGCGCAGGCGGGTGGCGGCAACGCCTACCAGCCGGACGCTGCGGCCGGGCTGCCACACCTGGTTCAGAAGCCGGTCAAGCACCGCACGCAGCGCCAGGTCGTCGTTGGTGGGCGCATCCAGGGCCTGCTGGGCGCTGTGGAGGGTCCGGTCCCCGTGGCGCAGCTTAAGCACCACGGTGCCGCAGCACAGCCCCTGGGCCCGCAGCCTGCGTCCCACCTTGCCGGCCATGGTCTGGGCTGCCCGCAGGATCTGGTCGCGTTCCCGCAGGTCAACGGCAAAAGAGGTTTCGTGGCTGACGGACTTCACGTCGTCATCGGAGCACACGGGGCTGGCCTCCCCGCCCAGGGCGCGCTGGCGCATGAGGCCCGCGTTCTTGCCGAAGACACTCCGGAGCACGCTTTCGTCCGCCGCCGCCAGGTCTGCCAGGGTGGCAATGCCGAACTTGCGCAGGCGCGCCTCACTGGCTGCGCCCACGCCGCTCATCTTGCGGATGGGCAGCGGCGCCAGGAACTCCCGCTCATGACCGGGATAAACCACCGTCACCCCGAAGGGCTTGTTCACGTCCGACGCCACCTTGGCCACGGTCTTGGTGGAGCCCACGCCCACGGAGCAGGTCACGCCCACCTCGTCCCGCACCCGCTGCTGGATGCGGGCGGCCACCTGCACCGGGTGCTCGGGGTTGGCACGGGTCGGCGTCACGTCCAGGAAAGCCTCGTCGATGCTGACCTGCTGCATGAACGGCGTTTGGTCCGCCAGGATGGCCATGATCTGGGCCGATACCTCCTCGTAGTGCCCATGGTCGCCCCGGGTCCAAATGGCGTCAGGGCACAGCTCCCGTGCCACCGACGACGCCATGGCGCTGTGCACGCCGAAGGCCCGGGCCTCGTAGCTGGCGGTGCTCACCACGCCGCGCTTGTCCGGGTCGCCGCCCACGATCACCGGGCGGCCCCGCCAGCCGGGATGGTCCCGTTGCTCGACGCTGGCGAAGAACGCGTCCAGGTCCACCAGCAGCACGGCCGGCCCCTCCCAGGGCTGCAGGTGCTCCAGCGCTTCGGCGCAGGAGGGCGAAAGGGAGCCTGCGCTCCCCTGGCTGGTATGTGGACCATGATTGCTCATGAGCCCATTCTACTTCAGGGTATGAAAAACGGGGTCCCGCAGGACCCCGTTGCTTTCGCCCTATGAATCTGGAGCCTTCGGCCCGTAGTGACCTCGGCGCCCCATGGCTCCAAAACCTGGCGCAACCCCCTTCGCTTCGCTTCGGGTATCGCTTGGTTTTGTCGCCGCGCCTTCGGCCCTAGTTGAACTTGAAGATCTTCTGGGCTACGCGATAACCGCCCAGGCTGACGCGACGGCCCAGCTCGGTGGGCAGGTTGACGCCCATGCACACCACGTTGTGGCGGATGCGCTTGTACAGGGCCTCGTCACGGTCCTTCAGGTACTGCCAGATGCCCTGGCGCTTTTCCTCGGCCTCGGGCGTGTGCTGCATGCGCAGGAAGATGGAGCAGATGCTCATCATCATGGCCAGGTAGCTTTCCATGTACACGCGCAGCTGCTTGGTGGAGGCGTCCTCCGGCAGCTTGACGGAGTCGATCATGGTGCGGGTGACGCGGAGCTGCTGGTCCATGCGGCCCATCATGACCTTTTCGTTGACGGACTGGTCCTCGCGGCCGATGAAGTAGCGGTACATGTCCACGTTCAGGTAGTACATGGTGCGGACCTTGGTCAGCGGCACGTACACGAAGATGTTGTCCACGTAGAAGCAGTGCTCCGGCAGCTGCAGGCCCATGTCGCGCAGCATCTCGGTGCGGTAGATGACCGAGTGCATGAGCAGGTACTGGCTGGGATTGAAGTGCTTGGTGTCGGCCCAGGTGAACTCGACGCCCTGGGGGAACACGTTCTTGTAGTTCATGACCGTGCGGGTGCCCTCGTGGACCTTTTCGTACACGTAGTTGGCAATGACCAGGTCCGTGGGATACTGCAGCTCGCACTGGGGGCGCAGATAGCTCATGACGCGCTCCATGGCCTCCGGGTCCAGCCAGTCATCGGAGTCGACGACCTTGAAGTACCGGCCGGATGCGTTGGCCAGGCCCATGTTGACGGCGGAGCCGTGGCCACCGTTTTCCTTGTGCAGCGCACGGATGATGCCCGGGTAGCGGGCCTCCCACTCGTCGGCTTTTTCGGCCGTGTTGTCCTTGGTGGAGCCGTCGTTGACGATCAGGATCTCAATGTCTTCGCCGCAAGCCAGCAAAGACTCGATGCACTTGTCCATGTACGCGGCCGAGTTGTAGCACGGCACGGCAAAGGATATGGTCTTGGTTCCCGTCATTTCCTCTTACTTTCCCAGAATCTGGCGCGATACCTTCAGTGCGCGCTCGATGATAACGTCCATGTTGTAGTACTTGTACTCAGCCAGGCGGCCCAGCGGGTAGAAGTTGCCCAGCTGCTCCACCATGCCCAGGTAGCGCTGGTAGTGCGCCTGGTTTTCGTCGTTGATGATGGCGTAGTACGGAATCTGCGTTGCCGGGTCATCATAGGAGCGGCTGTACTCCTTCATGATGGTGGTCTTATTCTGCTTCTTGCCCAGCACCATGTGCTTGAACTCGGTGATGCGGGTGTAGTCCTCGGAAACCGTGTAGTTCACGGTGCCGCAGGGCTGGAAGTACTCAACGTCATGGGTTTCGTAGACGAAATCCAGGCTGCGGTACGGCAGGCGGCCGAAGCGCGCGCCCAGCAGCTCGTCCAGCGGACCGGTGTAGACGATGGGGCCTTCGAAGGGAGCACCCTGGATGTTGATGGCGGTGACCTTCGCGTCATCGCCTTCGCCCTGGAACTGCAGGTCGAACACGTCCTCCGCCTTGGTGTTCAGGCACACGGTGATGCCCTCCACGTCCAGCATGGCCTCGAACAGCTTGGTGTAGCCGAACACGGGCATGCCCTGGTAGGCGTCCTGGAAATAGCGGTCGTCGCGGCTGATCAGCACCGGGACGCGGGCAACCACGGAGGGGTCCACCTGGTCCGGGGTCAGGCCCCACTGCTTCTGGGTGTAGTACAGGAAGACGTTGTTGTAGACGAAGTCGGCGACCTCCTTCAGCTCCGGGTCCTCCTGATCGCGCAGCTGGGTGATGGTGACGCGGGTGTTGTCACCGAAGGTGTCGATGAGCTTCTGGATGAGCTTTTCGGCCTTTTCCTCACCGAAGGCGATCTCCATGGAGTTCTTGTTGAACGGGACCGGCATGTAGGTGCCGTGCCAATTGGTCAGCACCTTGTGCTGGTAGGCGGTGAAGCCGCTGAACATGCGCAGCCAGCGCCACACGGTGCCGCTGTTGGTGTGGAAGATATGGGGACCGTAGCGGTGAACCAGGATGCCGTTTTCGTCCTCTTCGTCATACATGTTGCCTGCGATCTGAGCGCGTTGCTCGATCACCAGGACCTTCAGGCCGCCCTCGGCGAACTGGTTGGCGCTCACCGCACCGGCAAAGCCGCAGCCCACGACCACGGCGTCATAGTCCTGAACGTTGACGTCCTTGAAATCCGCGTAAGCGACCGTCATCCGTACCGTTCCTTTCGTAAAAGCGGCGCGCATTAGCCCGCGCGCCACCTGCTGTGTAATCAAACGGAATCATTCTACCAAAGCAAAAACGACCGCGCCCCAGGGACGCGGTCGTACACAAAACATGCAATTATCTGGGGCCTACCTGGCCGCCCGCATGGCGCGCATGGCGTTCAGGATGGCAATCACCGCCACGCCCACGTCGCCGAACACCGCCAGCCACAGGTTCGCGATGCCCACCGCGGCCAGCACCATGATGAGGACCTTCACGCCGATGGCGAACACGATGTTCTGCCACACGATGCCCATGGTCTTGCGGGCCACCCGGATGGCGGCGGCTATCTTGGAGGGCGCGTCGTCCATCAGCACCACGTCCGCGGCCTCGATGGCGGCGTCCGAGCCTAGCGCGCCCATGGCAATGCCCACGTCGGCGCGCATGAGGACCGGGGCGTCGTTGATGCCATCGCCCACGAAGGCCAGCGTGCTGCCCTGGGGCTTGCCTTCCAGCAGGCGCTCCACGTGCTCCACCTTCTGATCAGGCAGCAGCTGGGCGAAATACTGGTCCAGCCCCAGGTCCTCAGCCACCGCAGCGGCCACCTGCTCGCGGTCGCCGGACAGCATGACCGTGCGGGACACGCCGGCAGCGCGCAGGTCCGCCACCGCCTGGCGGGCGTCGGGCTTCAGGGAGTCGGCAACCACCAGGCTGCCCAGGTACGCGCCGCCGCGGCTGACGTGGAGCAACGTGCCTGCCGGCTGCTGGGCCTGGTCGGGCACCGGCACGCCATGCTTGGCCAGCAGCTTGGCGTTGCCCACCAGCACGCGGGCGCCGTCCACCAGGGCGCTGACGCCATGTCCGCTTTCCTCATGGGCATCGGCCACGCGCTCCTGGGCGCCGGAGGCCACGGGGCTCGCGTCTGCGGCGCGGGCTTCGGACTCGCTGCAGCAGGAGGCGGGTTCGTCGGCATGGCCGCCGCAGCAACAGGGCTCGGCCTCGGCAGGGTCAGACCCGCAGCAACACGCGGCGGCAGGTTCAGGCTCACAGCAGCACGCTGTGGCGGGTTCAGATCCGCTGCAGCAGGAGGCGTTTTGGCACGCTTCCCTTTAGACCGCTTCCGCCTGATGGGCGAAGGCGCGGCGAACCGAGAGCGCAATGGGATGGTCCGAATAGGACTCAGCCAGCGCCGCGGTCTCCAGCAGATCCTGGGGACACACGCCCTCGGCGGGGCTGACCTGGATCACCTCGAAGGAGCCGCTGGTCAGGGTGCCGGTCTTGTCGAACACGACGGTGTCGACCTTGCTCAGGGCCTCAAGGTAGTTGCCGCCCTTGATCAGGATGCCCAGGCGGGACGCGCCGCCGATGCCGCCGAAGAACGAAAGCGGCACCGATATGACCAGCGCGCAGGGGCAGCTGACCACCAGGAAGATCAGGCCGCGCTGAATCCACTCGGACCAGCTCTGGCCCAGCAGCAGAGGCGGGATCACGGCCAGCAGCAGGGCCGCGCCGACCACCACGGGGGTGTAGTAGCGGGCGAAGCGGGTGATGAAGCTTTCCGCGCGGGCCTTCTTCTGGGCGGAGTTCTCCACCAGGTCGAGGATACGCTGGACGGTGCTCTGGGCGAAGGGCTTGGTGACCTGGACCTCGATGACTCCGGTCAGGTTGACACAGCCGGAGATGCAGTCGTCACCCGGGGCCGCGGTGCGCGGGACGGACTCGCCGGTCAGAGCCGCGGTGTCCAGCTGCGTGGTGCCGGACAGGATGCGGCCGTCAAGGGGCACGCGCTCGCCGGGCTTGACCACGATTACATCACCGGGCTGCACCTGGTCAGGCGACACCTGGACCAGCTGGCCGTCGCGACGGACGTTGGCGTACTCGGGCGCGATGTCCATCATGTCGGCGATGGAGCGGCGCGACTTGGCCACGGCATAGCCCTCGAACAGCTCGCCCACCTGGAAGAACAGCATCACGGCCGCACCTTCGGCCATGTGGGGGTCCGAATCGGGGAACAGAACCAGGGCAAAGGCACCCACGGTGGCAATGGACATGAGGAAGTCCTCGTCCAAAACATGGCCCTTGACCAGGCCCTTTGCGGCACCGATCAGCACCTCGTAGCCAGCAAGCAGATACGGCACCAGGAACAGCGCGAACTCCACGTACAGAGCCGTGGGCTGAGGGAACATGCTGTCGATGGGCAGGAGCAGGATCACGAAGAACAGCAGAAGGGCCACGCCTACGCGGATGGCGTCCTTGCGCTGGTCGGGGTCCAGGGTCTGCCAGGGGCTCTTGGGCTTTTCTTTCGTCCCGCCCTGACGGACGGCAGTGGTCAGGTCCTGCTGGCAGGCATGGCAGCTGCATTCGCTCATGGCGGCCTCCTATTCGCAGATGTGGCTCATGCCCTGAGCCAGGATGTGATGGACATGCTCGTCGGCCAGGGAGTAGATGACCTGCTTGCCCTGTCGACGGAACTTCACCAGGCGCGACTGCTTCAGCACGCGCAGCTGGTGGCTGACGGCGCTTTGGGAGGCGCCGACGGTTTCCGCAATGCAGGCGACGCACATCTCGTCGACCAGCAAGGCGTACAGGATCTTGATGCGGGTGGTGTCGGCGAAGATCTTGAACAGGTCAGCCAGGTCGTAGAGCAGCTCGTCGGCGGGCAGCTGGTCCGCCACGCTCTCCCACGTGTCCGGCGCGCAGGGGTCCACGACGGGTACGGCTGCGGGCTCGGACTCGGGCGCAGGCGAGCCAACGGCTTGGCTTTCTTCCGAGGTCAGGGCGGGATCATCTGGGCAACGGGCCTCTCCCGCTATCGCGTTAGGCTTCATTGGGTCTCCTTCGGGTTCATGCGCCTTTCTGTTAGAACTAACATATGCGCATATGTTCATGTGTTGTAGTCAATAGTACCCCTCAGGACACGAATGTCAATATACATATGAGCGTTCGTTCATATATTTCAACCGATGCCATTTTTGCCAAATTGTGAGTATGGATTTCGGGCCTATGCGCCGCAAATCTCATAGGGTGAGAACCAGGTGCGTCCAAGACGCCAGGTTTCTTGCCGATTCAGCGTCCAATCCCCCGACCCCGTTCTCACCCAATCAATCGACCGGCACAAACGCCCCGAATCCATACTCACTAAATCCGCAGCACGCCACCACCCGGGCAGGGCAAACCCAAAGAGCCCTCAGGCCAGAGCAACCCATGCCGCCGTCCGAAGAAGCGAACCGACCATACCCCGCGCACGCTGCAGTCCGATTCAGTACACGTACCAATCCCGTCGCGTTAGCAAAGATTTGCGAAGCGCATCCTTCCGATCTTCATAGTCAGCTATACGCACCCGTGGCATCTCCCGGTTCAAGCGCATGGACAGCACCTCCGCCACCGCATCGAGCTGCTCAGTTGACTCCAGCTGGGGCTTGGTCACCGAAATCACGTGATACCCGTCCATCGCTAAGGCGGCAACACGTCTTGCATCCTTGCCGCGCGCGGCAGCCGAGGTATGTTCTGAATCGGAGTCGTACTCCACGATCACGCGCTCCTGGGCAAACACCATGTCGCCACGACATGAATCTTTGCCGTAGATTCTTGCCGCTCGCTCACTCAATCGCAGCTCGGAATTTAGCTCGTATCCACTAAAACGATAGCCGCCCCATGCAGGCGCATACCCCAAGCACATGGACAAGACGCTCTCCCGCTTCGAATACGACCCCTCGACAATGCGCTTAGCCGCCTTGCGCAACGCTCTGGCGCCGCGAGCCCTACGCACCTTCGCGACCTCGCTGATTTGCGCCACCGAGCACAATGCAGGTCGCGTTCCAAAGCCCTTGTCGATCATCGGATCAAGCACGTACCTACCACATAGCTCATACCCCAGAAGCACCAGCGAATCCAAGCTGAGCTTCTGAGCCATATACAGCAACGATACTTCAGGCGAGCACACGTAGACGCCAGGGCACAGTTCCATCACGCGGAAAGACGCGAGCTCCGCGTTCATGAGGACGCATCGCTCTTCGTAATGAGTTCGTCTCTGCGATCGATCGAATACGGCAAATGACGCATGACTTGCCAATCCAAAATCTGCAAGAACCTGCTTCAACTCACCTGAAGCGAACGAGGTCTTGAAGCCGGACGAAAGATAGGTTTCGGTCTGAAGCAGAGCTGTTGCGTTCGGAATGTTGAGCGAAATCGACTTATGGCCTTTCACCGTCTGGCCATTGCGCAACGCATGCGAGCGGGCCTCGGACTTACTGGCCTATTGCCAGACAAGAGCGGACAGTTGCTGATCGAGCAGTACTTGCATAAGACCCCCTTTGGGCGCAGGTATACAATCACCTCCACACCAAAGAAGTCTCGAAGGATACGCACCGTTCTTTCAGCGCCGCAATTTACCGCGAGCTTCTCAGCAGCTGCAATCATACAGCTTCGAGCGTCTCGGCACGCCCAGCATCCGACATTCGCATAATCCCTGCGAAAACAAGCCGCTTGAACGCACTCAGGGCCA
>JAUNCQ010000046.1:15529-21798 GCA_030526515.1 Coriobacteriia bacterium
GGGTTCGCAAGGTACCCTGCAGGTTCGCAAGATGCCCGTGCCATTCCTTCAACAGAGTGAGTATCGTTTCAAGCCTCCTCCGCCGCTGAACCCCAAAAGTGAGAACAGGGTACGCCAAAACCATGCGATTTCAGGCAGCATCCGGGCAAAAGTCCCGAGCGCCATTCTCACTCACAAGCAGAACCGCCAAATCACCCGCCAAACCATACTCACTATCAAGATGAAGTGGCATGAGGGGACGAAACGAAGCCGCCGATCTAAAAGCCATCATCGCGACCTCACCCGCCACTCCCCCACCCCCCAAACGCAGCGAGGCCGCCCGAAGGCGGCCTCGCAAGTCAGCAACTATGCCGTCGCGCAGAGATTACTTGTTCTCCAGCACGGCCTGAGCAGCGGCCAGACGTGCCAGCGGCACGCGGTACGGGCTGCAGGACACGTAGTCCAGACCGATCTTGTGGAAGGTCTTGACGGAATCCGGATCGCCGCCGTGCTCGCCGCACACGCCGCAGGTGATGTCCGGGTTGCCCTGGTGACCCAGCTCAACGCCCATCTTGACCAGCTTGGCAACGCCCGGGTCGATGGTTGCGAACGGGTTGTACGGCAGCAGGTGCTCCTGCAGGTACTGCGGGATGAACTCAGACTCGACGTCGTCACGGCTGAAGCCGAAGGTGGTCTGGGTCAGGTCGTTGGTGCCGAAGCTGAAGAAGTCAGCCTGGGAGGCGATCTCATCAGCAGTCACAGCAGCGCGGGGCAGCTCGATCATGGTGCCCACGGGGATGTCCAGCTCAACGCCGAACTCGCCAGCGACCTCGGCCACCACATCCAGCACGACCTTGCGCAGCTTCTCCAGCTCGTTCACCACGGAAACCAGCGGAATCATGATCTCGGGCTTGGGATCCAGGCCCTCCTTCTTCAGCTTGGCGGTTGCGGTGGCGATGGCGCGGGCCTGCATCACGGGCAGGACCGGGTACTTCACGGCCAGGCGGCAGCCACGCAGGCCCAGCATCGGGTTCTGCTCGGCGAAGGAGTCGACCTTCTCCAGGAACTCGCGCTTCTCGGCCAGGGCTGCAGCGTCGGCGCCTGCGGCCTCCATCTTGGTGAGCTCGACCTCGACCTCACGCGGAGCCGGCAGGAACTCATGCAGCGGCGGATCCAGCAGGCGAACGATAACCGGCAGGCCGTCCATGGCCTTGAACATGCCATAGAAGTCGCCGGACTGGGCCTCGAACAGGTCGTCCATGCACTTCTGGCGAGTCTCCTCGTCCTCGTTCAGGATGAAGGACTGGATGATCTGCTTGCGATCGCCCAGGAACATGTGCTCGGTACGGCACAGGCCAATGCCCTGTGCGCCGAAGTCGCGGGCCAGCTGAGCATCCTCGGGGTTGTCCGCGTTAGCACGCACGCCCAGGTGGCGGATCTCGTCAGCCCACTCCAGGATGGTGTCCAGGTCACCGGTGAGCTCGGGAACGACCAGGTCCACGGCGCCCAGCACCAGGATGCCGGAGGTGCCGTCGATGGAGATCATGTCGCCCTCGCGGATAACCACGTCGGTGCCGGCAACGGCAGCCTGCTTGGCCTCAGCGTCAATGCGCAGGGCCTCGACGCCGCACACGCAGGGAGCGCCCATGCCACGAGCGATGACGGCAGCATGGGAGGTCTTGCCACCATGGGAGGTCAGGATGCCCTCGGCGGCGATCATGCCGGCCAGGTCATCCGGAGTGGTCTCCCAGCGGACCAGAACGGTCTTGCGGCCCTCGGCAGCGGCGGCCACAGCGTCAGCGGCGCTGAATACGGCCTCGCCCACGGCAGCGCCGGGGGAAGCGTTCAGGCCCTTGGCCAGGACGTCGTAGGTAGCGTCCTTGTTGAACTGCGGGTGCAGCAGCTGGTCGATCTGCTCGGGGTCGACGCGGGTGATGGCCTCCTCCTTGGTGATCAGGCCCTCGCCCACCATCTCGATGGCAATGTGCAGCGCGGCAGCGGCGGTGCGCTTGCCAACGCGGGTCTGCAGCATGAACAGCTTGCCCTGCTCAATGGTGAATTCGATGTCGCACATGTCGCGGAAGTGGTTCTCCAGCAGGACGAAGATCTCCTCCAGCTGCTTACCAGCCTCTTCCAGGCCCTCGACCTCCTTCAGCTCGGCAATGGGGCTGGTGTTGCGGATGCCGGCCACGACGTCCTCGCCCTGAGCGTTGACCAGGTAGTCGCCGTAGAACTCCTTGGCGCCGTTGGCGGGGTTGCGGGTGAAGGCAACGCCGGTAGCGGACGTGTTGCCCTTGTTGCCGAAGACCATGGTCTGCACGTTCACGGCAGTGCCCAGGTCATCGGAGATCTTGTTCTTCTGACGGTACAGGGTTGCGCGGGGGTTGTTCCAGGAGCCGAACACAGCCTCGATGGCCAGCTGCAGCTGGACCATGGGGTCCTGCGGGAAGCTGACCACGCCGTCAGCAGCCAGCAGCGGGTAGTCGGCGGCGCTGACGTTGTCGGCGAAGATCTGCTTGAACTCGGCCACCAGCTGCTGCAGGTCCTCTGCGGTCAGGTCGGTGTCGGAGGTCACGTTGCGCTCGATCTTCTTAGCGGTGATGGCGTTCTCGAACAGGTCGCCGTCCAGGCCCATGACCACGTTGCTGAACATCTGGATGAAGCGACGATAGGAGTCCCAGGCGAAGCGCGGGTTCTCGGTCTGCTTGATCAGGCCGTTGATGGACTGGTCGTTCAGACCCAGGTTCAGGATGGTGTCCATCATGCCCGGCATGCTGAACGGAGCGCCGGAGCGGACGGAGACCAGCAGCGGATCCTCGGCATCGCCGATCTTCTTGCCCATGCGGGCCTCGAGGTCAGCACGATACTCGGCAATGGTGTCCAGAGCGCCCTCGGGCCACACGTTGCCCGCATTGGCGTACTCCATACAGGTCTGGCAGGTAATGGTAAAGCCGGGAGGCACCGGAAGGCCGATGTTGGCCATCTCGGCCAGGTTAGCGCCCTTGCCGCCAAGGACCCACTTCATGGAAGCGTTGCCCTCGGTAACGTTCTTACCCTCTGCGTCCGTGCCGAATGCGTAGACGCGCTTGACTGTCTCAGTCACCTTTGTCCCCTAACAAACTCAGTTTCGTTTCGTTATAAGCAGGCGGGCGAAACGTACGCTCGCCAGTTCGTCCCGCTGTGTGGCAACGAGACAGCACGCATCGTAACGCGCCGCAACCCCCTTACGAGCCAAAAGACCGCCTATAGTAGCGCAAAATCTCCTGAGCGGTCTCCTCCACCGCGCGGTTCTCCGTATGGATGACCAGGCAGCCCAGCTTGCGCATGAGCGAGCGGGCTGCTTCCAGGTCCTGGCACACGTACTCCAGGTCCGCATAGCGCCCCGCAACCGCCTCCTGCGCCGAGCCAAGACGGCGCTTGCGGATGCCCACCAGGATATCCGGCGTGGTGGTCAGGCCGAAAAGGCGGCGACGGTCCACGTTGCCCAGCTCCGCGGGAGGCGTGGACTGGGGATCCAGGGGCACGTTGGACACCTTCAGGCCCTGCTGGGACAGGTACACGGAAAGCGGGGTCTTGGACGTGCGGGACGGGCCGATCAGGACGATGTCCGCCTTGGTCAGGTCCTGAGGCCGCTTGCCGTCGTCATGGGCGATGGTGAACTCGATGGCCTCCACCCGCTTGAAGTAGTCCTGGTCCGCCGAGTGCATGGCGCCCGGCAGCATCATGGGCTTTTCGTTGGTCATGCCGCTGATCATGGTCAGCGCCGGGGTCATCAGGTCGACCACCTGGATGTGACCGCTCTTCCAGGCATAGGTGTGGATCTCGGCCGCCAGCTGCTCGTCGACCACGGTGCACAGCACCAGCATCTGGTCGCAGCCGGTGGCCTCCGTCTGCATGGCGCAGTGGGCGTCCAGGAAGTTCGCCACCTCACGGAACGTCTTGGCCTTGGAAAGGGTCTCGATGGCCGGGTTGGCCACGCCGTACTGGGCCGCCACCGCCCGGGCAATGTACTGGGCGGTCACGCCCACGGAGTCGCTGACCACGTAGAACGTCGGAAGGCAGGTACCGTTGAACTGCTCCCACATGAAGTCCATCTCCATGCGCTCTCCCTTCATAATGCAAAGCCGCCCGCCGCAGGGGTCTGCAGCGGGCGGCAAGTCACTCAAGCTCGTGCAAGTTCGGCCAAGGCCTGATTACTTGCCCTTTGCCATCTTACCGAAATCAGCCACGTTCGCGAACACGGCAACGAAAGCGTTCAGCAGCTTCAGGCGCATCTCGCGAACCGCCTGGTCCTCGTCCATGATCAGCGTGTTGGCGAAGAAGTCATCGATGGGACCGCGCAGGGCAGCCAGGGAGTCAACGGCACCGGCGTAGTCGTCGGCGGCCAGCGCCTGGGAAACCTGCTGCTCTGCAGCCTGGATGGCGGAAAGCAGAGCCTGCTCGCCGGGCTGCATCAGGGACTGATCCGCATCGGCGCCCAGCTCGGCGTCGCGCAGGTTGTTGGCACGGGCGAAAGCAGTGGCCAGGTCGTCGAAGGTCTCGGCGTTGTGCTGGCGCGCAGCCTCCAGGGCGGTGGCACGGGCGATGATGATCGCCGGCTCGGTGATGCCGGTGGTCATGACGGCCTCGATGGTGTCGGGCTCCACGCCCTTGTCCTTCAGCATGACCTTGGTACGGGTCACGAAGAACTCGACCACCTGGTCGCGGATGGCGGCACGGTCGAACTCGACGCCGTCAGCCTGCAGGGTGTCCAGGGATGCATCGATGGCGGCATCCAGGGAAATGCCCAGGCCGGCCTCGAGCATGTTCACGATGCCGATGGCGCTGCGGCGCAGGGCAAAGGGGTCGGAGGAGCCGGTCGGGCCCTGGTTCACGCTGAACAGGCCGCAGATGGTGTCCAGCTTGTCAGCGGTGGCCACCAGACGGCCCACGGTGGAGCGGGGCAGCTCGTCGCCGGCGAAGCGCGGACGGTAGTGGTCGGCGATGGCCTGGGCGACCTGCTCGGTTTCGCCCGCAGCCTGTGCGTAGTAGGAGCCCATGATGCCCTGGACGCTGGTGAACTCGATGACCGCATTGGTCACCAGGTCGGCCTTGGCCAGCAGCGCGGCGCGGGCAGCGTCGGCGGCGTCCTGCTCGGAGAGCTTGGCGTCGGCGGCCAGGTGCTCCACCAGCTTGGTGACGCGGCGGGTCTTGGCCAGCGTGGTGCCCAGCTTCTCCTGGAACACGACCTGGTCCAGCTGGTCAACGTAGGCCTCCAGCGGCTTCTTCAGGTCCTCGTCGTAGAAGAACTTGGCGTCGTACAGGCGGGCAGCCACCACGCGCTCGTTGCCGTCCACGATGGCGGGCTCGCACTCGGGGTTGCCGTTGGAAACGATGATGAACTTGTTGGTCAGCTTGTGGTCGCCGTCATACAGCGGGAAGTAGCGCTGGTGCATGAGCATGGCGTCCACGATGATCTCCTCGGGGACCTTCAGGAACAGCTCGTCGAAGGTGCCCACCATGACCGTGGGGTACTCGGACAGGTTGATGACCTCGGTCAGGGTCTTGGCCGGCAGCTCGGCCTTGTAGCCGGTCTGCTCCTCGGCGCGGGCAACGCCCTCGCGGATGACGGCCTCGCGCTCCTCCTGGCTCTTCACCACGTAGGCGGCCTCGACCACGCTCAGCAGGTCGTCAGCGCTTTCCACGTAGTGCTTGCCCGGTGCCAGCACGCGGTGGCCCCAGGTGTACTTGTCAGCCTTCACCTCGGCGAACTCGACGGGCACGATGGTCTGGCCCAGCAGCGCCACGATCCAGCGGACGGGACGCACGAACAGCTCGCGCTTGGCAGCCCAGCGCTGGCTGCGGGGCCATGCCAGCTTGGTGATCAGGCCGATCAGGGTGTCGGGCAGCAGCTCGGCCACGGAGCGGGCCGGGGTATGACGCGTCACGAAGATGTACTCGGTGCCGTTCTCGTCACGACGCTCAATGTCCTCGACGGAGCAGCCCTTGCCGCGGGCGAAGCCGATGGCGGCCTTGGTGGGGTTGCCGTCAGCGTCGAAGGCGATCTTGGCGGCGGGACCGCGGAAGACCTCGTCCACGGCCTCGGTGGCCTCGGCCACGTCCTGCACGATGGCGATCAAGCGGCGGGGGCTCGAGTAGATCTTGACCTCGCCATAGGGAATGCTCAGGCCGTTCAGGGCCTCGGGAACCATCTTCTCCCACTGCTTGACGGCGTTCTTCAAGTCGAACGCGGGAATTTCCTCGGTGCCGACCTCGAAGGCCAGGGTCTTCAACTGCGCCATACTAGGCCT
>JAUNCQ010000047.1 GCA_030526515.1 Coriobacteriia bacterium
TCAGACTTATCGGCCTTTTCGATCTTCTCCGTCTTCTCCTTCTTGGAGCCGGAGTCCTTGGACCCGGAGCTGGACTCGCCACCGCCGCTGCATGCGCCCACTGCCAGCATCAGCACCAGCAGCACCGCAACAACACCCAGAATCTTCTTCATACATGCCCCTTTCTCGCAAGCCGTCGAGGGCGCGGCCTCGGCGGGGCCGCTCTGCAAATCGGCCCCGCCATTTGCCGCAGCCCGTCATCAGGCCCGCGCATCTTCCAATACAGCCTGAAATATACTGGGCAGGCAGGGGCAGCCGCATTAGCTGCCAGCTAATGAATGAAAGAGAGGCCTGGTCATACCATGAATTCTTATTCCCAGACGAAAGGATTCCCCGTGGCCGAGCCCCTGACCGAAGAGCTCCTGAACAACATCCTGGACGCGAAGAGCCTGGACCAGGTCCTGCAGGACAAGAGCTTCGTGAGCCGCAGCCTTGCCGACTACCTGCAGCACCTGCTGGAGGAAAAGAACCTGCGCCAGGCCCAGGTCGTGAGGGATGCCCAACTCAACGCCACCTTCGGCTACCAGATCTTCAAGGGAACCCGCAACTGCAGCCGCGACGCCGTGCTCAAGATATCCTTTGCCATGGGCTTATCCGTGCGGGAGGCCAACCGCGCCCTCCAAGCCGCCGGCCATGCCGCGCTCTACAGCAAGGACCGCCGCGATGCCATCCTGATCTTCTGCCTGGACCACGGCTACGACCTGCAGCGCACCGAAGGCGAGCTGTTCCGCCTGAACGAGCCCACCCTGACCCGCGCCGAATAGCGCACGCACGCGCCCATCATCGGGGCGAAAGAGAACCCCGCGGCAGCAACTGCACAGCAGCAACCGCTACCCTGATCCACCGCGCGCCGGCTACTTCTTCCCCGCAGCTGCGCCCTTCTTCTTGTACGGCGGGTCGATCAGGCGTCAGTTGCTGCCCTTGCGCACGTCATCGTGGACGCTAAATGTGAGCTACGCCAAGCCGAACTCGGCGCGAACCAGGTACTCCACGTTGCCCTCGGGACCGGTGATGGGGCTGGTGGTCACGCCGGTGACCGTGAAGCCCTCCGCCGCCAGGGCGTCCTTGACCTCCTCGACGGTGCGCAGGCGCACGGCCTCATCCCGGACCACGCCGTGGTCGGTTTCGTCGTGGGCGCTTTCGAACTGGGGCTTGACCAGGCCAATGAACACGCTGGGCCTGTCCCCTGCCGCCACGTCCTCCGCGGTACGGCACAGTCGGGCGAACGTGGGTGCCAGGGCCGCCAGCCCGATGAAGCTCAGATCCGCCACCAGCAGATCAAAGGGCGCGCCCAGCTCGGCCGGGTCGGCAAGCTTGATGTTGGTGCGCTCGAACACGCTGACCCGGGGGTCCTGCCGCAGCTTCCAAGCCAGCTGACCGTAGTTCACGTCCACGCAGGCCACGCTTGCGGCACCGGCCTGGAGCAGGCAGTCGCTGAAGCCGCCGGTGCTGCTGCCAATGTCAATGCAGCGCAGGCCCGTCACGTCCTGGGCGAACTCGTCCAGCGCACCCTGCAGCTTGTGGCCGCCGCGGCTGACGAAGGCCTTGCGATTCTTCAGGAAAATGTCGGCGGTGGGCAGGACCTTGATGGCGGCGCTGCTCACGTACACGTCGTCCACGCGGACCTCACGGGCCATGACAGCACGCAGGACCTCGTCCCGACTGGCAAAGGACCCCTGCTCAACCAGCAGGTCATCCAGGCGTATTTTCTTCGGCTTCTTCATGGGTGCCAGTATACCGCAGGCTCCACATCGACTCACACGCCGAGCTAACTTGCAGGCCTGCGATCCCGCCTCTCTTTCCCCTCGCGTCATTTCACTTAATGTGCATCCATGGAAAAGTCAGCCGATAGCTCCCGACAGACCCCCCACATGCTCGGGTATCACGAAGACGAAACCACCGTGATTCTTCGGCTAAGTTCCTCAATCGACTTATCGTCAAAAATGGGCAACGACATAATCTCCGCAGTAGCGGCATCCATGTCAAGCGTGACCGATTCGTACAGAGTTTCCTGCTCAGTCGTCAAATAAAGCTGAAAAGCATCGCCGATCCAGGAGCGTTGATAGTGAAAGCAAACTCCCTCAATCACGAAATCGATTTCCCAACCCGAAAGAAGAGTATCCACGAACTCCTCGATCGTCATCCCAATCATCGTTCCTCAATTCCCACAAAATACTTCTTGTACTCTGCGTACTCTTCGGCCATAAAGAAATTTTTTCTATACACAGCGGCGCCGCCGACCCGAAGGCCGACGGCGCCGAAAAGCTCGCGAATATTTCGCCCTATGCCTTGGGCAGAAGCTCCTGGGCAATCATGACGGCGTTCAGCGCTGCACCGCGCAGCAGCTGGTCGGCCACCACCCACAGGGCCAGGCCGCGGTCACCGGAAACGGTGGGGTCGCGACGGACGCGGCCCACGAAGGTGTCGAAGGAGCCCGCATGCAGGGCCGGCATGGGATACACGTTGTTGGCCGGGTCGTCCTCCAGCACCACGTGCAGGCCGTTGGCCAGGGCCTTCTTGGCCTCCTCAACGTCCACGGGGCGGTCGAACTCCAGGTTGATGCTTTCCGAATGGCAGCGCAGCACCGGCACGCGGACGCAGGTGGGAGCGACCTTGACCATGGGATCGCCCATGATCTTCTTGGTCTCCACGACCATCTTCCACTCTTCCTTGGTGTAGCCGTCCTCCATGAACACGTCGATATGCGGGATGCAGTTGAATGCGATCTGGTGGGCGAAAGCGGAGGGCTCGAAGTCCTCACCGGCCAGCGCCTTGCCGGTCTGGTCCTCCAGCTCGGCCATGCCCTTGGCGCCTGCGCCGGAAGCGCTCTGGTAGCTGCTGACCACAATGCGGTCGATGTGGCCCAGCTTGCGCAGGGGCTCCAGGGCCACCACCATCTGGATGGTGGTGCAGTTGGGGTTGGCAATAACGCCGCTATGCCACTCCAGGTCGTGGGCGTTGACCTCCGGCACCACCAGGGGCACGTCGTCGTCAACGCGGAAGGCGCTGGAATTGTCGATCATCACGGCACCGGCGTCCACCACGGCCTGGCGGAACTTCTTGGAGATGCTGGCACCGGCGCTGAACAGGGCAATGTCCACGCCCTGGAAGCTTTCCTCGGTCATCTCCTGAACGGTCAGCTCGCCAGCGGGAACCTGGCCGCAGCCGGCAAAGGGAATCTTCTGGCCTGCGGAGCGAGCCGATGCCAGCACGCGCACCTCGGATGCGGGGAAGTTCAGCTTCTCCAGGCACACCAGCATCTCGCGACCAACGGCGCCCGTTGCGCCTGCTACGGCTACCACCGGATTTGCCGGCATTTCCTTCGTCCAAGCCATGGGAGTTCCTTTCTTATATTTATGGGGCGAAAACGCCGCCCCGAGTACACCTACGCACGATTATAGCCACGCCATCGCCCGCGCCCACGCACCCTGGACAAAGCGTCCTATTTTTTAGCCTGCGCGGCACGGTTTGCGCGAATGAACCTTACGAACTGTTTACAATAGCGGGGAGCAAGTAACGCACATCACGAGCATTTTTCGGAGACGTTCCCCATGACCTTACTCGAAGCTCTGTACGAGCTCTTCCTGATGCCGCCCTGCATGGTGCTGGAGCTGCCCTTCACCATGGCGTTCAACCTAACTGGCCAGCCCTTGGCGGCGGTCGTTGCCATGGCGTTGGTGGCCAACCTGCTGGCCATCCCACTGCACCGCCGCACCCGCGCCCTGGGCGCCCCCGCAATTGCGGCGGACTGCCTGTGGCTGGGCTTCGCCATGGGCTGGCTGGCCTGTCAGCCCATGGTCCACAGCATGCTCCCCTACGGCCCCGCGGTGTTCGTGGCCGCGACCGCCGCCTGCTGCCTGCTGCGGCTGACCCTGGACCTGGAGTCCCTGGGCAAGGGGGCAAAGGCCAAGCGCGGCGCCCATGCCGCCCACGCCAAGGCGGCCCGCACTGCCGAGCCCGCCCGCCACAGTCTGGTCATGCACATCTGCTGCTGCCTGTTCCTGATCGTGCTGGTGGGCTGCGTCGGCCCCGCCACCGTGCTCGACCGCGGTGCCACGGCGTTCATCGACCCCGTCACCTACGCGGATCCCTCCTGGTACCTGGCCCATTCGCTGCTGCAGGCAATCGGCTGCTTCGGCATATGGCCCACGCTGCTGTACGCCTTCTGCAGCGACCGTGGCAAGTCCGCCCTGAACGCTATCATGCTCATGGCGTGCGTGGCCGGCCTGCTGAACTTCATCATGCTGAGCGCCGGCTTCAAGCGACTGCAGTGGACCATGGAGTTCAACCGCAACCTGGCATACGACCCCCTGGAGCTGGTAGGCAACCTGGTGCTGATGGTCGCCGTGTGCGCCGCCCTGGCCGCCGCCTGGCTCAAGGGCTTCCAGGTTATGGTGCGCATCATGCCGGTCATGCTGGTCATGGCGACGCTGACCATGACCGGGTCTTTCGCCCTGATGCTGAGCGACGTGAGCAAGGCGGTGACCGCCGAAATCCCCCGCCTCCAGGCGCAGGCGGAGGCCGAAAAGCCCAGCTTCACCCTGAGCCGCACGGGCAAGAACGTCGTGGTGATCATGATGGACCGCGCCCTGGGCACCTACTTCCCCTACCTGTGCGAGGAGCTGCCGCAGCTCAAGGAGCAGTTCCGCGGCTTCACCTTCTACGACAACACCGTCAGCTTCAGCAACAAGACCAACGTGGCCAGCCCCTGCGTGTACGGCGGCTACGACTACACCCCCGAGCGCAGCTACGAGCGCAACCACGACCGCCTGGTCCGCAAGCAGAACGAGGCCCTGAAGGTCATGCCCGTGCTGTTCAAGAAGAACGGCTACGACGTGACGGTTCTCGACCCCACCTACGCCGGATACACGTACGTGCCTGACCCCAGCATCTACGACAAGTGGGACATTCCCGCGTACAACGCCATGTACTACTACCAGGACCCCGACCTGTGCGCCAACGTGGTGGCCAACAACAAGGTGAACTTCTTCCGCTACGGCCTGTTCCGTATCTGCCCGGCGGTGCTGCAGGGCCTGGTCTACGGCGACGGCAGCTGGTGCCGCTCCACCAACTTCATGCTGGGCCAGGCGCAGACGGTTTCCCAGAACAACCAGCGCTCCTGGGGCGTGAAGCCGGCGTTCATCCGCGGCCTGAACGGCCTGAAGCACATGAAGGACATGACCCAGCTCACCGACGACGGCCAGAGCTTCCTCATGATGAGCAACGACACCATGCACGAGCCCTGCATCCTGCAGCGCCCCGATTACACTCCCGAGTATCAGGTCAACAATACGGGCGAAAACGCCTCCAACCCCCGCCGCCTGACCCTGAACGGGACCACCATCAAGCTGGACGACTACATGCAGGAGGCCATCTACAGCTGCAACGCCGCCGGCCTGCTGGAGCTGGGCAAGTGGTTCAACTACCTGCGTGAGCAGGGCGTTTGGGACAACACCCGCGTGATCATCTGCGCGGACCACGGCTACGACGTGTTCACCGTGGACGGACGCACCATCGACGCGGACGTGAGTGCCGCGTACCCGGACGCCCAGGGCGACACCTCCCGCTTCCTGGATACCGACGCCTACCACCCGCTGCTTCTGGTGAAGGACTTCGGCGAAGACCATCCCGTCCAGACCAGCCAGGAGTTCATGACCCACGCCGACGTGCCGGCCCTGGCCACCCAGGGCGCCGTGCGCAAGGCCGTGAATCCCTTCACCGGCAATCCCCTGGCCGCCCCGGCCGGCGCCAAGGACGAGGTGCACGTCTTCGCCACCCACAACTGGAACCCAGCCGTGAACAAGGGCTACACCTTCGGCACCGACGGCGCCTGGTTCAGCGTCAGCGAAGACATGCGCAAGGGTGAAAACTGGCAGCTCATCGACCCGCCCTACGACCCCGAGCTCCTGGAAACCCAGGGCCCGCTGGAGGAGCCGCAGTAGAGGGGACCTGTGCGCGCATAGGTCGGAAAAACGTGCAGGCCGTCGAGGGTCCCTGCAAAAAATCGGACCTATGCGCACATAGGTCGACCCAAAAGGGCGAAATCGGCCTTCAAGCCCTACCTATGTGCGCATAGGTCGGAAAAACGCGCAGGCCTCCACGGTCCCTTGCAGAAATCTAGAGCAATGCGCACATAGCTCAGGATTTCCGCTCAGCCCTTTCCCCCGCTCCGGGAATCGAAAACGCCGCCAACCCCGAAGGGCCGACGGCGTTTTTTTCTTGCAGCAAGAGGGCCTTTTGCCCTAGCTACGCGAAAGGCTGCGCAGCTTCTGAAGCGTAGCTAGGGCGAAAGGCCCCACCACGCGAGCGAATAACCTAACGGCCCTTCGCCATCTTGGCGGCGATTTCTTCCGCACTCAGCATGGTCTCCTCGAACACCTCGTCCGCATCCAGACCGAAGGCGGTGTGCAGGCAGCGCACGGCGTCCACGGCCTGGGCGCTGTTGACCACCACGGACAGGCGGATGGGGCTGGTGGAGATGGCCAGGATGTTGATCTCGTTTTCGGCCAGGGTGCTGAAGGCCTTGGCGGCAACGCCGGGGGAAGACTTCATGCCGGTGCCCACCAGGGAAACCTTGGCAATGTCCTCGTCCACGCCGAACTCGCGGGCGTTGATTTCCGGCATGAGCTTCTTCAGGGCCTCCTTGGCGCGGGGCAGGTCCTTGCCCGGGCAGGTGAAGCTGATGTCAGCCAGGCCGTCGTTGGACAGGTTCTGGATGATCATGTCGACGCTGACCTGAGCCTCGGCCAGGCCGGTGAACAGCGCAGCGGCCACGCCGTAGACGTCGGGGATGCTACGGACGGTGACCTTGACCTCGGACGTGTCGTGGGCGATGCCGGTTACGACGGCCTTTTCCATGGAAGCCTCCTTAACAAGCGTTCCGGGCTTGTCGGAAAACGCGGAACGGGAATGAATGACTACGTTGTACTTGCGGGCGAATTCCACGGCGCGCATCTGCAGCACGCCGGAGCCGGCGCTGGAAAGCTCCAGCATATCGTCGTAGGAGATTTCGTCCAGCTTCTTAGCATGGGGGCACACGCGGGGGTCGGCGGTGAACACGCCCTCCACGTCGCTGAAGATCTGGCACTCGTCGGCGTTCAGGCCATAGGCCACGGCAACGGCGGTGGTGTCGGAGCCGCCACGGCCCAGGGTGGTCATGTCGCCGTTGGCGTCGATGCCCTGGAAGCCGGCGATGACGGCGATGTTGCCATCGTTGACAGCAGACATGATACGCTCGGCGTCGATGCTGACGATCTTGGCCTTCTCGTGGGCTTCGTCGGTGCGGATGCCGGCCTGACGACCGGTGAAGCTCATGGACGGAACGCCCAGGGCGTTGATGGCCATGGCCAGCAGCGTCATGGAAACCTGCTCGCCGGTGGACAGCAGGCGGTCCATTTCTCGGGCCGGCGGGTTGTCGTTGACGGCGGCGGCCATGGCCACCAGCTCGTCGGTGCTCTTGCCCATGGCCGACACGACGGCGACCACGTCATGGCCTTCCTGCTTCATCTTCACCAGGCGCTTGGCCACGTTGCGGATGCGCTCGGTCGAGGCAACGGACGTGCCGCCGAACTTTGCAACAATCAAGGACATGTTCTTCCCTCACTTGGTGCTCTTGAGTCACTTAGATTAATTGGCTCACTATAGCACGCAAAAGCACCCGCTGTGCCCCACACCCCCCGCTCAACCGCGAACGGCGTGCTATACCCCCAACGGCAGGAGGGGCCTTTCGCCCTAGCTATGCGAACGGCTGCGCAGGTCCTTTCGCATAGCTAGGGCGAAAGGCCCGTCCGAAGGGATCGGGGGTTATTTCGCCCGCTCGCTCAGCACCAGGCAGATGAAGCCGGCCACGAAGATGATGCCCAGCGAAAGCACGCCCATGGACGGATTGCCCGTGGCCATGGTGAACGCGCTGACCATGAGGGTGCCCATGACGGCGGCGTACTTGCCGAAGATGTCGAAGAAGCCGAAGTACTCGTTGGCGTTTTCCTTGGGGATGAGCTTGCCGAACTCGGAGCGGCTCAGCGCCTGGATGCCGCCCTGGAACAGGCCCACGCAAATGGCCAGCACCCAGAACTGGGCGGCGGTGCGCATGCAGAAGGCCGCGTACAGGACAATGCACGCATAGGCGAACACGCCCACCATGAGCATGCGCATGGTGCCGAAGCGCTTGGCCAGGCGGCCGTAGGCAATGGCCGCGGGGAACGCCACGAACTGGGTCACCAGCAGCGCCAGCACCAGGGCGGTGGAGTCCAGTCCCAGGTCGGTGCCGTAGCTGGTGCTCATCTTGATGACCGTGTGGACGCCGTCAATGTAGAAGAAGTAGGCCACCATGAACAGCAGCAGCTTGCGGTTGCCCGCAATGCGCTTGAGGGTGGTCCACAGGCCGCGGACGGAATCCGCCAGCAGGCGCTCGGGGCGGGGCTTGCCGTGGACCTGCTTGACGTTGCGCAGCAGGGGCACGCTGAAGGCCACCCACCACAGGGCAGTGATCACGAAGGCAATGCGCATGCCAGTCACGGTGTCGATCCCCACGGCGGAGCCGCCCAGCACCACTGCCAGGCACGCCACGAAGGGAATGCAGGAGCCAATGTAGCCCCAGGCGTAGCCGTGGGAGGAAACGGTGTCGAACCTATCTTCGGTGGTGGCGTCCACCAGGAAGGCGTCGTAGAACACCATGGATCCGTTGAGCATGATGGCGGCCACCACGTAGACCACCAGGAAGGGCACCGCGGTGGCGGGAACGCCCAGCGCCGCGCAGAACAGCGCGCCGGTGCCGATGGTGCCCACCAGGAACTTCTTCTTGTTGCCGGCAACGTCCGCCAGGCTGCCCAGCACGGGCATGAGCAGTGCCAGCACCAGGCTGGCCACAGTTTCCGCCAGGCCCCAGGCCACGGTCACCGACGATCCCGGCTCGGCCAGGGATGCAAAGTACACGGGAATCAGCGCCGTGGACAGCATGACGAAGGCGGAGTTGCCCACGTCGTACAGCACCCAACTGCGTTCCTGCTTCGTCATCTTCTGCGCGGCCATGATCCTCCCTTGGCTGGTTGTTTTGTGCAGGCGCGCCCGGACGGCGCACGCGCGCGTCCCATTGTATAAGATAGAAGGCCGAATCAAGGTAGCATCCGCAAGGAGGATCCCATGCCTGCCATCATCACCCACGACTTTTTCGCCCACCAGGCCTATGAAGACCACAGCAGCCACGTGGGCTACAGCTTCGACGAGCACGACGCCTTCATCCTGGGCAGCCAGGGCCCCGACCCGCTGTTCTACCTGATCGTGAATCCGCTGCTGAAGGACCGGGCCAAGATCGGCGGCGCCCTGCACGCGGAAAAGCCGGCGGAGGTGCTGCATGTCATGCGCCAGGCAGCAGAGCAGCTGGACGAAACCCAGCGTCCCGTCGGCCGCGCCTACGCCCTGGGCTTCCTGTGCCACTACCTGCTGGACCGCACGGTACACCCGCTGGTGTACGCCCAGGAGTACGCCCTGTGCGATGCCGGCGAGCCGGGCCTGGACCGCAACAACGGCAGTGACGTCCACGCCGTCATCGAAACCGAGCTGGACGAGATGACCCTGTTCACCCACACCGGCAAGACCGTGGCCCAGTTCGCCCCGCAGGACGAGATCTTGAAGTGCAGCGATGCCGCCCTGCACGCCATCAGCCGCATGTACGTGCAGGTGGCCGACCAGGTGCTGGGCCAGGCCGTGCCCGAGGACCTGTTCCTGCAGGCGGTCTTCGCCTTCCGCGCGGTGCAGGCCTTCTTCCACTCCCCCCGCGGCATCAAGCGCAACACCCTGCGCCTGCTGGAGGGCCGCGTGGGCAAGGCGGCCTTCGCCCGCGCCATGATGCATCGCCCCGTGGAGATGGAGGACACCCCCTTCGCCAACAGCGCCCGCGAGCCCTGGACGAACCCCTTTACGGACCAGCAGAGCACCGCCAGCTTCGACGACCTGGTGGAGGCCGCCCGGGCCGACGTGGCCCTGTGGCTGCCCCGCTACGCGGACCCGGCGTTTTCCCTGGAGCAGGCGGAGGCGCTGGCCCGCGGCCTGAACTTCAGCGGCGAGCCGGTCTTCGCCCAGCTGCTGAGCGCCGAGGATCTGGATTAGGGCGAAAACGCCGGTTTTCGTCCCGCACTTTCACGCACAAACCAAAGGGAGCCGCGTCCATCCGGGCGCGGCTCCGCTGCTGTTGGGGAAGGGATGCCCTTAGTAGGGCTGGTCCAGGTCGGCGTGGGCCTGGGCGTCCACGCTCAGGTCGAACACCTTGCCCTGCTGCAGGCGGTCAAGGGCCACCAGGGCTATCATGGCGGCGTTGTCGGTGCAGGCGCTCATAGGCGGCATGGTCAGGCGCACGCCCATGCGGTTGCACAGGTCCTGGTAGGCCGCGCGCAGCATGGGGTTGGCCGCCACGCCGCCGCCCAGGCAGAACTCCTTGGCGCCGGTCTGCTCAAGGGCGGTCTTGGCCTTGGCAACCTGCACGTCCACCACCGCCGCCTGGAAGCTGGCGCAGACGTTGGGCACGTTCAGATCCCGGCCCGCGGCGCGCTCCTGGTTGATGTAGGTGGTCACGGCGGTCTTCAGGCCGCTCAGGCTGAAGCGCAGGTCGCCGGAGTGGAGCATGGCGCGGGGAAACGGGATGGCGTCCGGGTCGCCGTCGGCGGCATAGCGGCTGATGATGGGGCCGCCGGGATAGCCCAGGCCCAGGGCCTTGGCCACCTTGTCGAAGGCTTCGCCCACCGCGTCGTCGATGGTGTAGCCCAGCGTCTGGTAGTCGCCCCAGCCGCGCATGTGCACCAGCAGCGTGTTGCCGCCGCTGACCAGGCTGACCACCGCCGGCGGGGCGAAGTCCGGCCGGCCGATCTTGTTAGCGTACAGGTGGCCCTCCAGGTGGTTCACGCCCACGAAGGGCTTGTCAGCCGCCCAGGCCGCACCCTTGGCAAAGGCCACGCCCACCACCAGCGCACCCAGCAGGCCAGGCGCGTAGGTCACGCCCACGCAGTCCAGGTTCGCCCAGGTCAGGGCGCCGGCGGGCAGGCCCAGCTCGGTCGCGGCCACGTCGAAGCATTCGTCGCACACGCCGCAGATGGCCTCGGTGTGCTTGCGGCTTGCGATCTCCGGCACCACGCCGCCGAAGCGGGCGTGGAAGTCAATCTGGCTGGCCACCACGCTGGACAGCACCCGGCCGGTGCCGTCCACGATGGACGCGGCGGTCTCATCACAGCTGCTTTCTATGGCGAACACCAGCGGACGGGGCACCGCGGCCAGGACCTCCGCCACCTGGGCGGGGTCGACGGGAGCCGGAGCGGGGGTTTCGTCCTGCTGTGCCAGGTCCGCGGTGACGGCAACCGTGCCGTCGTAGCGGAGGCTCTGCAGGTCCATGCCGCCCACCCGCTGCTCGCGGGGAGCCAGGATGCCGGACAGGGGACCCTGCATGATGACCGCGTCCTCGTGGTCGGAGTAGTAGCGGGGGCGCTTGCCCAGCTTGGCCATGCCGCGGCTGGCGTAGAAGGCCTGGGCGCCGTCGTTGGACGCGCGGACCTCCAGGGAGCAGGTGGTGGCGCCCAGGTTGCGGGCGTCGTCGGCCACGCGGGCCAGCAGCTCGCGGCCCACGCCCCGGCGCTGGTAGTCAACGCGGGTGGCGATCTTCAGGATCTGCACGTCGCCGTCCACCACCATGCCGCCGGCGTAGCCCACCAGCGGGGCGTCGGCCGGCACCGGCAGCGACGGATCCGCCGCCAGGGCCATCCACCACACGCGGTCGGCGCGGCCCAGCTCGTCGGCCACCAGGTGCTCGTTCCAGGCGTCGGTGCCCATGAGCTGCTGCTCCAGCTCCGCCACGGCGGCCGCGTGCACGGCGTCCAGGGGCTTGTAGGCCACGCCGGATGCGCCGCCGCGGGCGTTGGGGATGGCGGTGTCGTTCATGGTCACGTGACGGTCGCCGTGGGTGCCCTTGGTGGAGGCGTCGCCCTTGGCCAGGCGGACGCGCTCGTTTTCCTCGGCGTCGGACAGGCGGGTGTAGACCGGCAGGGCGAAGGCCGGGTTGTGGCGGGCTGCGTCCAGCGGGTCGGCCTCCCCTGCCTGCCAGACGTCCTGCAGGGCCAGCAGCAGGCCGGCGCCGGTGGGCGTCCACACGTCCTCGGGCAGCACGGTGCCCCAAGGGGAAAGCAGGTCAGCGTACTTGACCAGCGCATCGCCGGCCACCAGCAGCTCAGGGGCGTCGGGGCTCGCGGCCACGGCGTCAGCGCCGGCGGCTCCCCCGCGCTCGGCGGCCAGCTCCGCGGCGAAGGCCTGGGCCTTCACGACCCGGTCGCGGGTCAGGCGCATGGCGGCGCTTTCGCCCAGCGCATAGCGCACCGGATACACTTCCTTGCGCATGGCGTCCGCAGCCACCAGCAGGTTGCCACGGTTGCCGGCCGCCCACGCGGTCCACGCCACGGCGTCCAGGGATGAAACCCCCACCAGGCCCACGCCCAGCGCCTGGGCAATGCCCTTGGCCGTGGCCATGCAGATGCGCACGCCGGTGAAGCTGCCCGGGCCGCGGCCGCAGCACACGCAGGCAACCTGGTCGCGGGCCACGCCGGCCTCCGTCAGCAGCTGGTCCACCTGGGGCACCAGCTGGGTGTTGGATGCGCGATGGGCGGGCACCAGACGCTGGGCCACCGGCTCCACCTGGCGCGCGGCGGCGTCCAGGCGGCCCAGGCCCAGGGCTATGACCTCATTGGCGGTATCGAATGCCAGTACGTACTTGGGTTCGTTCATGCGGGTTTTCCTTCTACAGCGCGGCGGTCCAGGCCGCCAGCAGCTGCTCGGCACGGGTTCCTTCGGCAAATGCCCTGATCACGCGGGAATCGGGGCGCTCCAGCACCACGCCCATGTCAACGTGCAGGGCGTCTTCGGGCATGTGGTCGGGGAACTTCTCCGACCACTCCACGAAGCTGGCGCCGCCGCCCTCCACGGTTTCGAAGAAGGCAATGTCGTCCAGCTCGTCGGGGTCCTCCAGCCGATACAGGTCGAAGTGGTGCAACGGCAGGCGACCGCCCTGATAGCTGATGAGTATGTTGAACGTGGGGCTGGTGACCGCATCCGCCACGCCCAGCTGGGCAGCCACGCCCTGGACGAACTGGGTCTTGCCCGCGCCCAGGTCGCCGGTGAACAGGATCGCGTCATCCGGCTGCAGCTGATCGGCCAAGGCGGCCGCCACCTGCTTGGTCTGGTCGGCGGACTCGGTGCGGGCCACCAGGGAAAAGTCGGTCAGGTCCATGGTGTTTTTCGTCCCCTAGCGCTGAGCCGCGCGCTCAGCGGCGGTCACCACGTGGTCCATCAGGCACTCGGTGGTCACGCTGCCGATGCCGCCCGGCACCGGGGTGATGGCAGCCACCACGGGCTCCACCTGGGCAAAGTCAACGTCGCCGCACAGGTTGCCCTCGGCGTCGAAGTTGATGCCCACGTCCAGGACGGTCTGACCCGGGGCGAAGAACTCGGCGCCGTAGGCCTTGGCGCGACCGGTGGCGCAGACCACCACGTCCGCCTGGCGGGTCAGGGCGGCCAGGTCCTTGGTGCGGGAGTGGGCCATGGTCACGGTGGCGTTGCGGCGCAGCAGCATGAGGCTGACCGGCTTGCCAATGACCAGGCTGCGGCCGATGACCACCACGTGCTTGCCTTCGATGGCAATGCCGTAGGAGTCCAGCATCTCCACGCAGGCCTGGGCGGTGCAGGGCGGGAAGCCCTGGTCGGCGTCCATGAACACGGCGCCCAGGGACTCCTCGGTGATGCCGTCGATGTCCTTGGCGGGATCCAGCAGCGCAGCGGCGGCTTCGTTGTCCAGCGGCTTGGGCAGCGGACGGAACATCAGGCAGCCGTGGATGGCCGGGTCCTGGTTGACTTGCTCCAGCACGGCGGCCACGTCAGCGTCCGTGGCGGTTGCCGGCAGCACGAACTCGCGGGTGGCAATGCCGTGGCTTTCGGCACGCTTGGTGGCGGTGCGCTGGTAGGACAGGTCGTCACCGCGGTCGCCCACGCGCACGAAGGCCAGCAGCGGCTCAACGCCCTGCTCCTTCAGCGCCTCGACCCGCGCGATGATGCGCTCCTTCATTTCGGCCACTACCTTCTTGCCCAGAAGCTGCTCTGCCATGAGATTCCCTTTCGTCCTATGCACGGGCCGCTGCGACCCGCCGTTCGTTCTTGCGTTGCCCGCGGGCCCCGCGGCCCCGGCGCCGTGCCGGCCCTGCGCCGCGGCTGCGGCACGGACGGCTCCTCGGTCCTACTTGCTGATCTGCTCCACCACCAGCGGATACAGCTGCTCGCGCAGCTGGTCCGCCGCCGCGATCATGGCGTCCATGCGCTGCTGGTACTCCGCCGCGCGGGCCGCGTCGGTGATGGACTTGATGTTGATGATCACGTTCAGGCTGGCCGCATGCACCGCCGCGTGGGCCATGGCCACCGCGCAGCCCACGTCGGACAGGGCCAGGCGGCTGCCGTTCTTGGCCAGAAAGTCGCACTCCTCCAGGACCTCCAGGCTGGCCCTCATGATCTCCAGCGGCACCTCGCAGGCGCCGACCAGGGCCTCCTGCATGGCGGCTTCGCGGGCGGCCAGCTCCTCGTCGGTGCTGCGGGGCATGCCGTAGCAGGCTGCCAGCGGGGCGAAGGCCTCGGCATCGCGATCGATGAGCTTGGTGAGCTCGCCGCGGATGGCCTCCAGATCGTCCATGGCCATGCGGATCTGCGGCTCCACGTCCGCGTACTTCTTCTTGCCCACGGTCAGGTTGCCGACCATGATGGCCAGGGCCGCGCCCAGCGCGCCCGCGTATGCCGCCGCACCGCCGCCGCCCGGCGTGGGCGCCTTCGATGCCAGCTCGTCCAGAAACGTGGTGTCGATCACGAGTCTTCCCTTCGTTCGGCCCCGGGCGCCAGGGGCGCGGGCGGGGCGTCCAAGGCCCGCCGCCGGATCCGGCGCGGGCGCGAATGCTTTAGCGTTTAATTTTCCCACGTTCAGGCCGCTTTGGCACGAAATTTTACCTAGCGCACCGCCCCTTTCGCCCACCGCCCTGCCAGCCCCGGACGCAAGAAGGCCCGCAGCCGAAGCCGCGGGCCCCAAGAGCGTATGTCACTGCAGGCACGCCCCGCACGGGCTGCCCGCCCCGGCGCTAGAACAGGCCGGAGATCTTGCCGGTCTCGTCCACGTCAATGCGGAACGCAGCCGGGCTCTTGCCCAGGCCGGGCATGGTCATGATGGAGCCGGTCAGGGCAACCACGAAGCCGGCGCCAGCGCTGACCTTGATGTCGCGGACCGTCACGTTGAAGCCGCGGGGAGCACCCAGCTTGGTGGCGTCGTCGGAGAAGCTGTACTGGGTCTTGGCCATGCACACCGGCATGTCGCCGAAGCCCAGGGCCTCCAGCTTGGCGATCTCCTTCTTGACCTTGGGCTCCACCACCACGCCGTCGGCATGGTAGATGCGCTGGGCGATCTTCTCGATCTTCTGGGCCAGGGTCAGGTCGGACTCGTAGGCGAACTCGAAGGTGTCGGCGCAGCGGCCCTCGGCGTCGCCCTCCTGGACCAGGCGCATGACCTCGTCAGCCAGGGCCAGGCCGCCCTCGCCGCCCTTTGCCCACACCTCGGACAGGGCCACGTTCACGCCCAGCTCCTTGCACTTGGCCTCGACCAGGTCCAGCTCGGCCTTGGTGTCGGTCGGGAACGCGTTGATGGCCACCACGCAGGGCAGCTTGTAGACCTGGGTGATGTTCTCAACATGCTGCAGCAGGTTGGGCAGGCCGGCCTCCAGGGCCTCCAGGTTCTCCTCGTTGAGCTTGTCCTTCGGCACGCCGCCGTTGTTCTTCAGGGCGCGCACGGTGGCGACCACGACCACGGCATCCGGCTTCAGGCCGGTCAGGCGGCATTTGATGTCCAGGAACTTCTCGGCACCCAGGTCAGCGCCGAAGCCTGCCTCGGTCACGGCAATGTCGCCCAGGGTCATGGCCATGCGAGTTGCCATGATGGAGTTGCAGCCGTGTGCGATGTTGGCGAACGGACCGCCGTGGACGAAAGCCGGGGTGCCCTCCAGGGTTTGCACCAGGTTCGGCTTCAGGGCGTCCTTCAGCAGCGCGGTCATAGCGCCCTCGGCATGCAGGTCATGAGCGGTGACCGGCTTGTCGTCGTAGGTGTAGCCCACCACGATGCGGCCCAGGCGCTCCTTCAGGTCGGTGATGCTGGTGGCCAGGCAGAAGATAGCCATGATCTCGGAGGCAACGGTGATGTCGAAGCCGTCCTCGCGAGGCACGCCATGGGCCTTGCCGCCCAGGCCGCACACGATGTTGCGCAGCTGGCGGTCGTTCATGTCCACCACGCGCTTCCAGGTGATCTTGCGCACGTCAATGCCCAGCTCGTTGCCGTTGTGGATGTGGGCGTCCAGCAGGGCGGCCAGCAGGTTGTTGGCAGCGCCGATGGCGTGGAAGTCGCCGGTGAAGTGCAGGTTGATGTCCTCCATGGGAATCACCTGGGCATAGCCACCGCCGGCAGCGCCGCCCTTGATGCCGAACACGGGGCCCAGGGAGGGCTCGCGCAGGGCAACCACGCAGTTCTTGCCGCGCTTGCGCAGGGCATCGGCCAGGCCCACGGTAGTCGTGGTCTTGCCCTCGCCTGCAGGCGTCGGGTTGATGGCGGTCACCAGGACCAGCTTGCCGTCCTGATGCTCCTCCTCACGGAGCAGGTTGTAGTCGACCTTGGCCTTGTACTTGCCGTAGCACTCCAGGTACTTCTCCGGCACGCCCGCGGCCTGGGCAATCTCGGTGATGTTGCGCGGCTCTGCTGCCTGCGCGATCTCAATATCGGTCAGCATCCTGTCTGTCCTTCCCTATGGTCAAGCGGCGCTCCGCAACTGCGCCGCACGTTATCCAGCTACAGTCTATGCCATCTTGTGCTCGTACAGCGCACGCAGGCCCTCAAGGGTCAAATCAGGGTTGACTTCGGTAATGCAGGACGAAAGAGGCGCTATGACCCCGGCCAGCCCGCCGGTTGCCACCACCGGCGCCGTGTAGCCCACCTGCTCGAAGATGCGCCGCACCAGGCCGTCCACCCGGTCCGCTTCGCCCATCACAATGCCCGAGCGCACCGCTTGGTCCGTGCTCTGGCCCAGGGGAAGCTCCGGTGCCACCAGCTCGGTGCCCGTCAGCTTGGAGGCCAAGCTGAACAGCGCGTTCGCCGACGTCTCCACGCCCGGCGCGATGATGCCGCCCGCAAAGCGGCCCTCCCGGTCAACCAGCTCAATGTTGGTGGCCGTGCCGAAGTCCACCACCACGCAGGGCGCGCCGTAGCGCATCCGCGCGCCGATGAAGTCCGCCACGCGATCGGCACCCACCTCCGCCGGGTTCCCGTAGTTCGCGGGGAACAGGTCGCCGGCAGTGGCGGCGCTGCACACCAGCACCTGCACCCCCAGCATCCGCTCCAGCGCCCGCTCCCAGGCACCGGTGAGCCGCGGAACCACGGAGCTCAGCACGGCACCGTCCACAGCGCTCACGTCAAAGCCGTCAGCCAGGAACAGCATGCTCAGGGTTGTGCGGATCTCGTCCCCGGTCTGGCCCTTCACGGTGGCCACGCGCCAGCTATGCGCCAGCCGCTCCCCGTCATAGGCGCCAATCACCGTCTGGGTGTTTCCCACGTCAATCGCAAGCAGCACGAGCGCTCCCTTCACCGCGGCCTTTCCTTCGCTCAGCCCGCTACATTACCGCATCATGGCCTTTCATAGGGCGAAAAAGCCGCCACGCGCTCCATTCGCCATTGATATAGAATAGGGACAAATACGCAGTTCGCGGGCGTTTGCCCACGTGACAGTCGAAGGGAGCAGCATGGCAACGGAAACTTCTAGGATCCTGGTCGTCGAGCACAGCCTTTCCGTGGTGGAGCGCATCATCGCCGCCCTGGAGTCCAAGGGCCACGCGGTCGAGGCCCAGCCCAACGCCGCCACCGCCCTGCGCACCATGCAGCAGGAGGAGGAAACCTTCGACCTGTTCGTCATCAGCACGTCGCTGCCGGGCACCGTTGACGGCTACGAGCTGTGCCGCTGCCTGCGCCTGGTCACCCAGGCCCCCATCCTCATGATCTCCGACCGCAACAAGGAGCTGGACAAGATCATCGGGTTCGAGGTGGGCGCCGACGACTACCTGGCCAAGCCCTTCAGCGACCCCGAGCTGTGCGCCCGCGTCCAGTCCCTGCTCCGTCGCAGCACCGCTGCCGCTCCCGCGGCTGACCAGGCTCCGGAAAAGGGCCTGATCCAGGCAAGCGGCATCTCCTTGGACGAAAACGCCCATACCGCCTTCCATGGCGAAACCGAGATCCAGCTGACGCCCCGCGAATTCGAGCTGCTGAGCTTCCTCATGCGCAACGCCGGCAACGTGGTATCCCGCGAAGACCTGCTACGCGAGGCCTGGGGCTGGGACTACCTGACCACCACCAAGACGGTGGATACCCACATCAAGCGCCTGCGCGACAAGATCCGCAACGCCGGCGTGGACCCCAAGGTCATCGAAACCGTCCGCGGCTACGGCTACCGCTTCCACGAGTAGTCCCCGCTGGCAAGCGCCAGGACGCCCGCTTAAAGATCGAGCCTCCAAATCAGTCCGAACCTGAAACAAGGGGAGGGCCTTCCGCATAGGTATGCGTAAGGCTGCGGAGCTTCTGCAGCATGCCTACGCGGAAGGCCCTCCCCTCCTGCTATCTAGCTAGATCACGACCTGAATTTCGCCCCGCTCGATCTTACGCAGGCGACCCAGTTCGCGCAGCACCACCACGAAGGTCACCAGAATGGCGAGCCCGTCCGCAATGGGCGTGGCAAAGTACACGGCATCCAGGCCCGTCAGCGAGGGAACCATGCCCGGCAGCACGGCCGGCATGATCACCAGCAGCGGCACCAGGAAGATCACCTGGCGGGACAGGGACAGGATGGTGGACTTCAGCGGCTGGCCGGTGGCCTGGAAGTAGTTGGAGCCCACGATCTGGAAGCCACACAGGGGCAGCAGCGCCACCTGGACCTGCAGGGCAAAGACGGTGAAGTCCCTCAGGGCGGTGTCGGTGATGCCGAACAACTCCACCAGCTGGTTGGGGAACAGCATGATCAGCGCCCACAGGAAGGTGGCCAGGCCCATGCCCGTGGCCACGCCCATCAGGAAGGTGGTGCGCACGCGCGGGATCAAGCGGGCGCCGTAGTTGAAGCCCAGCAGCGGCTGAATGGCTGCCGACACGCCGATGACCGGCAGCACCGCGAACATGGCAATGCGCTGGACCACGCCGATGGAGGCCAGGGCGTTCTGGGCGCCCATGGGATGGATGGCGCCGTAGGTGGCCAGCACGTAGTTGGTGACCACGTTCACGATGGACGCAGCCACCTGCACGGCGAAGCTGGCAAGGCCCAACTGCAGGATCTTGGTCATGACCGGGACGCTGGGGCGCAGGTTGCGGCCACGCAGCTTCAGCGGGGACTTCTTGGTGAAGATGAAGTACCACAGCACCGACGCGCAGGAGATGGCCTGGCCGCAGACCGTGGCAAGGCCGCTGCCGAACACGCCCCAATCCAGCACCATGACGAACAGGAAGCTGAAGGCCGTGCAGGAAACGGCGCCGATGACCATGGTCAGCAGCGCACGCAGCGGAGCGCCCGCGGTACGGATGAAGTTGTTCACGCCCATGCCCACCATCTGCAGGGCAAAGCCCGTGGACAGCACGCGGATGAACAGCTCGGCGTAGGGACGGACCTCCGGTGTGACGCTGGAAAGGGTCAGCAGCAGGTCAAGGGTGAAGGGGCACCAGGCAATGAACAGCACCACCATCCAGATCATCAGGCCCAGGGTCACGGTGTTGCCCAGCACGCGCTCGGCCTCGTCATGCTTGCCCTCGCCCAGGCGCAGGGCGCACAGGGCGTTGCCGCCCATGCCCACCAGCATGGACAGGGCCAGGAACAGGATCATGGTGGGGTTGGCCGCGGTGGCCGTCGCCAGGCCGAGCTCGCCCAGGGCCTGGCCCAGGAAGATGGAGCTGATCAGGTTGTAGGCGCCGTTGACCAGCATGCCCACGATGGACGGGATGGCGAACTCGGCAATCAGCGCGGGGATGGAGCCCGAGCCCATGCGGGTCACGCGGGCGTTTCCCTCCGGTGCCGGTTCGTCAGGGGTGGTCAGGTCGTCGCTGCGCTGTTCGTCCGCCATGGTTCCTCCAGGATGCCTTGCTCTTCTACTCGTTTTTTGCAAACGAACATTCTACGCTTCAGCACCATCCTTGGAGACCCCAAGGCGGACTAATTCGGCAGAACGGCATATGTCCCGATGACGCTAACGACGAATCACCGCACGGACGGCGTCGGCAGCCAGGACGGCAGCCACGATCTTGCCGAAGTCAATCAGGACGAAGGGAAGCACGCACGCTGCCAGGGCCTCCGCAACGCTGGCGTTCATGACCACGGTGAACTGGAAGGTGCCGCACACGTAGGCGATGGCCGTGAACACCACGCCGGCCAGGATCTCCCAGCCGAAGTTGCGCAGGAACGCGCCCACGCCGGAGCCTTCGCCCTTCTGCTGAGGGGCAAGGCCGCTCTTGCGCACCGCGGCCAGCAGCGCAGTCGCCGCCGCCACGCCGAAGATATATCCCCACAGGAAGCCGCCGGTGGGGCCCATGAGCTTGGCCAGGCCGCCCTGCATGCCGCTGAACAGGGGCAGGCCCACGGCACCCAGCAGCAGATAGCCTGCAGTTGCCGCCAGGCACTCGCTGGGGCGAAGGATCACGATGGCGAAGGTGAACGCGAACATCTGCAGCGTCACCGGAACCGGGCCGATGGGCACCGTCACCCACGCGGAAACCGCCATGATGGCAATGCACAGCGCCACGTACGCCATGGACCGGGTCTTAGAACGATTCTCCTGAGCACACATATGAGCTTCTCCTTCTTCTTTTCCTTTTCCCTTTTGAGAAGCCCCGATTATGCGCGCGACGACCTCCGGCCTCCGCCACGTCGGGCAAAAGCACCGTCATCCACAAGGATTTGCGGTACCTTATCGGTTATTTCGATGACAGCAAGCTTCCACGACAGAACGGGGAGTTTAGAGAGGGGTCTTCGACAAATTTGCGAGTTTAGCGAGCTCAACGACTTAATCCAGAGTCAAGTCCCGATTAGTGTGTAAATTCTTCTGGCCTCGCCGTTCCTTCCCTTC
>JAUNCQ010000048.1 GCA_030526515.1 Coriobacteriia bacterium
CTCCGGCGGCCCCGGCGGCGCTGCCGGCGGCCCCGGGCGCGGTTGCGGCCAGGTACGCGCGGGTGCTGATGAGCGCGTGGCCGATCTGGTCGTGGATCTGGGTCTTGGTGTGCAGGATCTCCTTGCGGCGGGTTAGGTCGGTGACCTGGCTGTTGTGCCGCGCCAGGCGCTTGGCCAGGTCGCGCAGCTCCTGGTTCTTTTCCTCCAGCTGGTCGTTGATCTGCTGCTGGGCGGTGACGTCCGCGGCGAACAGCTGCCACAGGGGCACGCCGTCAACCTGGATGGCGCTGCGGGTGAACTGCCAGAAGCTGCCGTCGGCCAGCTGGTAGACGGGGCGTGGACCGGAGCTGACGCGCCGGGCGTTCAACGGGCCGGACTCCAGCTGCTCCCAGAGCAGGTTGCCGTTCATCAGCGGCGCGCCAGTGATCTGCTCGCACAGCGCGGCCATGGTGCGGTTGGTCAGGTAGCAGCGGCCGTCGGCATCGTAGAACACCGCGCCGGCGGGCAGGTCGTTCAGGCTCTCCAGGATGGAGAAGCGGCTGGTCGTGAGCCGGGTGCGTCGCAGCATGTGCCAGCACATGACCGCCGTGGTCACCGCCAGGGCGACCGAGCTCAGCACCAGCAGCGCGCAGGTCACCAGGGCGGGCGGATGGCTGTCCGGCTGCAAGGGCGATGCATACAGCAAGCTGGCCTGCATCAATCCGTTGGCCAGCGCCAGCAGCACCGGCGGCGTGACCGAGCGCACCGACGGGCGGTCCAGCAGGCTCTGGACCAGCCATGCGAACTGGGGGAAGGCGCAGGCCAGGAGCAGGATGGCCAGGATTCCGCACAGGCTCAGCGCAACAGTCGGGTCCGTGGGGGCGAAGATGCCGTCGATCATGCGTCATCACGCTCCCTCATGGTCAGGTGCAGGAAGAACGAATCCTGTTCGCGGGACATCTGGGCGTCCACGTCTATGCCGGGGATGTCCTGGAATCGCGGCGCTAGCTCGGCGCCGGCGTTTTCGTCCAGGGGAACGGTGGCGTCCAGCGTTGCCTTGATGCTCACCGTGCCCTCGGTAATGCGGATGTTGGCCAGCAGGCTCTGGATCCGGGCCGTGCCCACCTGCTGCAGCGCCACGTGCAGCAGGTCGTAGGCCACCATGGCGGTGCGGGGCCGCAGGGTTCCCTCCGCCTGGGCGTCCAGGTAGGCAGGCATGCCGCAGGCCTTCAGGGACTCGTTGGATTCGCGCAGGCACAGCACCAGCTCCTCGCCGGGGATGCGGTCGTTGCTCTGCTCCAGCAGGATCAGGTTGGCGCGGCGCTTCACGTAGGTGCCCGCCAGGCAGGCGGTGCGCAGGGCGTTGCGGTCGCGGACGGGGTCGTCGGGCTCGTCGGCGGTGCGGGTCAGGATGTCGTCCAGGTTCTGGATGGGCTTCTGCAGCTCCTTGGCAATGCGGTCGAACAGGTCGTTGCCCACGTCGATGCGGGCGCGCTCGGCGGCGGTCTGGGACTCCGCCTGCAGCACCACGGTCAGGTCCTGCAGCTGGTCCTGGGTATGGGAAAGCCGGCGCTTGGCGGCGTTCAGCTCCGTCAGGTCCTGGGCCCACAGCACGGCGCCGCTGGTGATGGGGTGGCGGTGCAGCAGCGTGTTGGCGTCCACGGCCCAGGTCCGGTCGCCGTTGGCGGCGGCGGAGTCGGCGGCAGCGCCAGTGCTGGAGGCAGCGGCAAGGCCAGCGGCGCTTTCGCCCTGAAAATAGGAGGGCGAAATCCCCGGCCAGGCTGTGGTCTGGTAGGCCACGCGGCCGTTGCGGTCCACGATCTGCGCGGGGATGCTGGTCTGGGCGAACAACGCGTCGAAGTGGCTGTTGCTGGGTATCAGGCCCGCCTGGATGACCGATTCGCAGATTGCCAGCACGAAGGTGCAGGCCACCACGGAAAGGTCCAGCACGTCTTCGGGCAGGTCGTTGAACATGCCGCACACGTACAGTACCGAGTACAGGCTGATCAGACCAAGGATCAGGAAGGGCTGCCAGGCGCGGCCGCGGACGGAGGGCACCAGGCAGCGGCGCATGAGCACCACCAGGGCGCCGGCGCTCAGCAGCAGCGTCCAGGCAAGCACCGGGTAGTAGGCGGGGCCGTAGCCGTGGGCGTGGGTGTTGGGCGGGTCGGTGGGGAAGGTGAACACCAGGCCGTGCACGTTGTTGGTGAGCACCAGGGCTATCATGCACACGGTAACCGCCGCCAGCACCTTGCTGATGGGGCGGACGGGCGCGCCCTCGGGCCGGCCGATGCAGCCGGCGGACAGCACGCACAGCAACGGGATCAGCAGCATGGGCACGTAGTACAGGTACCACGCCATGAACGAGGCGGGGTCATCGTAGTGGGTGAAATGGTGGCGGAAGGTGCGCAGGATGATCCACAGCGCCATGAGCAGCGCAATGGTCACCAGGTGCAGTCGGATGGTGCGGTGGGTGATGCGTCGCTCCAGGGTCACGGCCCACCCGGCAATGGCGGCGATGCACGCCAGCGGCGCCGCACCGATGGCGAACAGCTCCAGCGCGTTGCTGGCCGGCAGCGTGAAGGAGCCGCCCAGGCAGCACAGCCCCAGCAGGACCAGGCCTGCCAGGAAGCCGATCTTTTCTCGGAGCGGGGTCTTCATGCGGGGACCTTCGGGGGTCGGGGGCGGGCGGTTCAGGTGGGCGAAAGCGCCGGCGGGTTAGGCGGCCGCGGGATGGCCGAGGCGCTACCAGGCCAGGAAGCTGCTCACGTGGCAGGTGGAAAAGCCTGCGGCCGCGGCGGCGTCCAGGGTCTTGACGGTGTCCTCCACCAGGGCCACCTGGATGTGCTCCAGGCCTTGTTCTTGGGCAATGCGCTCAAGGGCAGCGATCTTTTCGGCCTTTTCCCTGACCATGATCACGTTCTGGGCGGGGATGCTGTAGTGGCGCAGCACGAAGTCGCGCTTGCCGGGTTCCTCGTAGTCGGCGGCAACGGAGCAGGCGAACACCTTTGCCGGGTCCTTGGCAGCCACGAAGCGCTGGATGGGCGGGGCCGGCGGCACGGCGGCGTAGGGGTCGTTGGCCCGCACGTAGGCCTCCCAGTCGCCTTCGACCTCGGCGGCATGCTGCAGCGGGCCGAACTCGTACAGAGCCAGCACGCCGTCTACGTCGAAGACCACGGCGGTCTGCGGGTCGGCCAGGTGCGCCAGGATGGGGCTGGCGGGAGCGTTGGGCGTGGATGCGGCGGTGCTCATGGATGGTCCTTTCAGGTGCTTGTGCTTGGTAAAATGGTATGCTCAAACGCATTCATTTCATAGGTGCATTTCGGCGGCTAACCGCCTGTTTTGCGAAAGGAACCACATGCTCTACAACGATTTCAAGGGAAAGAAGATCAGCGCGTTCGGCATGGGCTGCATGCGTCTGCCCAAGACCGATGCCTCCGACGATGCGTCCGTGGACGAGGCGGCCGCCGAGGCCATGGTGGACTACGCCTACGAGCAGGGCGTGAACTACTTCGACACCGCCTGGGGCTACCACAACGGCCGATCCGAGGGAATCGTGGGCCGTGCGCTGGCCAAGTACGACCGCAGCACCTTCAACCTGGTCACCAAGTTCCCGGGCTACGACCGGAACAACTGGGGAAAGAACGCGGAGATCTTCGAGGAGCAGCTGCGCCGGTGCCAGGTGGACTACTTCGACTTCTACCTGATTCACAACGTGTGCGAGATGAACATTGACGCGTATCTTGACGAGGAGCGCTACGGCACCAAGGCCTACTTCCTGGAGCAGCGTGATGCCGGGCGCATCCGCCACCTGGGCTTTTCCATCCACGGCAGCCTGGACGTGATGAAGCGGTTCCTGGACTTCTGGGGCGACTGCATGGAGTTCGTGCAGATCCAGCTGAACTACATCGACTACACCTTCCAGGACGCCAAGGCCAAGCTGGAGCTGGCCGCCGAGTACGACCTGCCGGTGATCGTGATGGAGCCCCTGCGCGGCGGCATGCTGGCCAAGGCCACCGATGCGGAAATGGCCGTGCTGGACGGGCTGCGCCCCGGCGCGTCGGCGGTGGAGTGGGCCCTGCGCTACCTGCAGGGCTTCGGTCAGGTGCTGACGGTACTGTGCGGCTCCTCCGACCTGGAGCAGATGAAGGAGAACGTGGGGTGCTTCCAGGAGGCGGCGCCTCTTTCGCCCGCTGAATCCGAGGCGCTGGCTGGCCTGGTGGAGGCGCGGCTGGCGGGGAAGATCCAGCCCTGTACCGCGTGCCGGTACTGCGTGAGCCACTGTCCGTGCGGCATCGACATCCCCTGGATGCTGGAGCTGTTCAACGAGCATGCGTTCACCGGCGGCGGGTTCATCGCTCCCATGGCGTTGCGGACCGTGGCCGAGGGCAAGCGTCCGGCGGATTGCATTGCGTGCGGCGCCTGCAGCGACGTGTGCCCGCAGCAGATTGACATCCCTGGCGCGTTGGCGGAGTTCGCCGGCATGCTGGGCAAGTAGGAGGAGCGCATGGAGCGGATTGCTTCCGAGGACCTGGGCTACGCGCGGGTTGACCATGACCGGGCTCGTCGGCAGGGTGCTGGCGAGGTGGTGTATGGCGAAGGGAAGACTGCCGAGCAGGTGGCCGGGATCATGGCCAGCCTGTGGGCCGGCGGGCAGCGGGTGGTGCTTGCCACGCGCATGGAGGCCGGCAAGGCCCAGGACGTGCGGGTGCTGATGGAGCAGCGGGTGGCTGCGGCGGAGGCTGCGGGCGCTGCTGACGCCGGCGTGCTGCGGGAGCTCGCCGTGGGACTGCGGTACCTGGAGGTGCCGCGGATCCTGATGGCGGGGGAGTATCCGGAGCCGGACGGTAACGGCGTGGTGGTGGTGGCCTGTGCGGGCACCAGCGACCTGCCCGTGGCCGAGGAGGCTGCCTGCACCGCCCAGGCCCTGGGCAACCGGGTGCAGCGGCTCTATGACGTGGGCGTTGCGGGAATCCATCGGCTGCTGGAGCATGAGGAGGACCTGACCTCGGCCCAGGTGGTCATTGCGGTGGCCGGCATGGAGGGTGCGCTGCCCAGCGTGGTGGGCGGCCTGACCAAGGCGCCGGTGCTGGCGGTGCCCACCAGCGTGGGGTACGGTGCCAGCTTCGGCGGGCTTTCGGCGCTGCTGGGCATGCTGAACTCCTGCGCGTCCGGGGTTTCCGTGGTGAACATAGACAATGGCTTCGGTGCGGGATTCCAGGCCAGCCTGATCAATCATCTGAAGGGCGGTGCGTAATGGACGCGTTGCGGTTGGAGCTGACGGAGGACGCTCGTCGCGGGGCGCTGGTGGCTCAGTTCGAGGCGGCGGTGGGCCCGCAGGTAGCGGCGGAGTGCCGGGAGGCTGCAGCGGCGGCCGGGGTGCCGGAGCGGCACCACCATGATCTGGCGGACATAGAGCGAACCATCGATCGGCTGCGCGTGAGTGACGGCGTGAAGGAGCGCATGCGCGTGGTGTACCGGACCCTGAACGTGGCCGAGGCCAGCGTACACGGGGTGCCCGAGGACCAGGCCCACTTCCACGAGGTGGGTCGTGCCGCGGGCATCCGCAACGTGGTGCACGTGTGCCTGCTGGCGGAAGCCTGTGGTGGGCCCGTGGAGGCCACGCCGGTGCAGATGGGCAGCGGCTTCGTGGAGATCGCCCACGGGCGCATGAGCGTGCCCGCGCCGGCCACGGCGGCTATCCTGCGGACGGGCATTCCCGTAGTGGCGCGGAGGTTGGAGGGTGAGCTGTGCACGCCCACGTCCGCGGCCATGATCGCGGCCCTGGTCGAGCGGTCCGTGACGGAGGGCTACGAGCTGGGAGAGCCGCCGGCGGCGCCGTCGGCCCCGGTGCCTGAGCACGGCGGGAGTGCCGGCGGGCATGGGCACGGGTACGGCCACGGGCATGGGCACGGCTCCCACGGCGGGCATTCCCATGGGCATGGCCACGAGCACGGGCATGGCTCGGAGCGCTCACGTGGCCGTGCTGCTGCTCCGGCCCCTTCGACGGAGCAGCTGGCCAAGCTGGAGGCGCTTCGCGGCATCTTGCGTGATCTGGATGCGGTAGCTGTGGCCTTTTCCGGCGGCGTGGATTCGAGCCTGCTGTTGTGGGCGGCCCGACAGGAGCTGGGGGAGCGGGCCTTTGCCGTGACGGCGGAGTCTTGCCTGATTCCGGAGTCGGAGAAGGCCCTGGCCAGGGACTTCTGCACGTCACGGGGCATCCCTCAGGTGCTGCTGGCTTTCGACCCGCTGGCGGTGGAGGGCCTTGCGGCCAACCCGAAGGACCGCTGCTATCTGTGCAAGCGGGACCTGTTGGGGAAGCTGCAGGCGGCGGCCGATGAGCGTGCTCAGGCGATGGGCCTGGTGACTCCCGGCGAGTCCGTGGCCGTTGTGGAAGGGTCCAACGTATCCGACAAAGCCGACTTCCGTCCCGGCAGCCGCGCGGTTGCCGAGCATGGCGTGCTGAGCCCGCTGGAGGCAGCGGGGTTGACCAAGGCCGACGTGCGCGCCCTGGCGCGGCATGCAGGCCTGGCGGTGTGGGACAAGCCGTCCTTTGCGTGCCTGGCAAGTCGGTTCCCGTACGGGACGACCATCGAACCCGAGCTGCTGGAGCGGGTCGGCGCAGCGGAGGCGCTGCTGGTGGCCCACGGCTTCACCCAGGTGCGGGTGCGCATCCACGACGGGGGCGATGTGGCTCGCGTGGAGGTGCCGGCGGAGCGCATCTCCCGTGCGGTGCACGTACTCCACGAACATGGGCTGGCGGACGAGCTGCTGAAGCTGGGCTTCAAGCACGTGAGCTTGGACATGCGAGGCTACGTGACCGGCTCTATGAACGCGTAATCGTTGCTGCGGCGGCCTGGATGGGTCGCCGCAGCTTGTTTTCGTCCCGCTGAATTCAGCGCCAGAATGCCGATTGCCGAGTGTTTTGGTAGGTAAAGTCCCTTTGCGGGACCTTTTCTTGCGGCTGAGCGCATAATTTCCCTACGGAAAACGAAGGCCGAGGCCTTTTGAAACGAGGGAGAATCCTATGAACCTGGTTTGCTTGGACATGGAGGGCGTGGTCGCCCCGGAGATCTGGATTGAGTTCGCGGAGGCTGCTGGCATTCCCGAGCTGCGCCTGACCACTCGCGACGAGCCGGATTACGACAAGCTCATGAAGTATCGCATCGACATCCTGCGTCAGCATGACCTGAAGCTGGCCCAGATCCAGGAGGTCGCCGGCAAGCTGGAGCCGCTGCCGGGCGCCCGCGAGTTCCTGGACGAGCTGCGCACCTTCTGCCAGGTGGTCATTCTGTCCGACACCTTCGAGGAAACCGCTTCCGGCCTGTTCGCCAAGCTGGGCTACCCGACCGTGTTCTGCAACAACCTCATCGTGAACGACGAGGGCTACGTGGTCGACTACAACATGCGCATCAAGGAGGGCAACACCAAGACCCCCACGGTGCAGGCGTTCATGGGCGTGGGCATGAAGGTGTTCGCCAGCGGCGACTCCTATAACGACCTGGGCATGATCCAGGCTGCTGACCACGGCTGCCTGTTCAAGACCACCGACGCCATCAAGGCCGACCTGCCGCACGTGACCGCGGTTGAGTCCTATGACGAGCTCATGGCTCAGATCAAGGAGGCCTTCGGTGTGAAGTAGGCCCGACCTGCTGCCCTTTCCTGGCCCGCCGGCACTGTACGCCGGCGGGCTTTTTTTGTGCGCGGGGGAGAGGAAGGACTTTGCGGCGGCTTTGGCCTCCCCGGGGCAGTTTTTTGAGTTTAGAGAGTGGCCTAGGACAGAAGTGCGAACTTAGAGAGGCGGCGGCTTCCTCACGGGGTCCTGGAGGTCTTTGGCAGGGTTTTGAAGAGCCTAATCTGACCAGTGTTTTGGTCAGATTAGGTTGCTGAACAGGTATTTTCGTATTGGAAGGGCTTGAGAGAGAGGCTCAGGACCTTGCTCGATGCTCGCTAAGTGCGTAGTTTTGTCCGGATCCCCTCTCTAAACTCGAAGAACCGTCCTGAGCTAGTCGACCTCAAGGCTCGGTGCCCTTTTCTCAAGCCTGCGAGCCGTGCGCAGCCGCGGCTGTCTCATTAGCTCGTCGATTTCTTGGTGGGTCATCTGGCTGGTGGCTGCGCGGTAGAGCTTTGCCTGTTTGATGCTGTATGCCTGAACGCGGGGCCGGTGTGCTTTTCCAAGAAGGTTGGCCACGGTTGGTATCAGCTCGGTCATTCTCTTAAGGCTGAAGAACTGCTTGCTGGTTATGGTCAGAACGTTCCAGCCCACTGCCATGATTTGGTTGCGGCGAATCGCGTCGTCATTGATCTTGTCGGCGCCAGTGTGGCTGTCGTTGCTGTCGTATTCGATGACGAGCTTATGCTTGGGCCAGCACACGTCACCGTAGCGGATCCCCTGGTTCGTTTGGATGGGATAGTTGAGTTCGGCTCCCGAAAAACCCGCGCCCCCGATTCTGCAGGGAGACGAGAAGAAACAGGCTATGCCTGACTCAGGAGGGGAGGCCGCTTGGCCTGCGGCCATGTAATTGAGTGCCCTTGTCATGGCTGCTGCCCCGGGTGCTCCTTTCGCGTCTCTGGCGAACCGAGTGGCGCGGTCGCGAGAGGTCAGCGGCTTGCGTTCGGCGTATCCAAAGCTGCCATCGAAGTTGAGGCGGTAGCCTCCGCAGAACTCGTAGTAGGCCATGAGCAGTTCCTCTAAAGGAAGACGTTGCGCTAGCTGCAGCATGCAGAGCTCGGGAATTCCGACGTACACGGATTTCGAGGCGGGGAAGAACAGACTGTTCGGAATGCGCGAGCTGATCACGTGGCTCCGATAGACCTTGTTCCCGACACGGCTGCTTTGGCCTGCCGCCGCGGTATGGTAGGGAGGCTGGATGTCGTACATGCGCTCAAGAAAGGCAGAGTCCGTGGACGATATGTCAGGGCGGTGGTCGTGGGGGATCGCCGTTAGAAGATCGGAACTGCCAGGTCCGCATCCTGCGGCAGATTGGTAGTACTTGTACAGCGATGCGGAAGTCAGATATAGACTCATGGTTCCCTCCTATGCATGCGGTCCTCTTCCCGGATAGGGAAGAGCCAAGGAACCATTGCCGTCCATGAAAGAGTACCACGGAATCGTTTGCCCGTTGCAGGCCCGCTTGCGCCCGGGCTTTCACAAGGCGTTACAGCGGATGTGCGGAAATGCAAAGGGGCGAAAACGGCCGCGTCATTTGGTGTTGCGCTATCATATACAGTTACGACTAACTATATGAAAGGCGGCATACCCCATGCCTATTACCGATTACCTGCGCTACAACGCCGTGGCTTACGGCGACGAGGTCGCGCTGGTCGAAATCAACCCCGATATCCAAGAGCCTGCCCGCGTCACCTGGCATGACTACGAGCTGGTCCAGAAGACGGAAAGCCAGCCCTTCCGCCGTGAGATCACCTGGAAGGTCTTTGACGAAAAGGCCAACCGCCTGGCAAACCTGCTCATGAGCCGCGGTATCGGCAAGGGCCACAAGGTTGCCATCCTCATGATGAACTGCCTGGAGTGGATGCCCATCTACTTCGGCGTGCTGAAGAGCGGCGCCGTGGCCGTGCCCTTCAACTTCCGCTACACCAGCAAGGAAATCCAGTACTGCGTGGAGCTGTCCGACGCTGATGTGCTGATCTTCGGCCGTGAGTTCATCGGCCGCGTGGAGGAGATCGCCCCGCAGATCAGCAAGGACCGCATCCTCATGTACGTGGGCGCCGACTGCCCGAGCTTCGCGGAGGACTATCGCGAAATGGCCGCTGACTGCTCCAGCGAGGACCCGCACGTGCCCCTGTCCGATGACGACGATGCCGCCATCTACTTCAGCTCCGGCACCACGGGCTTCCCCAAGGCAATCCTGCACAACCACATGAGCATCCTGCACGCCGCCCGCTGCGAGCAGGTCCACCACAGCCAGACCCACGACGACGTGTTCCTGTGCATCCCGCCGCTGTACCACACCGGCGCCAAGATCCATCTGCTGGGCCATCTGCTGGTGGGCTCCAAGTCTGTGCTGCTGCGCGGCGTGACCCCGGAAAACGTGTTCAAGACCGTGTCCGAGGAGCAGTGCACCGTAGTGTGGCTGCTGGTGCCCTGGGCTCAGGATATCCTGGTCGCCCTGGAGGAAGGTCGCTTGAAGATCGAGGACTACAAGCTGGACCAGTGGCGCATGATGCACATCGGCGCCCAGCCAGTGCCCCGCAGCCTGGTCAACAACTGGCTCAGCTACTTCCCGCACCACGACTACGACACCAACTACGGCTTGTCCGAGGGCATGGGCCCCGGTTCCGTGCACCTGGGCGTGGGCAACGTCCACAAGGTGGGCGCCATCGGCATCCCCGGCTTCGGCTGGGAGGCCAAGCTCATCGACGGCAACGGCAACATCCTCACCGAGCAGGAGTCCGTGGGCGAGCTGTGCCTGAAGGGCCCCGCGCTCATGAACTGCTACTACAACAACCCTGAGGCCACGGCCGAGTCCATGGTGGACGGCTGGCTGCTCACCGGCGACATCGCCCGTCGTGACGCCGACGGCTTCTACTGGCTGGTCGACCGCAAGAAGGACGTGGTCATCTCCGGCGGCGAGAACATCTACCCCGTCGAGATCGAGGCCTTCATGAGCGACTACGCTCCCATCAAGGACGTCGCCGTCATCGGCACCCCTGACGAGCGTCTGGGCGAAATCGCCACCGCGATCGTGGACATCAAGCCCGAGTTCAAGGACTCCATCACGGAGGACGACGTCAATACCTTCTGCCTGGCCCTGCCGCGCTACAAGCGCCCCCGTCAGATCATCTTCGCCGAGGTCCTGCGCAACGCCACCGGCAAGATCGACAAGCCCGGCCTGCGCGAGCGCTACGGCGCCGCCAACCTGGTTGAGCGGGAAAACAACCGCTAGTCACCGCAACCTGCGCTTTCCGGAGGCCCTCCCATGCGGAGGGCCTCCGTACGTTCGGGGTCGGGTGTAAACTGTTCAGCTATGTTACTGATTGCCATCATACTGTCCGTAGCCGTGGGCCTGGCCACCGCGGCCCAGAGCCCCACCAACGCCGCCCTGGGCCAGATCGTGGGCCCGGTGCAGGCCAGCTTCGTGAGCTTCACCGGCGGCCTGGTGGTGTGCGGCCTGCTGTGCGCGCTGGCGGGCACGGGCGACATCTCCCAAGCGTTCCAGGTCGAACCCTGGAAGCTGCTGGGCGGCGTGTACGGCGCGTTCATCGTGTTCTCCCAGGCCTTGTGCGCCCCGCGCCTGGGCGTTGCCCTGACCCTGACCCTGTTCATGCTGGGCCAGCTCATGGGCGGCATGGTGGTCGACACCTTGGGCCTGTTCGAGGTGGCCCGCGTGCCCCTGTCCCCGCTGCGCGTGGCAGGTGCCGGCTTGGCGCTGGCGGGCATCGCCTTCGTGTATGTGAGCCGCATTCGCTACTCCGGCGCTGCAAAAGGTACTTCTGACCAGGGCGAAAGACAAGCGCATCGAACCTTGATCGCCGCTGTGCTCTGCTTCGCGGGTGGTGTGGTCAGCGCCGTGCAGACGCCCACCAACGCCGCATTGGGCCTCTTGACGGGAACCATGGAGGCCAGCGTGGTGAGCTTTGCCGGCGGCTGGCTGAGCCTGCTGGCGGTCCTGCTGATCCTGCACGTGACGGGGGCGCATCCCCTGGCGTCCTTCAAGGGCATTGCTCCGTGGAAGTTCACCGGCGGTTTGTACGGCGCCTTCGGCGTGCCGGCTCTGATCGTGGCCACCCCGGTCCTGGGCGTGGGCCTGAGCCTGGCGGGTCTGATGTTCGGCCAGCTGGTTGGCGGCATGGTCGTAGACGCCACGGGCATGTTCGGCGTCCTGCGCATGCGCACCGACCGCCTGCGCATTATCGGCGCCATCCTGCTCCTGCTGGGAATTGCCCTGGTAACCGCCGCCAAGATAGGCCTATAGCCCTTGCTCAGCGGCTATGCAGCCCGTTAGGCGCCGCCTTCGTAGAGGTCGAAGGTGAGCTCAGCTAGCGTGGCTTCGGCCCAGCTGTAGTCGCGCATGTACGAGCCGCGGAGCTGCCGTTCCCGACCATCTTCGGAGTTCAAGAAGTCATACAGGTCGCATTGGATGTGGGAGGGAACAATGCGCCTGGCGGATCCGTCGTTTTCCGCGATGTCGGCGATACCGTACTTCTCGAGGGTCTTGTTCATGTTGAACGCCGCCTTCCGGGCGCGCGAGTATTCCTTTTCGCCAAGGACCTCGTCCTCCCAGAGGCAGGACACTGCCTCGCGAGAGGATACGTAGCCGCCGCGTCTGTCTATGAGAAGGGCAAGATACTCCTTCGCCTTTGCGTTCCTGAACACGACTGGCTCGCCGTCGATGAAGAGTTCGAAGGAGCCGAAGGTCCGCGCGAACACGCCGGATCGGGGCACCTCGTTGCCTTGTCCTGCCACGCTGGGCCTTTCAAGAAGCTTGAGAACAACCAGGATATCGCCTGAGTCGGCAACCATGAGGGCGCTTACGTCAAGCGCATGTCCGTCCTTCTTGGCATCGAAGCGCAGGTAGCGCGTGGATTGGCCCAGGGCCAGGGTCTTGTCGAGCGTGACGAAGTCAAGGACGGCCTTTTGGTGATGCGGCGCGGCGTAGTCCTTGATCCAGGGCAGGTAGACGTCCGGTGCCAGGAAGGGCATGTGCATGGGGATGGGAAAGAGCTCGGGCATGGAGTTTGCCACGCAGGTTGCGGAGGAACGGTTGTAGCTAAGGCGAAACACCAGGTCCGCGGTGTCAGCGGAGAAGCGCAGAGCGTCCTCGATAAGCCCGCTGGGGGCGGTGTCGAGCACCGGGCTTGCGACCATGAACAAGGTGCAGCGGCGGTTCTCGCCCTCGCCCGCGCACTTGCGCCAGAAGGCGACGCGCAGGTAGGAGCCGTTGAAGCGGCGAAGGTAGGTGCGTCCCTCGATGGTACAGGGAGCGGAAGGGTTGCCCTGGAGGTGATTGCAGGGAACGTGGGCGATGTCGTGGTTTTCAGAGAAGATGGCGATGGCTGCGGATACGAGCTCGTCCTTTCTCGTGCGCAGGTCCGAGTCGGTCGCGCCGAGGAGGCGAAGCACCGAGTCGTCGATGTGGGTGAGCTCGCCTGGGTTGCCCGCCTTGAACTTGACCGAGCCGTGCAGGGGGGTCTCGTATCCGACCTCCTTGGGAGGTTTCGGGGCGGTGTGTCCCTCGAGCAGGTTCTCGGATGCCGCCGAGAGGTTGCTCACCATCGCATATCCCCAGACAGTGCCCTCGTCATCGCAGGTGGAGACCATGGTCTCGCTAACCGGGACGTAGGAGCCGTTATGGGTGCGCAGGCGGTAGAGGACCGTGCATGCCGCCTCGCCCTGGGAGAGGTCCTCGATGAGGCCTCGGTAGATATGGACGTCGTCGGGATGGATGAGCTTGGTGTAGTCCGAGCCAAGCTTCGAGTGCAGCTGGGCGTTGTCGAGTCCGATTATCGCGCACAGGCCCGCGCTCACGTGGTCAAGCAGTCCGCCGTCGCTGAGGCAGCAGCGGTAGATGCCGCCGTCAAAGCGGCTCAGCGGCTCGTCGTACTCTTCGAAGAACAGGCTTTGGATGCGTTCGGCGGTCATGTCGTGCTCCTTTTTGGGGGACGGATCGGCGTGGAAGTGCGTTGCGGTGAGGGGAATCAGGGCCTTTCAGGGGCCTTGTCCGGAGGCTTGGAGGTGCGGCGGGTGCGCCGTATGTGGGCAAGCTCGCTGACGACGAGGTAGATGCCTGCGAGCGTGGCGATGAGCAGGGAGACGGCCAGGAGGCAATCCTCGGCAAACGTCGAGCTGTCCGCCTGGTCGGGCATGAGGCCGCCCGCGGCGTATGCCACAAGGCTTGCATCGGGCTCGTCAGATCCCGCGTCCTCGACCCCGATGATCTTCGTCGCAGAGGTCTTCGTGTGGTACTCGATGGAGTCCTCGGCATTTGCCCTCTCGAAGAACAGGACGAGCCGGTAGGTGCTCTTGCTGTAGGGGTGGCAGGTGACAAGAGTCGCCATGTCCTTGCCCGGCTGGATGGTGACCGTGTTCACCTCGCCGGGGTCGATGATCTTCTTCTTCGTGAGCTTGTAGGTCATACGAGCCCAGGGGGTTTCGATGATGAGGCGGTCGCCCGCGTGCATGCGCTCGATGTTTCGAAGCATGAACGAGCGCGCGGAGGTGCGGTGCGCTGCTATGACGCAGTTGCTCGAGGTCTCGCCGAGGGGAAACGAGCTGCCTGCGATGATTGCCGCTCCTCTTTCGAGGTTCTCCTTGCTCGCCCCGTAGCGAAGGGGCAGCTTGACGTGGATCTTGGGGATGCGGATGCTGCCGATAAGATCGCCGCGCAGCCCGAGCTCCTTCAGCGCCTTGCGCTGGGCCTGCTGCTCGAAGGGGTCGTTCAGGCGCTGGTCGGAGAGCAGCAGGGACTGGTTGTACTGCTCGAGCAGCGGAACGCTTGCCTGGAAGTCACGCGCTGCCTCGTAGGTCTCGGTGCTGTAGGAGTAGCGTACCTGCTCGCCACCCGACTGCTTCGCCCCTTGCCTGATCGCTGCGCGGATGTCGCTGATGCTTGCAACCTCCCTTTCGTATGCGGCCTCTACCTGGGCGTCGGAGAGGTAGGGAGAGAGCACGACGCCGACCCCTAGCAGCAGGATAAGCGCGGCGATCGCCGTATGCAGGCGGATGGGAAGGCTTGGCTTGCGGGCCGGACGTGCGTGCATGGCTACACCTCGTCTTTTGAGTGCTTGGCGGACTTGCGCGGCTTTTGGCCCCCGAGCACGCGGCGCAGGATGGCGAGCACGATGAGCAGGAAGATTACCAGGCCGATGGCGGGCCATACCCAGCCGGGGATGTGGATGGTCTCGGCGATGGCCGAGGGCACGGCGGCGTCGGCAGGCACCTTGCAGCGCTTTGCATGGACCAGGAGTCGATGGGAGTTGACGCCGTAGGGGGTGCAGGTGACCAAGGTCAGCAGGTCCTGGCCGCCCTTGATGAGCAGGGACTCGGTCTGCTCGGGCAGCACCACCTCGGTAGAGGTGACCTTGTAGGCGTTTCGCTTGCCAAGGACGTCGATGAAGATGTAGTCGCCTGAGCGCAGCTTCTCGATGTCGTCGAAGATGCGCACCGAGGGCAGGCCGGTATGTCCTGCGAGCACGCAGTGGGTGGACTTGCCGCCGACGGGCAGCGAGGTGGTGGGAAGGTGCCCCGCACCCTGCTCGAGCGCCGCTTCGCTGACGCCGTGGTAGATGGGCACCACCGAGCGGATGGAGGGGATCTCGACAGAGCCCATGACCTCGTCGCCGGAGATGTTGAGCAGGTCCTTGTAATCGGCCACGTCGGTGGAGAAGGTCTCGGGGTCGAAGGGGTCGCTCACCCGCACCATGCCGTCATGCAGCGCCTTGTTGAAGGTGCGGCACCGGGCGAGCTCGGCGGAGGCCTCGTCCTCGCCAAGGGACTGCGCCGCGATGATTTGCTCCTTTGCCACCTGTTCCTGCAGCGCCTGGATGACGATGTTGGAGATGAACGGGTAGCAGAGAAGCAAAACGCCGATGCCGAGAAGCAAGGCAGCGAAGACGGTGCTTATCTTGGTTCGCATGTGTTTCCTTTCTCGGCCATAGACATTGCGGGGCGGCCCCGGAGGGCCGCCCCGCCAACATGCCAGCTGTCTAGCTAAGGGGCGATCTAGCTGACGGACTGGTTCTTCCTGCGGTTGCGCACGATCAGCAGCGCGGCGCCTGCCACAAGCACGAGGCCTGCAGCGGTGATGGCCATGGTGCCCATGCCGCCGGTAGCGGGCAGGACGTAGACCTTGGGGTCGACAACCTTGTCGGTGGAGACCAGGTAGTTGTTCTCGACGATGTCGGTGGTAGCCGGGTTGTCAGCGGTGCAGGTGGCTGCGGAGAGGGAGAAGTTGACGTCCGGGGCCTTCAGGTAGCCAGCCGGAACCTTGATCTCCTTGGCGATGTAGTCGCCGGCAGCCAGGTCCTCGAAGTAGACGTAAGCTACGCCGTTGACGATCTTGGAGGTGGAGGTGATGTCGTTGCCGTTCTCGTCGACGATGGCATTGCCGTTCGCGTCGAAGAGCTGGAAGACGGCGCCCTCGAGGGGAAGCTCGGTCTTATCGGTGTTGACGGTGATCTTGGGGAAGACGAAGCCGTAGGTCTGCACCGTGGTGGAGTCCTCGGGGGTTGCCGTGGTGTTGTCGTAGGGGTTGGGGTTGAACTTGACGTTGGCGGTGTTGCCAGTGGTGCCAGCTGCGGTGGAGAACGCAGCGGAGGTCAGCTTGGCCTGGTAGGTCACCTTGATGGCGGCTGCGGGGTTGGCCAGGATGAAGTCCTTGTTGAACACGACGGTGTAGCCGGTTGCAGTGGCGTTGAGGGTGTAGTCGGCATCGGTTGCGCCCTCAACGGTGATGGAGGTGGTGTCGATCTCGAGGCCGGCGGTGGGGGTGTCGGCGATCTCGAAGGTTGCGTTCGCTGCGTCAGCCGGGTAGTTGGGGACGGCGGTCTCGATGGTGAAGGGCACCATGTCGCCGATCTTGTAGGCGTCGGTGGATTTGTCGCCGTTGCCGACGGTCTTGGTGATGGTGACGTCGGTGGACTTGACGTTCAGTGCGTCAGCGAAGGTCTTGGGAACATAGACGCCGTTCTCCACGACCGGGGAGACGTCGACGAGCATGTTCTGATAGACCTTGGTCTCACCGGAGGTGGAGCTGACGCGGACCAGGTAGTAGCCGCTGCCCAGGGTCAGGGTAGCCTCGGTGCCCGTGGCGGTTGCGGTGGCGGCGGCGCCGTTGCCGATGATGCCGTTGGCGATGGCGGCCGCGGCGTTCTGGGCGTCAGAGCCCTGAACGAAGGTGTTGCCGTCGCTGGTGATGGCGGCAAGCTTGCCCTCGGTGTTGTATGCCTCGGGCACGCCCGTGGCGAAGGTGTAGGACAGGTTGTTGGTGCCGTCGATGTCAGCGTCTGCGATCAGGTATGCGGAGACGGTGTCGCCTGCCGTAAGGCCGGAGATCTTCACGGTGCTGTCAGCAACGTCGGTGGCGCTGGTCGGCGTAGCGAGTGCCATGGACGGTGCCATCATCGCCACGAGAGAAAGCGAGCACGCCGCTGCCACCACCTTCCTGCTGAGCGAGTAGCTCTTCTTCATTTCTACTTCTCCTTTCTTCTGCCCTCTTCCGTTCTTCGGGATAGGGCTTGGCTGTATTTCCTAACTGTCGCGTTTTGGCAGTTAGAGAAGCTTAGGGCGCATTCTCCATAACCGCTGCGCCACTTCCGACGAGGGCATTCCCCGCAAAACCCGCGGCGTTCCCGGCGTTACCCGACCGTTCCCCTTCGTCCCCGGCGCTCCGTCGCGCCGAGCAGGAGGATGAGCAGGCCTAGGCCCGTGAGGGCGGCGCCTGCGATTCCGAGGGAGAATCGTGCGCTAGAGCCTGCCCGGGGAAGGGGCTCGACCTTGTAGTTGTCCACCGTGACCTGGGCGATTTTGTCCGCGTCAGGCACCGCTTCGATGAGCGATTCGTGCACTAGCACCCGGTAGTCCCTGGTGATCGCGAGGCGGACGGGCTCGTCGAGCCGCTGGTATCCCGCCACGGTCCTTGCCTCGGCGAGCCAGTAGGTGCCGGGAGTGAGGCCGAAGAAGTGCAGCCTGCCCGATGCGTCGGTGGGCACGTCGCCTGTGATGCGCTTGGTGCAGCCCTTGTCCGAGTACGCCTTTGCGCGAGGGTCGTCCTTCGTGTAGCGCCCGTCGCCATCATCGGCGTAGAGCCCGAAGAGCACCCCCTCCAGGGCGTCTTGCGTGTCGCCGTCGCGCTTGAGGACGCGAAGGCCGAGGTTTCGCTTGTTGGGGATGGCGGGAGCTGATGTGCTCGGCAGCATGTAAGCACTGTCGCCTGCTCTGTCCGATGCGTGGCCGCTTTCGTGGTCCTTGGCAAGGGAGGCGCGGCCGTCGGTGTAGCACAGGGTGACGGAAGGGATGCCATCGTCGCCTGCCTGGTAGCCCGTAGGTGCCTCGAGCTCGACTACGGAGTAGGTGCCGTATGCAAGGCCGCGAAACTTCGCGATGCCGTCTTGTGCGGATGCGGCTCGGATGGGATCGCCCTGCGCGTTGACGACCTCGTCGCCCGATTCGTCGATAAGGCCGAACACCGCCCCGGGCAGGGGGTCGTCCGTGCTCGCATCGACCTTCTTCAGCTCGAGGCTGTACAGAAGGCCGCGCACGTAGGGAACCGGGAAGGTTGCGATGTACTTCGAGCCATCAGGCGATGGGGCGCCCTCGATGGGGCTGCGGTGATAGGACAGGGATGCGCTTTTGTTGACGCGATGGCTTTGCTCGTCTCCTACCTTGCTGTCCATGTTGTCCGCGCAGCTCTTGAAGTCAGGTGCCGACGTATCGAGGGTCACCTTGTACGCCAGCTCGGATGCGTTCTCGAGCCAGCCCTGCACGGGCTTTGCCTGGTACGTGGGGCGAAGGCCAGGCTTTGCCGAGGGAGTCCAGGTGATGACGTCGTCTGCGCAGTCGGCCTGCCCGTCGACGTTGACGAAGCCGCCGAAGGAGATATGGTCGCCGAGCTTGTCGGTCACCTCGTCAAGGGACACGGAGTAGGCGGGGACGGATATGGACGTCTCGTCGAGGTAGATGTTCATTTCGATGGGCTCGCCGGTGTTAGAGCCCGTGCCTCGTTGCAGGTTAAGGCCCTGTCCTGCCGTGATGAACTCGGCTCCTGGGATGCCGGTGAGGAACGCCGTGGCGTTCTTGCAGCTCGACGTCTTGCCGTAGCGCCAGTCGAAGTAGGTGTACAGGGGGCTGGCCGCCGCTTTGCTTTGGTAGACGTTGAGCTTGAGGTAGTAGCGGTTCTCGACGAGCCCTTCTCACCTGCGGGCAGAAGCTCGGCGCTTGCGTTGCCGTGGATGGAGTGGTGGATGGTGCCGAGGGGGTCGCTATGGTATGAGTTGGAGGTGGTGAGGGCGAGGCCGGTCGCGTCGAGGAGCTCCTTGAGAGAGGGAAGCACGTCGATTGACAGGTACACCAAGAACTCGTTCTCCGTATCAGTCGGCACGACGTTCTTCTGGATGCGCACGTCGTCGAAGGGGACCTTGTTCGTGCTGGCGTTGCCGGCAAAGCCCTGGGACACGACCTGCCAGTCGTTCTTTGCGCTCTTGGCCAGGCCAGACCCGTAGCTTGCGCACGCGGAGTCCCTTGTCGAGAGGGGCTTGATGCAAAGGCCCTGGGGCTGCGGGTCATCTTGCGGCTCGTCGCGCTCGTCAGGCGCCGCCTCCTCATCGTCTTGTGCAGGGGCATCCTCGGCGCCCTCACTGTCCAGCGCCTCTGAAGGCGCGGATTCGTCGGGGCCTCCCGGGGAGCTCGGTGCGGCGGGATCGTCGGCGGGGCTGTCCGGGTCGCCTGTTGCCGGTTCGGCCATGGAGTCGCCCTCGTCGACGGGGGATGGGGCTGGCTGGGTCGGCACCGACGGGCTGTCGGCCGCCTCGTCGATGATCGCGGTCGCGACGTTGGCGATTAGAAGCACCATGAGTGCGCTTGCGACTGCGGCTGCGGCCTTCAAGTGCAGCCTGTGCGCGATGCTGGCGTGTTTCGGGTTGTGGTTCATCGCAGATACGCCTCCTTGAATTAACAACTTTTAATTGTTTCAAAGGAGGCGTAGCCCTGGCGGTCCCTGGCGTTCGCAAGGGTTCCCGAAGCGTTCTCCGACGACTCGGGGCGGTTTGGATGCTAGAGGAAGGTGAGCTCGGCTAGCGTGGGCTCTGCCCAGCTGTAGTCGCGAAGGTAGGACCCGCGAAACTCCGTGGAGTTGCCGTAGGGGTCATCCAGGTAGTCGAACAGGTCGCATGACGCGGAGCCGGGGATGATGCGGCGGGCCGAGCCGTCGTTGTCAACGATGCCCTCGATGCCGTACTTCTCCAAGGTGCGGTTCATCCAGTAGGCCGCCTTGCGTGCGCGGGAAAGCTCCCTTTCGCCTACCGAGTCGCTCTCCCACAGGCAGTCGACCGCCTCGCGGGAGGACACGAACGCGCCGCGCCGGTCCACCAGCAAGGCCAGGTACTCCTTGGCCTTCTCGCTGCGAAAGACCACCGGCTCGCCGTTGACGAACACATCGAAGGAGCCGAAGGTCTTGATGCGGACCGGGGCGTTGTCCTTTTCGGGGGCATGTATGTGGGAGGAGGGCGCGTCTGCCACGTCGACGAGGGCGACGCCGCGTCCTTGCGTGCATATGAGCAGGATCGAAAGCGAGATCGTGCTCTTTGCCGAGGTGACGGAAAGGTGCGCATGATGAGAGACCGTTAGGGATCCTTGCACGAGGGAGTGCAGGTGAGAGGCCTGTTGGCGGCTGCCCTCGTCGGCGATGCGCTCCCTCCACAAATCTTGTATGTGGATTGGCTACAGTTTTTTGGACAAAATCTTCAGGGATTTTTCCCTGAACTCCACCGGGGTCATGCCGCCTAGCGTCGAGTGGGGCCTGAAGTTGTTGTACCAGTGGACGTAGTCGCCCAGCTTCACCTGCAGGTCCCGAAGGTCGCGGAAGCACTCCCTGTAAACGAGCTCCCTTTTCAGGATGTGGTTCGTGGATTCCACCACGGCGTTGTCGTAGGGATTGCCCTTCCTCGACAGCGATCGCGCGATCCCGAACGCATCGAAGAGCTCGTCGAGGGCCATGTTGTCGAACTCCGAGCCTCTATCACTATGGAACACCTCCACGTCCGTAAGGGGGAATCCCAGGGTGGCGAACG
>JAUNCQ010000049.1 GCA_030526515.1 Coriobacteriia bacterium
CTAACCTGACCTGGGAATATACGCTGAAATAGACACACTTTTTGTCCTATAACCCCCGACCTGCCTTGCGGAGCGCTCTCTGGTGCTTGATGCCAAGCGAGGGGAAATCGGTAAGTTTTCGCCGAGCGCCTGGCGGAAAATCGAAAGTCGGTAGGGTCGGGCCCGTACGGGAGGTCTTTCGCCCGCTCCTTTTGGGCAAATCGGGAAGAAAGGGTGTAAATTCCTTTTGATTTGCCAGCGAGCCGACTCGCTGGCTGGTGTTGACCCTACCGACTTTTGTGTTGTTGCCCGTCGGGAAAAAGAAAGTTACCGATTTTCGTTGGGTTGGCATGGGGAGGCTATGGCTTGGACCGTTGAGCTTTGCGGCTCGGGTGCGAGGCTTGCGGCTCGAGGTGGGGCTCATGGCTTTGGCTGTCGGACTTGCAGCTATGAGCGCCGGGCTCGCGGTTCGAAGCGCTGGGCACGGGGCAAAAGGGCCGCCGTTGGGCCTGTGATACCATGGGGCTGTTGAAACCCTGTTCGTACCGGAGGATGTTTTGGAAAAAGTATCCATGTCCCATGAGGACTACCTTGAGGCAATCGTCATGCTGGGCGGCTCCGTGAATCAGCCGGTTCGCCCCGTGGATATTGCTGCCAAGTGCGGGGTTTCCAAGGCGAGCGTTTCCAAGGCCCTGGGCGTCCTGAAGGAGAAGGGGCTGGTGGTCCAGCCTCATTACGGACACGTGTCCCTGACCCAGGAGGGCTTGGAGTACGGCCAGTCGGTGTTGGAGCGCCACGCTCTGCTGAAGCGGTTCCTGAGCAATGGCCTGGGCATTGACGAAGAGGAGGCCGAGCGCGAGGCCTGCCTGATCGAGCACGCCATCAGCGACGACGCATTCGAAAAGTGGGAGTCCTTCATCCGCTCCTTGGACTTGTAGGGTTCTCCTGTGGCGCTTTCCTGCGGCGCATTTTTGCGGAAGTCGCGCCGAATTGCGTCGAATCGGTAACCAGTTTTCTGGAGGTTCTCGGAAACCCGCCCGCGTGGTGTTACTATAATGGCGCTCTTTGCATTAAACGAACTACAAACATGCCAGAATGCTCAAAGGGGTGCGTTTACTTTTGACTTCCCGGTCCAATATTGTCTCCTTCGACGATGCTCGTCGTGCGTATGGTGCGTCGGCTCGGACAAGTGCGCCTTCGCGCAGCCGTTCCGGCCGTGACTCCCGCGCAGCAGCATCTGATCGTCGCAATCCTCGGACCGCCCGAAGCACCCGAGACCCCTACGAGCGTTCCTCTGCGAACCGCCGCTCCGATGCCGCCCGATCTGCGGCAAACCGCGACCGCGGCGGATACGACCGCCCCGCATCGAACAGGGACCGTGGGCGAAACATGCGCTCCGCGGCAGCTCCGTCTGCTCGCAACGCTGCGTCTATGCGCGGTGGCTCCCTCGAGCGCGGCGCTTCGTCCTCTCGCGGTTCTTCGTACTCGCGTGCGGCAGCGTCTGCCCGCATGTCCGACCAGCCTTCCTGGCTCAGGGAGGATCGCGCTGCGGACCCCATGGCTCGTCGCGACCGTCAGGCGGCGGCGCCTGCGCCTCGTCGCTCTCGTTTCCAGGACGACCTGGACGCCCCCGCGGGCCCTCGTGCCGCGGTGACTACTTTCGAAGACGAAGAGGAAGAGGAGCCAGTCGAGCCTGGCCTGCGCGGTAAGCTGGCCAAGATGCGCCATGAGCGCAAGAAGGCCCAGGCCGAGCGCAAGTTCAACCAGCAGTTCGAAGGCGATACCCCCTCTGCTGACGAAGCAGGCCCCCGCGCTGCCTTGTACAGGGGCGAAATGGGATCCAACCAGCGCCGTGCTGCTCGCATGCAGGACCAGGGCGAAGGTCGCTCCAGGGCTGCCGTGACCACCACCAAGAGCAAGAGCCTGCTGGCCCGCGTGGTCACCTCCGCTCCGGTGAAGGCCTTGGGCGCCACCGTGGCCTGCCTCCTGCTGGCCGTGGTCTTCCTGTACCCCACCGCTCAGCAGTTCTACGTGTCCGTGCGCGAGCACGACCGCGTTGAGGCTGAGCTGAAGGCCGTGGAGGCCCGCAACCAGGAGCTGCAGAGCGAGGTTGCCAGCCTGGGCACGGCCGAGGGCATTGCCGCCCGCGCCCACCAGGAGTACGGCTGGGTCATGAAGGGCGAAAACTCCGTGTACGTGCAGGGCGTGAAGGACGGCTCCGCAACGGGCTCCAGCGTCAGCGCCAACGTGGTGCCTGGCAGCATCAAGGCCCCGGAGACCTGGTACTCCCCCGTCCTGGACGCGTTCTTCCACGTGGACCAGTAGCATGGCCAGCCTGACCCCGGGCCGATACGCGGCCATAGACATCGGCACCGTCACCTGTCGCCTGCTGGTGGCCGACGTGACCGACTCAGGCATCTCCCAGGAGCTGGCCCACGGCTACAAGATCTGCAACCTGGGCGAAGGCGTGGATGCTTCCGGCGTGCTGCTGCCCGCCGCCATGGAGCGCGTTGACGCTGCCGTTGCCGACTACCTGGAGCAGGTTCGCGCCTTCGAGCAGGAGGTCGACGCGCCCGTTCCCGTGACCTGCATGGCTACCAGCGCATCCCGCGACGCCTCCAACGCCGACGAGTTCACGGCGCTGCTGGCTCGCCGCGGTATTCGCCCGCTGGTCATTCCCGGCCAGCGTGAGGCGGCTCTTTCCTTCAGCGGCGCCAGCGCCGGCTTTGAGGGCGAAAGGGCCCTGGTGGTGGACATTGGCGGCGGCTCCACCGAGGTGGTTGCCGGCATGGCCGGAGTAGATCCGGATGCCGCCCATTCCTTTAACGTGGGATGTCGCCGCGTCACCGAGCGCTTTTTCGCCCAGGATCCCCCTTCCGCCGAGGAGGTGGAGCAGGCCCGAGCTTGGATTCGCCAGCAGATGGAGGGATACTTTGCCCAACTGGAGGAGCAGGGCTTGCTGCCGGCCCGCATGATTGCGGTGGCCGGTACTGCCACCACCGTGGTGTCCATGCGCAAGCATATGGCGGAATACGACCGTGACCAGGTGCATCATGCCCTGGTGAGCCGTGCCATGGTGGACGAAACCTATCGGGAAACCGCTGGCTGCCCCCTGGACGAGCGCTGCCAGCTGGTGGGCTTGGACCCGGGCCGTGCGCCGGTCGTCGTGGCGGGGATGGTCATCCTCCAGGAGGTCATGGCCCTAGCCGACGCGGACTGCTACGTGGTCAGCGAATCGGACATTCTCCAGGGCATGGTGCTGGCTGCCGCGGCGGGTACCGTCGAGCCCTAGGCCCGTTTCCCCGCAATTGCGGCTTTACCCCGTTCGAGCGGCGAAGTTCTGGACATTTTTGCTAATATGTGACTCTATGCAAACATGGGGGTATGGCGAAATTGGCAGACGCAGCGGACTTAAAATCCGCCGCCTTCGGGCTTGTGGGTTCGAGTCCCACTACCCCTACCAGTTCGTAGCAAGGAATAGTCGCTAGCGCACAGGGCAAGGAAGAATGACAAAGACGATCACCGAAATCATGGCCGAGGTGGGCAAGGTGCCCGCGAACTTCGAAGAGTACCTGGGCCTGTATGCCGACAAGGTCGGCGACCTGATCAACCAGTACATCGAAACGGGCACGCATCCGGACATGGATCGCTACCTGTACGACCCGCTGCGCGCGTACAGCCAGTTCGGCGGCAAGCGCCATAGGCCCCTGATCTGCTTCCTGGCCTGCCAGGCCGTGGGCGGCAATCCGGACCTGGCCACCTCCGCGGCGGCGGCCATCGAGCACTTCCATACGGCAGCGCTGATCCATGATGACATCGCGGATGACGCCAAGACCCGTCGCGGCGAGCCCTGCCTGCATCTTTCCGAGGGCCTGGGCCTGGCCATCAACACCGGCGACCTTGCTCTTTCCCTGGTCAACGGTACCGTCATCAAGGACGAAAGGCTCACTGCCGAGCAGCGCATCCGCGTGGTGACCGAGCTGGTCAACATGACCTGCCGCACTATCGAAGGCCAGGCCATGGACATTGGCTGGGCCCGCGACGAACGCTACGACCTGAGCCCCGACGATTACCTGTGCATGGCAACCCATAAGACCGCCCACTACTCCGGCGGCGTGCCTCTGGCCGTGGGCGCCATCATCGGCGGCGCGTCCGAGGACGTGGTGGAGGGTCTGCGCTCCTACGGCATGGACACTGGCCTGGCATTCCAGATCCAGGACGACCTGCTGAACCTGGTGGGCACCGCCGAGGCGACCCAGAAGGACTTCCGCTCCGACATCACGGAAGGCAAGCGCACCCTGGTGGTGGTCCATGCGCTGAAGCATGCCGACCAGCAGGATCGCGAGCGCCTGGTGCAGATCCTTTCCTCCAAGGAAGAGGATCCGGCCGTGCTGGACGAAGCCGTGCAGATCATGGTCAAGACCGGCTCTGTGGACTACGCCCGCGACTATGCCCTGCAGCTGACCGACCGCGCAAAGAAGAGCCTGGTCCAGACCCTTCCCGAGTCCCCGGCGCGCGGCATCCTGCTTTCCATGGCGGACTGGTTCGTCAGCAGGCTGGGATAGAATCAGATTCGGGCGAAAGCTCCCTTTCGCCCTGGAAATACGAAGTATGTAGGCAAGCGATCCTGTTGCAGGGAGGCGTGAATCAGGCATGGAGACAATTCGGCTCAACCATACCGGAGCGGCAGTGGAGGACATTCAGCAGCGACTGGTGCTGGTGGACTGCCTGACCGAAGCCGACGTTGACGGCGTGTTCGGCCCCAAGACCATCCAGGCCCTGCGCGCTTTCTGCCGCAAGGCCGGCATTCCTGAAAGCGATGAGGTGACCGATAAGGTCTGGTCTTCCCTGGTGGATGCGTCCTATTCCCTGGGCGACCGCACCCTGTATCTGCGCATGCCCTACCTGCACGGGCATGACGTGGCCGAGCTGCAGCGCGCCCTGGGCGCTCTGGGCTTTGCCTGCGGTGCGGACGACGGCATCTTCGGCGCCCATACCGAGCTGGCCCTGCGCAAGTTCCAGATGAACATGGGCCTGCCTGAGGACGGCATTGCCGGTGCGTACACCTACGCCACCCTGCGCAACCTGCATCATTCCTGGGAGGGCAAGGAGGCTGTGCGCGAGCCGGAGCGACTGGGCTTCGCCCGTGCCGCCGCCGTGCTGGAGAAGACTGCCATCTGCCTGTTCGGCACCCAGCCGTTCACCCGCAGCGTGGCCGGCCGCATGAGCAACCTGGCCCTGGCCACCAACCCCACCTCCAAGGTTACCAGCGCGGAGTCCCTGCTGGTGCCGCCTGACGCCACCATGACGCTGGTGCGCATTGTGCTGCCGGACGAAAAGACCGAAGGCATCCCGCGCATTGCCTACAGCGAAGACGACTCCCTGTACCTACGCATCCGCACGGCCCTTTCCGGCCTGGAGCCGGGTCAGCGTCGCCTGGTCGCCGTGGAGCTGCCGGGTGTGGTGTGGTTCGACGCAGGTGAGGATCGCTCCGCTCAGCACTACGCTATCACCTTGCTTGACGCTCTGTGCTCCGCACTGCGCTAAGCGGTGTATCATACGAAAATTCAATAATTTCCCGAAAAGGAGTGATTATGGCTCGCCCTATGACCATGGCCGAAAAGATTCTGGCCGCTCATGCGGGGCTGGACGAGGTCGTTCCCGGGCAGCTGGTCGAGTGTGACCTTGACCTGGTGCTTGCCAACGACGTCACGGCTCCCATCGCTATCAAGAAGTGCCAGGAGATCCGCCCCAACGTGTTCGACCCCGAGCGCGTGCTGCTGGTCCCTGACCACTACACCCCCAACAAGGACATTGCCGCCGCCACCCAGGCAAAGATCGTGCGCGACTTCGCCAAGGATCAGGGCATTTCCCATTACTGGGAAGTGGGCTGCGTGGGCGTTGAACATGCGCTGCTCCCGGAGCAGGGCGTCGTGGGCGCCGGCGACCTGATCATCGGCGCTGACTCCCATACTTGCACCTACGGTGCGCTGGGCGCATTCAGCACCGGCGTGGGCTCTACCGACGCGGGCGTGGGCTTTGCCACCGGCAAGGCCTGGTTCAAGGTCCCCGAGTCCATCCTGTTCAAGGTCGAAGGCGAGCTTGCCCCCGGCGTGACCGGCAAGGACGTGATCCTGCATATCATCGGCAAGATCGGCGTGGACGGCGCCCTGTACTGCGCCATGGAGTTCACCGGCTCCGCCATCAAGTCCCTGCCCATGGACGAGCGCCTGACCATCTCCAACATGGCCATTGAGGCTGGCGGCAAGGCCGGCCTGATCGAGGTCGACGATGTGACCCGCGCCTACATGGACGGCCGCGTCGAGCGCCCCTACACCGAGTACCATTCCGACCCGGACGCTCAGTACAAGCAGGTGGTCGAAATCAACGCCGCTGACATCCAGCCCACCGTTGCCTGGCCGCACCTGCCCTCCAACACCCATCCGGTTGCCGAGTCCCGCCACATCACCATCGACCAGGCCATCATCGGCAGCTGCACCAACGGCCGCCTGGATGACATGCGCCAGGCCGCTGAGGTGCTGAAGGGTCGCAAGGTCCATCCGGACGTGCGCTGCATCATCATCCCGGCAACTCAGGAGGTTTATCGCCAGAGCATGGCCGAGGGCCTGTTCGACATCTTCCTGGACGCTAACTGCGCCATCTCCGCACCCACCTGCGGACCGTGCTTGGGCGGCCACATGGGCTGCCTGGCCAAGGGCGAGCGCGCCATTGCCACTACCAACCGCAACTTCGTCGGCCGCATGGGCCATCCGGAGTCGGAAGTCTATCTTTCGTCCCCTGCCGTGGCCGCTGCCAGCGCCGTCCTGGGTCACATCGGCCTGCCCAGCGACCTGGACTAAGGAGGAACCATGCAATTCAAGGGAACCGTTTACAAGTGCGGCCGCGACATCGACACTGACGTCATCATCCCCGCACGTTACCTGACCACCTCCGACCCCGCTGAGCTGGCCAAGCACTGCATGGAGGACCTGGACACCGAGTTCGTGAACAAGGTCACCCAGGGCGACATCATCGTGGCGGGCGAAAACTTCGGCTGCGGCAGCTCTCGCGAGCACGCACCCATCGCCATCAAGGCCGCGGGCATCGACGTGGTCATCGCCAAGTCTTTCGCCCGCATCTTCTACCGCAACTCCATCAACATCGGCCTGGCCATCATGGAGTGCCCGGAGGCCGTGGACGCCATCGAAAACGGCGACGTGGTGTCCGTTGACGCCAACACCGGCGTGATCACGGACCAGACCACCGGCCAGACCTTCCAGGCCCAGCCGTTCCCGGAGTTCCTGCAGGAGATCATCCAGGCCGGCGGCCTGGTGAAGCGCTGGCAGGCAAAGCTGGGCTAGCGGAACCGCAGAAGGAGAACCACATGTCTGAATTCAACGTATGCCTGCTTGCCGGAGACGGCATTGGCCCTGAGATCATTGCCGAGGGCGTGAAGGTCCTGAATGCCGTGGGCGAAAAGTACGGAACCACCTTCAAGTACACCGAGGCCCTGATCGGCGGCTGCGCCATCGATGCCACGGGCTCCCCGCTGCCTGAGCAGACCCTGGAGGCTGCCAAGGCCAGCGACGCCGTGCTGCTTGCCGCCGTGGGCGGCCCCAAGTGGGACACCACCGACTCCACCAAGCCTCGTCCGGAGCAGGGCCTTCTGGCCATCCGCAAGGAGCTGGGCCTGTACACCAACCTGCGTCCCGTGCAGATCTTCAACGCGCTGGCAGGCGCCTCTACCCTGAAGCCTGAGGTCATTGACGGCGTCGACCTGGTGATCGTCCGCGAGCTCACCGGCGGCCTGTACTTCGGCCAGCGCAACCGCTACTACGACGAGCCCGGCGCCGGCGCCAACGGTGCTCCCGGCCAGCGTGCCGTGGACACCCTGGAGTATCGCGAATACGAGGTGGAGCGCATCGCCCGCCAGGCCTTCGAGGCCGCCCGCACCCGCCGTGGCCGCGTGCATTCCATCGACAAGGCCAACGTGCTGGACACCTCCCGCATGTGGCGCGAGGTCGTGCATCGTATCCATGACCAGGAGTACCCGGACGTGGAGCTGATCGACATGCTGGTGGACAACACCGCCATGCAGCTGATCAACTGGCCCAAGCAGTTCGACGTGGTGGTCACCGAAAACATGTTCGGCGACATCCTGTCCGATGAAGCCGCTCAGATCACCGGCTCCCTGGGCATGCTGGCCAGCGCATCCCTGGGCGACGGCGTGTCCCTGTACGAACCCAGCCACGGCTCCGCGCCGGACATTGCCGGCAAGGGCATTGCCAACCCCATTGCCCAGATCCTGTCCGTGGGCATGATGCTGCAGTACAGCTTCGGCATGACCGAGGCCGCTGCCGATATCACCCGTGCCATCACCGAGGTGCTGGACGAGGGTTGGCGTACCGGCGACATCAAGGATGACACCACCCCGGCTGAAAAGGTGGTGGGCACCGTTCAGATGGGTGACCTGATCGTCAGCCACCTGTAAGTGTTTCATGTGAAACAATCGAGGGGGAAGGTGCCGCCAGGCCCCTTCCCCCTTGTGCTAGATAGGAACGTTTTGCCTGATGGCGGCAGAGGAGGAGCGGCATGAACGATGCCATTGAAATAGGAAAGGGCCTGTATCGGCTGGTCAACCGCTCGGCGGTCACGCTGAGCTTCCTCCCCCATGCCGTGCCGCTGTTCGAGGCTGACAATCCCCTGCCCGACCAGGCCCAGGAGGAGGCGCGGGAGCTGGCGGAGCTGCTGTCCCGCACGGCGCGTCAGGACCAGCAGTCTGACGGCGATTTCGCCCAGATTCCCCGCGGCACCCAGGAAGGGGCGGATCTTCAGGACGAAAGCCCCGCCCAGGACCAGGGCTACCCCCGCTATGCCTGGATGCGCGGCGCGCTGCCGGCGCCGAACCCCAGTGACTGCTACGTGGTGCAGTTCCGCTCCGCCAGCGAGTTCGCGGTGCTGGCGTACATCGACCGCTACGGCCGCGTGTTCGGGACCAAGCAGCCGTACACCGTGCCGCCGGCGTGCTATCCGCACCTGGCCTTTGCCAAGTACAACAAGCAGCCGGACCCATCGCGGGAGGTGGGCTGCGTGCAGACCTACGACCGTAAGGGAACCGTGACGCTGCCGGCCGAGTACGTGTGCCAGGACGGTCGCTACACCCTGCGGGATTCCTGGTTCGACTTCAGCGCCCACAACGGCGCCATGCTGCTAGACGATGCCCTGGCCCGTGCGTTCCTGGCGTTCGTGCACAGGCCCCGCATGCTGGGGACCGGCATGCCCGAGCGCGGCCTGGAGATGCTGCGCCGCCTGCTTTCCGAAGGGGACGCCCTGAATGCGTTGGAGCTGGTGGAAAGCGAAACCCTGCTGGCCGAGGACGATCCGGCCCTGCGACCGCCGGCGCTCATGAGCTGCCTTGCCCGCTGGCTTCAGGAGGCAGGCCTGCAGGCTGCCGTCACCCAGACCTTCGGCATGCGCGACTCTCAGCTGCGGGTGGGCTATCCGACCCGCTACTCCAAGACGTTCTTCGCGGCGGCAACGGACGAAAGCGTCCTGTCCGACCGGGTGTGCTGGCAGTTGGAAAGTGCGCTGAACCGCTACCTGCTGGTGAAGCAGAAGCTGGGAGACGAAGCTGCCTCCGCTCCGCTGTGGCAGGTGCTCAGCTGCGACCAGGGCCTGCGGACCACGGAGCTGCTTGCCCAGGCCAAGGACGCCAACGCGCCCGTCGACCAGAACGCCATCAAGGCGGCGGGCGAATGGGCCGTGCGCTCCGGCATGGCCCGTGACATGGAGTCCATCCGCGCGCCGTACCGGTTCGAAGCCGAGTTCCGGGCGGATGTTTCCGCCGGCGTGGTTGCCTTCGACATGACCGTGCCCGATGCAGCCATGATGCCCGTGGCCACCCGGCCCGGCGGGGGCAACGCCTTGACGGATGAAAAGCGCCAGGAGCTGGCGGACGACTACGCCCGCACCCTGGGCGTGCTGCTGGCGGCGTCGGCCTTCCACCGCGGCCGCTGCATCCAGCGGGTGGCGGTGACCGCGTATCCGTTCTCCCTGGAAAACGAGCCTGAGTCCCCGGCGGTCTACAGCGTGGTGTTCGATCGCGAGCGCTTTGCCGGCTACGTGGACCTGCTGGACCAGAAGTCGCCGGATTTGGCCGGGTTTTTCGCCCAATTTGACGAAAACGACCTGACGGGGCTGTACCTGGACCAGGAGCTGGGCTTCCTGGAGGACCAGCTGTCCCAGATTCCCGGGTTTGAGGAGGAGTCCTACACCATCGAGGGCAGCAACGCCCCCGCCTTCGTGTACGCGCTGCATTCCCTGGAGCCGTTGGAAGGCATGTCCTTTGAGGACCAGGCCTTCGACCTGGTGAAGCAGCTGCCGTCGGACAAGGTGCGTTACATGCTGCCCGGCCAGGAAAGCCACATCATGAGCGACTTCGCCCAGACGTCCCTGGGCTGCACCACCACGGCGGGCCTGAGCGTGAACCATGACGCCCGTTACCGCTATGTGGCGGAGCAGCTGGCGGAAAAGGTCGCGCGGGCATCGTCTTCGACCGAGTGCATCCAGCTGATCCGAGCCGAGCAGGCCGCTTCCGACGACCCCAGCGTGCTGGAGGGCTGCAATCGGCTCATGGCCGCCCTGGCCCAGGACCAGGTGGACGCCCGCGATCAGAACCAGGTGGTCAGCACCTTCCTGGGCCGCGATCGCTTCCTGGATGCGCTGGTGGAGTCCCGCGCCGTGGGTGACGAAGACCCCCGCCGCGCCCAGGCCATCCTGCGTGCCGTGGTGGACGAAGCTGTGGAGGCCGGCGTGTACAAGGACTCCGACACCACGGTCTACCGTGTGTTCGACAGCACCACGTCGCGCCTGGTGTACAACCTGAGCTGCAAGGGCATCCTGGACATTCCGGGCCTGGACCTTTCGGCCGAACGGGACAAGACCGTGGAGCTGGCGCCGGATTCGTTCTTCTACTGCCTGGTCGACCTGGTGCGCCTGCTGGGCGTGGAGATCTCCGGCACGGAAGAGGTCATGCGCTATGGCGAAATGGCCATCCGCACCGCCCCCACCATGGCGGCGGGCTACCGCACCGTGTCCCGTGGCCTGATGCTGTCCGGAGACCTGGCCCTGGCCCGCAAGTCCCTGCTGACGGCGCTGCGCTTTGCCCTGCATCCCAGCGACATCGGCATGTGCTACTACCAGCTGGGCTACATCGAGTGGAAGTCTGCCCGCTACAAGGCGGCCATGGCCTGCTACTGCAAGGCAATGGCCATGTTCCCCGAGCTGCGGATCCAGGTGCTCACCGAGCTGCGGCAGATGCTGCAGGAGCGTCGCATCCATCTGGTGGAGGGCACCGACATAGACAACGCCCTGACCAGGGCGGGAATTCCTGTGGCGCCCAACTCCCGGGTGCTCGATGCGCTGCACATGGCCACCGCGGCCATCGTGGACGAGGGGCTGTTCCCATCTGCCCAGAACGTGCTGTCCACGGAGCTGCACTACCGGCCCAACGACGCCCTGTCCCACGTGCTTCGCTCCCTGGATTAGCGCTGCTCGGCAAGCGCGGCGGTCGCGGCCCCGCGGTTGCTCTACAATACGACTGTTAAACGGACCATCCCCGACCGCCCTGCGACCAGGGCGGCAGGAAAGGAATAGACATGGCAATCAACGCACCTGAGGGCACCAAGGACCTTCTGCCCAACGAAGCGCTGTTCTGGACCCAGTTCCAGGCAAAGGCGGGCGAAGTGTTCGGCCGCTACGGCTACGCTCCCATCGCCACTCCCATCGTGGAGCAGACGGACCTGTTCGTCCGCGGCATCGGCGAGGCCACGGACGTGGTCTCCAAGGAAATGTTCACGGCTCTTTCGGGCGAAAACCTCAAGCGCCTGCTGGAGGGCGGCAAGGTCAAGTCCAAGAGTCGCCTTTCCCTTCGCCCCGAAGGCACTGCCGGCGTGGTGCGCGCCGTGGTGCAGCATGACCTGGTTCCCCAGGGCTCTGCTCCGGCAAAGCTGTGGTATGCCGGCCCCATGTTCCGTGCCGAGCGTCCCCAGAAGGGCCGTCAGCGCCAGTTTCACCAGGTAGGCGTGGAGTGCCTGGGCGCTGAGGCTCCGACCATCGACGCCGAAGCCATCATCATGCTCATGCGCTTCTTCGCCGAGGTGGGCATTCCCGCTGACGCCATGACGCTGCTGATCAACTCCATGGGCTGCGAAAGCTGCCGCCCGGCATACCGTGACGCCGTGAAGGCCTACATGGACCAGCATGCCGACGAGCTGTGCGAAACCTGCCTGACCCGCGCTCAGGTGAATCCCCTGCGCGCCTTCGACTGCAAGAACGCCGACTGCGCCGCCGTCATGGAGGGCGCTCCGCGGATCACCGACCACCTGTGCCCGGACTGCAAGGAGCATTATGCCCAGGTCAAGGCCCTGCTGGATGCTGCTGGCGTGAACTACACCGAGGATTCCAAGCTGGTCCGCGGCCTGGACTACTACACCCGCACCGTGTTCGAGGTGCAGGTGGACAACGGCCTGGGCAGCCAGAACGCCATCGGCGGCGGTGGCCGCTACGACAAGCTGGCCGAAGAGGTCGGCGGCCGCAACACCCCGGGCCTGGGCTTTGCCTTGGGCTACGAGCGCTGCGTGCTTGCCCTTGAGGCCGCTGGGGTCGAAATGCCCCAGGCCGGCGGCTGCGATCTGTTCGTAGCATTCGTTGAGCAGGCCGGCCAGGCCCCCGCGTTCAACGTGGTGCAGCAGGTCCGCGATGCCGGCTTCAGCGCCGAAATGGACCACCAGGGCCGCAGCGTGAAGAGCCAGTTCAAGCTGGCTAACAAGCTGGGTGCCCGCTATGTGATCACCCTGGGCCCCGACGAGCTGGCTGCCGGCAAGGCGACCCTGCGCAACATGCAGACCCACGAGGAGGTCGAGGTTCCCCTGGACCAGGTGCCCGAGAACCTGTAGCTCCTGCGACCCATTGTTTCTGACGGGCGGCCCGGCTGGCAACAGCTGGGCCGCCCTGTTTTTCGCCCTGAACAATGTATTACATAAAATTATATTGAAGAGCAAATGTAATACAGATATGCTTGAGGGGAGCCCTGAGAGAAAGGAGCGGCAATGTCTAGTACAGCTATGATCACGGCGCGTATTCCGCAAGAAACCAAAGAGAGCGCGGCTGTTGTCTTGGAAGAGATGGGCATGTCTGCATCTCAGGTAGTGAACATCGTCTGGAAGTTCCTTTCCGATAGTGCAGGGAATCCCGCGTCTGCGTCAGCTGTTCTGGACGGCTTGACCGAGGAGCGGAGGAAGGCTCAGGAAAGAGCGGAGCGCAGGGCGAAGAACATGCATGGATCAATCGTGACCAGCGAGGCAATCAGTCAAGCGCTTGGCCGCGATGTGAAGCTGGCTTCGGTGTCTGACGAGGAGTTGGCTGAGGAGTATCAGGAGGTTATGTTCTCGAAATACGTTGAGGGGCGGTAGAGGATGGAGCGTCGATACCTGCTTGATACCAACGTGTGGCTAGACTATTTCGTCGACAGCAGAGAAGGTCACAGGCAGGCTTTTATGCTGGTGGACAAGATAATTCGGAGTGGTGATTGTGCCCTTGTGACGCAGGGTACTGTGAAGGATGTTTTCTACCTGGTGCAAGGCATTGTGAAGAGGAGCATCCGGGCTGAGGTCGGAGCGGTCACCGAGGCGGATGCGATTGTGGCGCGTGAAATCGCGTGGGGCTGCATTGACTGCTTGCTTCGCGAGGCGAACATTTTGCCCTCCACCTTCAATGACGCACGCATGGCCCTGCATCTGAGGAAAGAACACTTGGATTACGAGGACAACCTGATTTATGCGGCTGCCATGGTTGCGCAGCCGGCTACGTTGGTTACCAATGACTTGAAGATGCTTCGCCATACCCACATTCCGTGCCTGTCCGTGGCTGAGGCCTTGCGGGAATACGCGTAATGACTTGCCGCTGCCGAGCCAGATGAAACGGAAACACAGGTTTAATGCGTTTCCCGCCGTTGTTGGGCTACAATGTCCAAGTTTATAAGGACAACTAGCTGATTTTTCCGGACGGGATTTCGCCCGTTCGCGTACTGGCAAGGAGCAAAGGGCAACGATGACTGACTTCAAGAACAAGTACTGCATGCACACTGCCACCTGCGGTGAGCTGCGCAAGGAAGACGTGGACCGCCAGGTAGTGCTGACCGGTTGGGCTTGGCACAACCGCGATCACGGCGGCCTGATCTTCTGCGACCTGCGCGACCGCGAGGGCTACACGCAGGTCGTCGTGGACCCCGACTGCGTCACCGCTGACGAGTTCGCCATTGCCGAGCACCTGGGCCGTGAGTTCGTGCTGCAGGTCGAGGGCAAGGTCCGCGCTCGTGGCGAGGGCATGGTCAACCCCAGCATGCCCACGGGCGAAATCGAGGTTCTGGCCACCGCTCTGAAGGTGCTGAACACTTCTGTGACCCCGCCCTTCTCCATTGAGGACGGCATCGAAACCGACGAGACCACCCGCATGAAGTGGCGCTACCTGGACCTGCGTCGTCCGGAGATGTACGCCAACATGAAGCTGCGCCACACCGTGGCCCAGTCCCTGCGCGGCTCTCTGAACAAGCGCGGCTTCCTTGAGGTCGAGACCCCGATCCTGGCAAACTCCACCCCGGAGGGCGCTCGCGACTACATCGTTCCGTCCCGCCCCAATCCTGGCAAATTCTACGCTCTGCCCCAGAGCCCGCAGCAGTTCAAGCAGATGCTCATGGCCGGCGGCATTGAGCGCTACTACCAGGTGGCCCGCTGCTTCCGCGACGAGGACCTGCGTGCCGATCGTCAGCCCGAGTTCACCCAGATCGACATCGAGATGTCTTTCGTCCACGGCGACGACGTGATCGACATGATGGAAGACGTCATGCAGGAGCTGCTGGAGAACGTGGGCATTGAGCACGAGTTCCCGCTGCAGCGCATGCAGTACAAGGAGGCCATGGACCGCTTCGGCTGCGACCGTCCCGACGTTCGCTTTGGCATGGAGCTGGTCGACCTGACCGAGATCGTCCGTGGCTGCGGCTTCGGCGTGTTCGCCAAGGCCGTTGAGGCCGGCGGCGTGGTCAAGTGCATCAACTGCAAGGGCGCCGGCGACTGGTCTCGCGGCGAGGTTGAGAAGCTGGCCAAGGTCGCCGAGGAGAACGGCGCAAAGGGCATGGCCTGGATCGCCTTCACCACCGACGGCAAGGAGAAGAGCCCCATCATCAAGTTCTTCGACGACGAAACCTACGCAGCCATCAAGGAAGCCGCTCAGGTCGAGCCCGGCGACCTGCTGCTGTTCGGCGCCGACACCTACGAGACCGTGTCCGCCGTTCTGTCCGCCCTGCGTCTGACCATGGCCGAGCGCCTGAACGTCCCGCGCGAGGGCCACGCCCTGCTGTGGGTCGTGAACTTCCCCATGTTCCGCTACGACGAGGAAGCCGGCAAGTACGCCGCCGAGCACCATCCCTTTACCCATGTGCTGGATGAGGACATGGACAAGATCGAGGATGCTCCCCTGGAGTGCGGCTCCTACTCCTATGACATCGTCATGGACGGCTTCGAGCTGGGCGGCGGCTCCATCCGTATCCACAACGCCGAGGAGCAGAAGCGCGTCCTGCGTCGCTGCGGCGTTTCCGAGGAGGACCTGGAGACCAAGTTCGGCCACCTGATCCACGCACTGGAGCTGGGCACCCCGCCCCACGGCGGCATCGCCCTGGGCCTGGACCGTCTGGTCATGCTGCTGGCAGGCAAGCCGTCCATCCGCGACGTCATCGCCTTCCCCAAGACCTCTTCCGCTTCCGACCCCATGACCGGTGCTCCCAACCAGGTCACCGGCCGCCAACTGAAGGAGGTCAACCTGCGCGTCCTGTAGGAAGCGTTGGCAACCCTGAATCCGAAGGCCCGTCTTGACGGGCCTTTGCCCTGTTCAGAGCCCGTTGAAAAATGCAGGTTACGTGGCGTTTCGCAGCGTAGCCCCAGGCGGGCGAAAGAATGGCTAGTATTTGCACGTGTAGATATCTGATAACAAGAGGTACCAATGACTAAGCAAGAACATCTTCGCAACGTGGCCATCATCGCCCACGTTGACCATGGCAAGACCACCCTGGTGGACCGCCTGCTGTACGCCGCGAACGTATTCCGCGCAAACCAGCAGGTGCAGGAGCGCGTTCTGGACTCCAACGATCAGGAGCGCGAGCGTGGTATCACCATCCTGTCCAAGAACATCTCCATCAACTACAAGGACACCAAGATCAACGTGATCGACACCCCTGGCCATGCCGACTTCGGCGGCGAGGTGGAGCGCGTCCTGAACATGGCCGACGGCGCCCTGCTGATCGTGGATGCCTACGAGGGCCCCAAGCCCCAGACCCGTTTCGTCCTGAGCCATGCTCTGGCCGCCGGCCTGCGCATCGTGGTCGTGGTCAACAAGATCGACCGTCCCAACGCCGACCCCGAGGGCGCCGTGGACAAGGTCTTCGACCTGATGGTCGAGCTGGGCGCCGACGACGAGCAGCTGGACTTCCCCATCGTCTACGCCTCCGCCGTCAACGGCTACGCTCGCTATGAGTACGATGACGACAACATGGACATGATCCCGCTGCTGGACACCATCCTGGAGCAGATTCCCGCTCCCGAGGTCGACCTGGACGCTCCCGTCGCGCTGCAGGTCTGCACCGTGGACTACAGCAGCTACGAGGGCCGCATCGGCGTGGGCCGTCTGCACAGCGGCATCCTGCATGAGAAGGAGCTGGTCAAGGTCGTGAAGGCCAACGGCGAGCCCTACAACGCTCAGATCCGCAAGGTCCACACCTTCGAGAACCTGGGCAAGCTGGAGGTCACCGAGGCCGTGGCCGGCGACATCGTTGCCGTCATCGGCATCGAGGACGCTGACATCGGCGACGTGATCACCGACCGCGAGAACCCGGTGGAGCTGCCGCCCATCACCATCGAAGAGCCCACCATGGCCATCGTGTTCGAAGCTTCCACCAGCCCGCTGGTCGGCCGCGAGGGCGACATCGTCGGCGCCCGCCAGCTCAAGGAGCGCCTGATGAAGGAAAAGGAGAGCAACATCTCCATGCGTATCACCCCGCAGGAGGAGGGCACCGGCATCGAGGTCGCAGGCCGTGGCGTGCTGCACCTGTCCGTCCTCATGGAGACCATGCGCCGCGAGGGCTTCGAGTTCCAGGTCGGCCGTCCCCAGGTGGTGTACAAGCGTGACGAGAACGGCAACCTGATGGAGCCCATCGAGGAGGCCACCGTCGACGTTCCCAACGACTACTCCGGCAAGGTCATCGAGGTCATGGGCACCGCTGGCGGCATCATGGAGGACATGGCTTCTGACGAGACCATGACCCACCTGACCTTCCGCATCCCGTCCCGCGGCACCATGGGTCTGAAGACCCGCGTGCTGAACGTTTCCCATGGCGAGGCCATCCTGTTCCACCACTTCAAGGAATACGGCCCCTATTCGGGCGAAATGAACGGCCGCAAGAACGGCTCCATGATCGCCATGTCCACCGGCAAGGCCGTCGCCTACGCCCTGGACACCCTGCAGGAGCGCGGCCGCATGTTCGTGGCTCCTGGTGACGAGTGCTACGAGGGCATGCTGGTCGGCGAATCCGCCAAGGAAGGCGACATGGTCGTGAACGTGGAGAAGGCAAAGGCCCTGGGCAACCAGCGTTCCTCCACGGCTGACAAGGCAATCCAGCTGACTCCGCCCATCACCTTCACCCTGGAAGAGGCCCTGGAGTACATCCAGGACGACGAGCTGGTGGAGATCACTCCCCAGAGCATCCGCATGCGTAAGCGCATGCTGTCTGCCATCGACCGCAAGAAGGCCGCAAAGAACAAGTAATCCTAGTATCATCAGGGCGAAGGGTAAATTATCCTTCGCCCTGCTATATTTATAGGAACAGGAACTTAGGTCATCCGATAGAAACGAGGACTAAATGAAGAAAAGGACCATCGCGTGCATGCTGAGTGCCGTGGCTCTTTCCGCTGCGTGCCTGGTGGGCATGGCTGGTTGCGGCGGCGCAAAGCAGGTGGCCGCTACCGTTGACGGCACCGAGATTGCCGAGGAGACCATCACCAACGATATCCAGAACATGCGCATGGGCAACGGCCTGGACGCCGAAGAGGACTGGAAGGAATACCTGACCCAGAACGGCTACACCGTGAAGAGCCTGCGCGAGGACGTCATTGACTCCTACGTGAAGAAGGAGCTCATCAAGAAGGCGGCTGAAAAGAACGAGATTACCGTCGAGGACTCCGAGGTCCAGGCTGCCGTCGACCAGATGAAGGCCAACTACGACGACGACGCGAAGTGGCAGGAAGCCCTGAAGTCCGTGAAGATGACCGAGGAGCAGTACAAGGACAACATCAAGGCGTCCATGCTGCAGAAGGCCCTCATGGAAAAGGTCGTCGAGCCTGAGGATCCGTCCGAGGACGACGTGCTCATGTACGCTCAGCTCTACTCCGCTTACAGCTGGAACGGGGCGAAGAAGTCTTCCCACATCCTGGTGAAGGATGAGGAAACCGCCAAGCAGGTGCTGAAGGAAATCAACGACGGCACCATCTCCTTCAAGAAGGCTGCCAAGAAGTACTCCGAGGACACCGGTTCCGCTGCTGATGGCGGCAACGTGGGCTGGGATTGCCTGAACTCCTTCGTGTCCGAGTACACCGATGCCCTGTCCAAGCTGAAGAAGGGCCAGATCAGCGAGCCGGTCAAGTCTCAGTTCGGCTATCACATCATCAAGTGCACCGACGTGTACAACGCTCCGGAGAACATCAAGAAGACCAGCCAGGTTCCCTCCGAGATGGTGGATTACCTGAAGTCCCAGATCTCCGAGTACAACACCGAGTCCAAGTTCGACGAGTGGCTGGAAGAGTTCAAGAAGGAATGCAACGTGGTCGTGAATGACATGCCCGAGGGCCTGCCCTACTACGTTGACCTGGGCTCCAGCTCCTCCAGCTCTGCTGACGAAGATGCCGACGACGCTGCTGCCGCAGGCGATGGCGAGACCGGCGCTGACGAGGATGCTGCTGACGACTCCAAGGAGGAGTCCAAGTAGCCATGGCTCAGGAAGCGTTTCTTTCCCTGCACGACGCGGTGGTGCGTCGTGCAGGGAAGAATATCCTGGAGATCGAGGACTTCCGACTTGAGTTTGGCCAGCACCTTGCGTTGCTGGGACCGAACGGTGCCGGCAAGTCCACTTTCATCCAGCTGATTACCCGCGAGGTCCTTCCCCTGTACAGGGAGGACCCCGCGGTCCTGTTTATGGGAAACCCTCGCGCCACCCTTGCCCAGGTCAAGCAGACCGTGGGCATGGTTTCATCCACCATGCAGGATCAGATCACCGTCCACCTGCCCGCCCTCGAGATCGTGGTGGGTGGCCTGTACGGCACCTTGGGCCTGCCCCATGGCACCCAGCTGCAGCCGGCTGACGCCGAGCGCGCTCGTCAGATCATGGAGGAACTGGGAGTGGGCGACCTGGCGGACCGGGACGTCATGACCCTGTCCACCGGCCAGGCTCGTCGCGTGCTGATCGCCCGTGCGCTCATCCACGGTCCCAAGGTCCTGGTGCTGGACGAGCCCTGCACCGGCCTTGACCCTGCCGGTATGTTCCATGTGCGCAAGAGCATGCGCAAGCTTGCCCAGAAGGGCGTGACCCTGGTGCTGGTCACCCACTATCCGGAGGACATAGTCCCGGAGATCGACCGTCTGGTCATGCTGAAGAACGGCAAGGTGTTTGCTGATGGCAGCAAGCAGGAGCTCATGACCGATGAGGCCATGACGGCCCTGTTCGAGGTGCCGCTGCAAACTTCTAGAACTGGAGAATATTTTTCTCTTGTGAGTGCGTACTAATTGCGCTATACTCTTTAAACGCGCTTGAGCGAATAGCTTGAGCATCGGCAATGGAGAGATGTCCGAGCTGGCCGAAGGAGCACGATTGGAAATCGTGTATACCCCAAAAGGGTATCTGGGGTTCGAATCCCCATCTCTCCGCCATTGAACTTTCGACCCCCGGCAACGGGGGTCTTTTTTATGCATCAGGAGGCATGCCCCTTCGCAGGGAGTTGCGGGTTATAGGACAAAAAGTGTGTCTGCGGGAATTATTCAAGCCCGCGCCATTC
>JAUNCQ010000003.1:0-3738 GCA_030526515.1 Coriobacteriia bacterium
CCCGCGCCCGCGCCCGCGCCCGCCGCGCCGTCGGCGCCGGCAGCCTGGGCGGCCAGGTAGGCCTGCAGGTTCGCGTGCTCCTCGGCCACCTCACTCACCAGGTCGATGACCGCCCACTTCTTGTTGAACTTCGTAACCGCGGCCTTGCAGCCCACGCTCACGTCGGCATCGCGCATGGCCAGCAGCAGCGAATCCATGAGCGCGTTGGGCAGGCCGCTCAGCAACATGAACTCGCACTCGGGCACCGGGCCTGCGTACGGCACGAAGGCCGGACGGAATCCCACCAGCCCGACGACCGCGCCCACCGGGTCGCCCAGTCGCTCGGCCACGATGGTCCGCACCGGAATGCCCAGCTCCTTGCAAATGCCGCGCACCACGTCGCCGCGCTCGGTGCCGTGATCCAGGTTCAGCAGCGCCACGCAGTACTCCGGGCGCTTTGCCTTCGTCCCCTTCTTTGACTTCTTCTGGGCCATGCCCCGTCCTTTCCGCAATAAAAACGAGGGTGCCGGCACGCGCCAGCACCCTCGCCGCTAACTAATTCTGAGCCGAATCAAATCTTAGCCGAAGTAACGATCCAGCAGGCCCTTCAGTGCCTTTGCGTGGCGAGCCTCGTCGCGAGCCATCTCATGGACGGTGTCGTGGATGGCATCCAGGTTGTTCTTCTTGGCGCAGGTGGCCAGGTCGACCTTGCCCTGGGTTGCACCGAACTCGCAGTCGACGCGCCATGCCAGGTTGTCCTTGGTGGTAGCCTTCATGTTGGGCTCCAGCTCCTCGCCCAGCATCTCGGCGAACTTGGCGGCATGCTCGGCCTCCTCGTAGGCTGCCTTCTCCCAGTACAGGCCGATCTCGGGATAGCCCTCGCGATGAGCGATACGAGCCATGCACAGGTACATGCCGACCTCGGAGCACTCGCCGGTGAAGTTGGCCATGAGCTGCTCGCGGATGTACTCCTTGTCCTCGGCGGAGATGGCGTCGTTGTTCTTGACGGTGGACTCGTAGATGCCGTAGCCGTGCTCGGCAGCCAGCTTCATCTCGCCTTCCATCTTCATGAACTGGTCAGCGCCCACGTGGCAGATCGGGCACTCTGCCGGCGGCTCAGCGCCCTCGTACACGTAACCGCAAACCTTGCATACCCACTTATCCATGTTAGTTCCTTTCTTCATGGACGCATCCTGCGCGTCCGTGGTTCCTATTGTAGTGGCAGCCGTCGCCGCCTGCGCCGGCTGAGCCGGCTCCTTAACCGAACCGTAAACCGGCTCGAAGTCCTCCACGCCGTGCTTGCACAGCGGGCAGATGTAGTCGTCCGGGATCTGCTCCCCTTCGTAGATGAAGCCGCAGACCACGCAGCGCCATCCGGTAATCGGCCGATCGGCCTTTTCGCCCGCCTGTGCAGAAGCTTCGGGCGAAACAGGTGTCGCTTCCCCGCGCTTCTTCTGCTGGTAGCGCGCGTAGGTGATGCTCGGGGCATCCGAAAGCTGCTTGGCTTCCTGGACCAGGCCCGTGTACAGCACGTGGCTGCCCAGGTCCTGCGTCTGCACCACCTTGCAGAAGAAGTACGCGTTCGCCTGCGGGTCGTAGGCCACCCCGTGGGAGCATCGGCTGACCAGCTCCGGGTCGGGGAACTTGTCCACGTCCCTGCCGCTCACCATGCCGAAGTCCGCGTACAGCTGCATGGGGGTTTCCTCGGTCAGCACGGACACGTTGAAGATCCCGCTGGCCTCGATGAACTCCTGCGTGAGCGTTCCCTTGATGCAGGAAACGGTCAGCTGCTTGGGCTCGGAGGCGGACTGGATGGCCGTGTTGATGATGCAGCCGTTGTCCCTACCGTCGTGCCGAGCGGTGAGCAGGAACAATCCGTAGCTCAGAGCATGGAACGCCTTTCGGTCCATGGTCATGCGCAGCACTCCTCCTTCCTTTCGCCGCCGGCGCAGCGCGGGCAGGTGCCTTCGAACAGCAGCACGTGGCCGCTGAGCTCGTAGCCCGATGCGGACTGGACCTGCTGCTCGATGTTGGGCATGCAGCTCAGCTCCACATCGTCCACCTTGCCGCACTGGTTGCAGCGGATGTGGTAGTGGCCGAAGACCTGGTGGTCGTAGTGGTCAGCGCCACCGGCGACCGCCACCTTCTTGGCCCTTCCGTTGGACACCAGCTTGTTGAGCGCTCGGTAGACCGTGGCCTTGCCGATGGTCGGATACCCGGCGTGGACCTGCAGGTAGACTTCCTCGGCCGTGGGGTGGTTCGCCAGCTCATGGAGCGCCTGCTCCACAATGCCCAGCTGCACCGTGTTCCTCTGTGCCATGGTCGCCTCCTTTCGATCCGCGCCTCCTGCGCTTGCGGCTCGATGTGCGTGCCGCTCAAGCTGTTGGGACTACTATAACCTAATTGATATTAGTTATCAATTAGAAATTTGTTTTATTTTGCGACTTTTCAATCAAAGGGGCGAAAGAGAGCTTGGGCATGACCGCGCTTTGCACCACGACCGCCTCCGCACCCCCACGCGCTATAATCCTAGTGGCAAACTGCAACTATTCACACCGACCCCGCGGGGCCGCTCACGCACGGAGGACGCCATGATCGACCAGGGCATAGCAGAAATCATCGACAAGGGCCTGCTGGGCAAGAAGCTCACCGACGAGCAGCTGCTGACGCTGCTGGAGCTGGAAACGTTTTCGCCCGAAGCTGCGTACCTGCGCTGGGCCGGCCGACACCTGGCCCGCGTGGCATCCGGCGCCACCGCCCAGATCTACGCCGAAATCAACCTGGACAGCCTGCCCTGCCCCACCGACTGCGGGTTCTGCGCGCTGGCTAAATCCAGGGGCGTGCGCACCGGCGGCGCGACCAAGCGTATGATCACCAAACCCGACGGCACCCATGAGATGGTGGACGTGGAGCCCGACCCCGCGGCTGCAGCTGCTCCCGCCGAGCTCACCGCAGAGCAGGCGGAGGCCCGCATCCTGCCCGCCGCCGAGGCCGCGCGCCTGGCCCGTGCCTTCGACCAGGCCGGCGTGCATCTGATCAGCCTCCACTGCACCGACGCCCTCCCCTTCGAGCGCCTGGCGGAAACCGTCCGCGCCGTCCGCGACGCCGTGAGCAAGGACATGCCCCTCATGGTGGACCGCAAGACCCTCACCGCCGACCAGGCCCGGGAGCTGGCAGCCGCCGGCGCCCAGGCCGCGCGCCAGTCCATCTTCCTGGGCGAAGCAGCCGCCGGCAACGCCAGCGCCGACGCAAGCCTGCAGGTCATCCGCCACATCCGCGATGCCAACCTGGAGCTCATGGCCTGCGTGGAGCCCGTGCATCGCGGCGTTCCCGCAACCGAGCTGCTGGCCGCCATCCGCCAGGTGCTGGAGCTGAAGCCCTTCTGCAGCACGGTGAATCCCCTGGTCAGCCTCACGGGATCCCGCATGGAGCAGTACCTGCCGGTGTCCGCCGCCCGCGCCGAGCTGGTCGAGGCCGTGGCGCGCCTGGTGGCCGGCGTGAAGCAGGTCAAGCACGGCTTCGGCGGCGGCAACGTGCGCTGGATCCGCACCGGCGCCACCACCTGCGGTCGCACGGGCGTGGACGACGACGCCTTGATCGCCCGCCGCGTGGCCGATGCCCGCGCCGCCCTGGAAGGCCAGGAGTGGTCCGTGCCATCGCGCCCGCTGACCCAGTGGTTCCCCGCCAGCGAGGAGGCGCTCAAGTCCATCGCCAGCGCGCCCGTGGGCTACACGCCCATCCTGCCCACCAACCGACGCA
>JAUNCQ010000003.1:3748-80606 GCA_030526515.1 Coriobacteriia bacterium
AAGCCCGGCATGCCGCCGACCATGCCCAGCGGCCCGCGCCCAGTCCGCCGCTAGCACGCGATCCACGGCGCCCGTTCACGCAGCGGGCACCGTCCACGCCAGCGCTGCCGCGTCGCCATCCACGCCGTCCGCGCCCCAAAAAAGCGAGCGCGCATGCCGTCCAGCTTTCACGGCATGCGCGCTCATGTAGAAAAGGCGTCGAAACGACTCTATATACAGAGCGAGCCGGATGGGAGGAATCCGGCTCTGTGTTTCAGACCGATACCTATATTAGACCAAGACCACTACTTGTCAACATCCCTTACCAAATTAGTTGACCTATGCCACTATTAGTTCGAAGCATTTCGAACTATCGGGCGAAAACGCCGCCGCAGCCCACGCGACCCGCACCTGCCGCCCAGCCGAAAGGAACCCCATGACCACCACCCCCGCCCCCAAGCGCGTCCTGCTCCTGCTGGGCCCCGCCTTCGAAGACGCCGAGGCCGTGGTCGCCCTGACCGCCTGCGGCTGGTCCCGCTACCGCGCTGGCCTGCCGCCCATCGATGTCCACATAGCTGCCCTGGACCCCCAGGTCACAGGCAAGTTCGGCACCACTTTCGCCCCGCACGTCCTGATTCCGGACGTGGATCCCGGCGCCTACGACGGCCTGGTCATTCCCGGCGGCTTCCGCAGCTCCGGCTTCGAGCGCATCTACCAGGAGCCGGTCTACGACCTGATCCGCGCCATCCACGCCCAGGGCGCGCCCATCGCCACCATGTGCGTGGGCATCCTGCCCGTGGCCCGCGCAGGCCTGCTGCGCGGCAAGCCCGCCACGACCTACGCCTTCAGCCGACACAGCAACTACGCCATCCTGGAGGAGCACGGCGCCCAGCCCGTCCACGCGCCCGTAGCCGAGGCCGACGGCATCATCTCCTGCGCTGGCCCCGCCTATTCCGAGCAGGTCATGGCCCGGTTCCTGGAGCTGCTGCTGGGCCAAGACGCCGCCCGCGACCTTGCCCAGTTCCGCGCCGGCATAGAGCTGTAGGACGAAAACCCCGCGGGTCGCTCCTGGCTGCAGCCCTACCCGCGCACCAGCCTCAGCCTGCGACCCGAACGCGCAGCCGCACTCCCCTTTCGCCCCTTGCAAAGCGCATAATGGGAGCGTACCCGCACCGCGCCAGCAGGAGGTCGCCATGCCCATCACCGCCGCCTTTGCCGTCCCGCATCCGCCGCTGATCATCCCCGCCGTGGGTCGCGGCGGCGAGCGGAAGATCGCCCGCACCGTCAGCGCGTACGAACGCGTTGCCGACCAGGTGGTCGCACACATGCCCGAGGTCGTGATCGTTTCCAGCCCGCATGCGCCCGCCTATTCGGACGCGTTCTACGTGAGCTCTGGCGCTGCGGAGTCTGGCAGCATGGCCCGCTTCGGCGCGCCGCAGGAACGAATCCAGGCGATGCATGACCAGAATCTGGCCCAAGAGGTCGCGCGGCTGGCCCAGCAGGCGGGCATCCCCGTGGCCGCCGGCGGCCCGCGCGATGCCGAAATGGACCACGGCACCTTCATCCCCCTCTGGTTCGTGGACCGCGCGCTGGAGCGCGCCGGCTTCGGGCCCGGCAACTACCTGCTGCTCCGCGTGGGCCTGAGCGGGCTGGACCTGGAATCTCACCGCGCGTTCGGCCGCGTCATCGCCCAGGCCGTGAGCAACCTGGGGCGCCGCGCCGTGTTCCTGGCCAGCGGCGACCTGGCCCACGCCCTCAAGCCCGATGGCCCCTACGGCTTCGCGCCGGAAGCGCCCGAGTACGACCGCCTGATCACCCACGCCTTCGACGGCGCGGCCGGCGGCACCCTGGAGGAGCTCTTCGCCCCGGCCTTCACCCCCGCGTTCTGCAACGCCGCGGGCGACTGCGGGCATCGCTCGTTCCTGATCATGCACGGCGCCCTGGGTCCCGACTGGCGCCCCGAGCTCCTGAGCTACGAAGGCCCCTTCGGCGTGGGATACATGGTGGCGCAGCTTTCGCCCGAGCCTGCGGATGCCGCAGCCAGCACCGAGCCCCAAGCAGGGGGCGAAAGCGCCGCCGGCTCCGACGCAGCCGCCGAGCCCGACGCAACCCCCGACCCGCTGGTTGCCCTGGCCCGGGCCAGCGTGGAGCACTACGTCCGCACCGGCCGACCGCTGCCGCTGCCCGCCGACCTGCCGTCCGAGCTCACCAACCGCCGCGCGGGCGCGTTCGTTTCCCTGCACACGTCTGACCTGCGAGGATGCATCGGCGCCATCGAGCCCACCAAGGCCACGCTGGCGGAGGAGATCATCGCCAACGGCGTGGCCGCCTGCAGCAAGGACCCGCGGTTCCCCGCCGTCACGGAGGACGAACTGGACCTGATCAGCTATAGCGTGGACGTGCTGGGTGCCGCCGAGCCCATTGACGGGCTGGACCAGCTGGACCCGCAGCGCTACGGGGTCATAGTCACCAGCGGATGGCGCCGCGGCCTGCTGCTGCCCGCCCTGGAAGGCGTGGACACCGCCGAGCTGCAGGTGCAGATTGCCCGCAGCAAGGCCGGCATCGGTCCCCACGAGGCCGTGCAGCTGGAGCGCTTCGAGGTGGTGCGACACACCCGCGGAGGGGAGGCGCGCCGTGCCTAGCGCCGTCAGCCCCGCCCCCGCCGTCGACCCGACCGTGCCCGACCCCGCGCCCGGCTCCACGCCCGTCGCCACCTGCGGCACCTGCCCCCACGGCTGCCGCCTGCCCGACGGACACCGCGGCCGCTGCCAAGCCCGCATCGCCCGCGACGGCGCCGTGGTCGCGGAAGCCTACGGCCGCACCACCGGCCTGGCCCTGGACCCCATCGAAAAGAAGCCCTTCGCCCGCTTCATGCCCGGTACTTTCGTCCTGTCCACCGGCGGATACGGCTGCAACATGAACTGCCCCTGGTGCCAAAACGACCACATCAGCACCGCCGGCCCCGCCGACGTCCGCTGGCGCTCCGTCACCCCCGACCAGCTGGTGGCCCAGGCGCTGGACCTGCGCGACCGCGGCTGCGCAGGCCTGGCCTTCACCTTCAACGAGCCCCTGATCACCTGGGAATTCGTGCGCGATGCCGCCCTTCTAGCCCGCCGCCACGACCTGATCACGACCCTGGTCAGCAACGGCATGGCCACCGATGCCGTCCTGGACGAGCTGCTGCCCGTCATCGACGCGGCCAACATCGACCTGAAGACCTTCGACCCCGCCGCCTACCAGCGCGCCGGCGGCCACCTGCCCACGGTCATGAATACCATCCAGCGCATGGCCGCGCAGCCAGGCCTGCACCTGGAAGTCACCTGGCTCGCCGTGCCGGGCGTATCTACGGACGAAAACCAGCTCCGACAGGCCACCGCCTGGCTGGTCGACCTGGACCCGAGCATCCCCCTGCACGTGACGCGCTTCTTCCCCTGCCACCGCATGAGGCACGTCCCGCCCACGGACCTGGGCCAGCTCTTCCACCTGGTCGACGTGGCCCGCGAGCACCTGACCACCGTCATCCCCGGCAACGTCTAGTCCCACAGCCTGCGCCAGCCCCACGGCCCAACCCCGCCGCCCGCAGCGGCCCGCGCCGCAAAACTGACGACCCTTCTACAACGGCCGCACGTTTTCGCCCAGGACCTCCCCTACCACGCAAAAATCGACGGCCCTTCTACAACGGCCGACCCCAAATCCCGAAAATCACGATTTTCCTCACGGCTGTTCTACAAGGGACGAAAGAAACGTCGGCGCATCCCGCCCCGCACCACAAAGTTGACGCCCCTTGTACAAGGGACGCCAACTTTGCAGCAGCCCGCCGACCCGCGCCGCGCCCCGCGTCCACTCCCGCGACCCACTCCCACCCCAAAACAAAACGAGCCCCGGGACGCAATCGCATCCCAGGGCTCGCGCGTCGTTCGCGTAGACCTACGCGGTAGAACCGCCTCAAGAACTGCCGGCGCCGGCCGTGCACGCGTAGCAATGCGTGCCGAACACGATGCGCCGGCGCAGGGGCTCGGCCGGATCAAGCAGGTCGCCGATCATGCGGCCATCGGCGCAGGGCATGCCCGTGGCCTGGTTGAAGTCGCAGTCGTACAGGTGGCCATCGGGTGCCACGGAAAACTCCATGCGACACATCATCGACGGCACCGTTTCCGGGTTGAACGCCCCGATCAGCTTGTTCACGTAGGCATCCAGCTTGCCAGCGCGCATGAGCGCCTGGGCAAAGCGGCCGCCGGGGTTGTTGGTGAACACGAACAGGTTGTTGAACCGCACGTCGAAGTCCGCCGCCAGCCGGCGCTTGTACTCGGCCTCCATGGTGACCTGGTCCGGCGGCATGTTGGTGCCCGACGGGTTGAAAACCAGGTCCAGAACCAGCTCCTGACCTGCGGCGTTGGCGCCTTCCGCCCCGCGACCGTAGCCCAACTCGTTCAAACGCTGCAGCCCGCGGATGATCGGCATGAACGTGCCCGCACCGCGCTGCTTTTCCGCGTTGCGCTCACGATAATGCGGCAGCGACGCCACCACGTTCACTCCCAGCTCCGCGAACAGCGCCGGATAATGCTCGTACCCCGGCTCCTCGTGGATCACCAGGTTCGACCGCACGATCATGGGAATGCCCCGACGCCCGGCCTCGCGGATGAACCACTCGAAGTCCGGGTTCATCTCCGGCGCGCCGCCGGTAATGTCCAGCGTCTTGAACCCGCGCTGCTCGAACACGTCCAGGCACTGCTCCAGATGCTCGCGGCTCATGTGCTCGTCCCGCTTGGGGCTGCAATCCAGATGGCAATGCTTGCACACGATGTTGCACTGCCGCGTGATGTTCACCTGCAGCACGTCCAGAGCATCCAGGCTCCACCTATATTCCTCTTCCACCTTTTCGCAGAACGGCGGAAACGCGCGCATAGCCGCCGCCAGCTCGGCGTCGGCCGCAACGCTCTTCAGTTCGGGCATAGCAGAATTCCCCTTCTGAGCACGTCAAAAGGCGGCCGGCCGCGCAGACGACCGACCGCCACCACTATCAAATGAGCCTACAGCTCGTTTTCCTCGATGATGTTCATGGCCTGCACGCCATGGACCAGAGATGCGCCGCCGCGGATGGCGTTGGCAACATGGATGGCCTCGATGATCTCAGCCTCGTCGCAGCCCTTCTCCAGCAGGCCGGTGGTGTAGGCGTCAATGCAGTACGGGCACTGCACGGCGGCAGCCACGGCCACGGCAATCAGGGACTTCTCGCGGGCGGTCAGCGCACCGTCCTGGAACACGGCGCCGTAGTAGTTCATGTACTTGTCCCACAGCTCGGGAGATGCGGAACCCACGCCGTCAGCGCTGAACTTGCCCAGGTCGGCCGGATTGTAGTAAGTATCCATGTCGCGTCCTTTCGGAATCGGAATTTCTCCGCCCCATGGTACCACTAGTAGATGCTATCCACTACCCCTGACCCGCCCTTCACAGGAACCCCTCAACAAAATCAGAACGAAAATCAAGCCCGAGAACACCCCCGCACGCACCAGCACCGCCATCGCCAGCGCCAACAAAAACGGGACGAAAGAAAGCCCCGGCTCCCCCGAGCCGCAGCTCCCTTTCGTCCCGTGAATCAGACGGTGCGGTAGCGAAAAGCGCCCGCTAGGCCAGCATCTCCGCAGCCAGGGCGTCCATCTGGGCGGCAGCGTCGTCGCCGGCCTTGCCCTTGACGGTCACTACAGCCTCGGCGATGGTCAGGTCCTTGCACTCCTCCAGCTTGGCGCGCATGCCCTTGGCGGCGGTAGGTGCCCAGGAGCCGTTCTCCACCAGGCCCACCAGCTTGTTCTGGTAGTTGTGCTCCACCAGGTGCTCGATGAACGTGCTCATGGTCGGGAACACGCCGCCGTTGTAGGTGGTGGTGGCCAGGACGATCTTGCCGTAGCGGAAGGCGTCCTCCACGCACTCGGCCATGTCCTCGCGCGCCAGGTCGCTCACCACGACCTTGGGGCAGCCCGCGGCCTCGAACTTGGCGGCCAGCTGCTCCACGGCCTCCTTGGTGTGGCCGTAGACGCTGGTGTACGCAATGAACACGCCCTCGGTTTCCACGCCGTAGCTGGACCAGATGTTGTACAGGTTCAGGTAGAAGCCCAGGTCAGACTCGGTCTGGGCAAAGTACTCGTCGCAGAGCACGGGGCCGTGCAGCGGGCAGATGGCGGCCACGTCCAGCTTGCCGACCTTCTTCAGGAGCGCCTGGACCTGCTTGCCGAACTTGCCCACGATGCCGAAGTAGTAGCGGCGTGCCTCGCAGGCCCAGTCCTCCTCCACGTCCAGGGCGCCGAACTTGCCGAAGGCGTCGGCGCTGAACAGGACCTTGGCTGCGGCGTCGTAGCTCATCATGACTTCCGGCCAGTGGACCATGGGGGCGGCCACGAAAGTCAGCTCATGGGCGCCCAGGCTCAGGGTCGCACCCTCCTTCACCACCAGCTGACGGTCGGCGTAGTCGGTGCCGAAGTACAGCTGCATCATGGCGAAGGCCTTGGCGGATGCCACCACCGTGGCGGTCGGATAGGCCTCCATGAACGCCTGGATGCTGCCGGAGTGGTCGGGCTCCATGTGGTGCACGACCAGGTAGTCAGGGGTGCGGCCGTCGACGGCGGCGGCCACGTTGTCCAGCCACTGCTGGGTGAAGCGGGCGTCCACGCTGTCCATGACGGCAATCTTTTCGTCCAGGATCACGTAGGAGTTGTAGGCCATGCCGTTGGGGACGTCGTACAGACCCTCGAACAGGTCGATTTCATGGTCGTTCACGCCAACGTAGGCAATGCCCTGCGCAATGTTCATGGATTCCTCCTTGGTAATGCTTCAATAACCAAACCATTTTAACGCGCTCCAGCGGCGCATCGTCCGCGAACATATGCGGTCGGTGGATTGTAACCCAATCGAGACAATCACACCTCGTACTTCGCAATGGCGTCCAGGAACGCCTGGCCGTAGCGGTCGGCCTTCACCTGGCCCACGCCGGACACCTCCAGGAAGTCCTCCATGGTCTTGGGCCGCTTGCGGCACATGTCGTGCAGAGAGTGATTGGAGAACACCACGTACGACGGCACGTTCTGCTCGCTAGCCAGCTCCCAGCGCAGTTCCTTCAAGCGGGCGAAAAGCCCGGCGTCCAGCCCTGTTTCGTCCCCTTGCTCCGACGCGGCAGCAGCGGCACGCTTGCGTTCCGCGGCGCGCTCCTGGCGGGACTGCTCCTTGGGCATGCGCACCCGCAGGCTCTGCTTGTTCCGCAGGAACTCGCCGGACGCGGCGCAGAACCGCACCACCGGGTAGTCGCCCTCGGTCAGCTCCAGCACGCCCTCCTCGATCAGGCGCTCCAGCACGAAGCGGATGTGCTTCTTGCTAGCGTCGGCCATGATGCCGTAGGTGGACAGGGTGTCGAAGCCGTTGGATTCGATGGCCTGGGTCTTCGCGCCGTGGAGGATGTCGATCACCGCAGTCTTGCCCATGGTCCGCCCGCGCTCCTGGAGCCGGTACACGCAGCTGATGACCTTCTGGGCGTCCACCGTCACGTCGCGGACCTCGAACTCCGTGGAGCAGTTGCTGCAGTTGTTGCAGTTCAGGGGCGCCTTTTCGCCGAAGTAGCGCAGGATGAACCCCCGCAGGCAGTCGGTGGTGGTGCTGTAGAACGTCATCTGGCGCAAGTGCTCGCGGGCGCGGTCCGCCAGCAATTTGCGGGTGGGGCCGTCTATCTGGGCGTTTTCCTGGTAGCCGGCGTTGATCAGGAACTCGCAGGTATGCACGTCCCGGGGCGAATAGAGCAGCAGGCACACGGCCTCTTCGCCGTCGCGCCCAGCGCGGCCGGCCTCCTGGTAGTAGCTTTCCAGGTCAAGGGGCATGTTGTAGTGGACCACGTACGCCACGTTGGACTTGTTGATGCCCATGCCGAAGGCGTTGGTGGCCACCATGACCGTCTTGCGGTCGTACAGGAAATCGTCCTGGTTGCGCTGGCGCTCCTCCGCGGAAAGGCCCGCGTGGTAGCGGGTGGCCGCCAGGCCGTTGTCCTGCAGGTACTCGCAGACCTCCTCCACGCCCTTGCGCGACGTGCAGTACACGATGCCGCAGGACTCCTTGCGAGCGCGGCAGAACACCAGCAGCGTGGCCTTGCGCGACTTGGGCCGCCGCACCTCGAACCGCAGGTTGGGCCGGTCGAAGGTGCTGACCACGGTGTGCGGCCGCTCCAGGCTCAGGCAGATGCGTATGTCGTCCCGCACCTCGGCCGTGGCCGTGGCCGTGAACGCCGCCACCGGCACCCGCCGTGGCAGCGCGTCAATGAAGTCGATGATCTGAGTGTAGCTGGGGCGGAAGTCCTGCCCCCACTGGGAAATGCAGTGGGCTTCGTCAATGGCCACCATGCTGGGACAGTGGTCACGGCACAGCTGGACGAAGCTTTCCATGAGCAGCCGCTCGGGCGCCACGTACAGGAGCTTGTACGCGCCTTCGGCCGCCCGGGCCATGACCGCCCCCTGCTGTGCAGGCGAAAGGGAGCTGTTCAGGTACGCCGCCGGCACGCCCATCTGGCTCAGGGCGTTGACCTGGTCCTTCATCAGGGAGATCAGGGGCGATACCACCACCGCCATACCCGGCATCATCAGCGCCGGCACCTGGTAGCACACGGACTTGCCGGCGCCCGTGGGCATGACCGCCAGCACGTCGCGCCCCTGCAGGATGGCGTTGACGATGCCCTCCTGGTTGGCGCGAAACCCCGGGTAGCCGAAGTAGCGCTTCAGCACGTCCTGCGGCGTGGTCTGGTGCTCCATAGCTCCTCCTTTCATCGGGACGAAACTTTCGCCCTCCCCAGAATATAAGAAACCCGCCCATGCGTGCCATGGACGGGTTTCGATGCAGCGAGTGAAATCGCCTGCGAGTAACCTCGCGTAAGACTAGCGCTTGCTGAACTGCGGGCGCTTACGAGCCTTCTTCAGGCCGTACTTCTTGCGCTCGACCATACGAGCGTCACGAGTCAGGTAGCCAGCCTTCTTCAGCTCGGCACGGTAGTCGCCGGCCTCCAGCAGAGCGCGGGAGATGCCGTGGCGCAGAGCGCCGGACTGACCGGAGATGCCGCCGCCGTTCAGGCGAGCGATGACGTCGAAGTGGCCCTCGGTGTCGGTGACCTTGAACGGGGTCAGTGCGTACTCAACCAGAGCATCGCGACCGAAGTACTCGCGAGCGTCGCGACCGTTGACGGTCATCTTGCCGGTACCCGGGATCAGACGAACGCGGGCAACAGCGTTCTTGCGGCGACCAGTGCCGTAGTACTTAGCTTCTTCTGCCATGGTTTACTCCTCCACCTTGATCTCGCGCGGCTTCTGTGCGGCATGCGGATGCTCGGGGCCCGCATACACCTTCAGCTTCAGGCCCTGCTTGCGGCCCAGCGTGTTCTTCGGCAGCATGCCCTTGACGGCGTGCTCGATAACGCGGGTCGGATGCTTCTCCATGGCCTCCTGGAAGGTTTCGCACTTCAGGCCACCCGGATAACCAGTGTGACGGTAGTATTCCTTGTCGGTGAACTTCTTACCGGTCACCTTGATCTTGTCGGCGTTGATGATGATGACGAAGTCACCGGTATCAACATGCGGGGTGTACTGCGGCTTATGCTTACCCTTAAGGATGTGAGCAGCCTTGGCAGCAACGCGGCCCAGGACCTGGTCGGTAGCGTCGATCAGGACCCATTCGCGCTCAACCTCATTGGGCTTTGCGTAATAAGTCTTCACTTCTGTTCCTCCACTGTCTTTTTTCGCCATGTAGCCGAGTTGTCTACACGGCTTCTGTTTGCTTTCAAAAGTGCAGGCTCGAGCAAGGTATTGGGTTCCTACGCCAACATACGCGGCGGTGTGGGTCTGGACCTCCCTCTTGCTGCGCTTATGCTCTTACTGCAGTGCACGGGGCTTTTGCAAGCAAGCTTTTGAATTATACGTGCGAAAAAGCTCCCGCGTCAATGCAAAACCACAGCATATTGGGGAAGTTGTGGTGCGTATCCACAACTTGCGCACAATTCGCCGTGGCTGCAGGGGCAAGCGGGCGCGGCGGCGCTTTTACGCCGGATGCCGAGCCCCCAGGCGCGGCGGCCCTTTGGCCCCGGCTGCCAGGGTCGACGGGCGCAGCGGCGCCTTCGCCCCTCCCCTGCCGGGCCTAGTCCCAGGGGCTGGCCTCGAACAGCGGGGGCTCCTCGCGACGATCCGAGTAGGGATCGTAGCCGTCGTCGTCTTCGTTGGCGGGGCGCAGGTAGGGGTCGTCGTGACGGGGCGCGGCGGCTTTTTCGCCCTTATGCTCCTGAGCCGACGGCAGCGGCGTGGTCACCACCGTCGGCTCGGCCTTGCGGACTTGGAACACGGCTACCTCTTCAGGGAGCCGAACAGGCCGCGAATCAGCTGGCGGCCGACCTCGCGACCCACCTGGCCCACCACGGAGTTGACGGTCTTGCTCATCTGGTCGGCGCGCTTCTGGCGAGCCTTTTCCTCGGCGATGGCCTGGCGCTCGGCCTCCTTGGCGGCACGGGCCTCCTCGCGCTCCTTTTCCTTGGCGGCGCGGGCGGCTTCCTTTTCGGCCTCCTTGGCGGCCTTTGCCTCAGCCTCGGCCTGCTCCTTGGCAGCCTTGGCCTCCTCTTCGGCCTTGGCCTTGGCGGCGGCTTCCTCCTCCGCCTTGCCGGACAGGACCTCGAAGGCGCTTTCGTTGTCCACGGCGGTGCCGTACTTGTTGTACAGGTCCATCTCGTCGACGCGGACCAGGTCCACGTAGCGAGACTCCGGCGCGGCCATCAGGCACTGGGGCGGCAGGACCTTGGCGTTTTCCACGATGGTCGGGCGACCGTTTTCGTCCAGGAAGCTGATGAGCGCTTCGCCCGTGCCCAGCTCCATGATCACGTCTTCGGACTTGAAGGCGGGGTTTTCACGGAAGCTCTGGGCAGCCACCTTGACGGCCTTCTGCTCGGCCGGGGTGTAGGCGCGCAGGCCATGCTGGACGCGGTTGCTGAGCTGGGCCAGGACCGGGTTGGGGATGTCGCTGGGGCTCTGAGTGATGAAGTACACGCCCACGCCCTTGGAGCGGATGAGCTTCACAACCTGGACGATCTTGTCCAGCAGCTCGTTGGGCATGCCGTTGAACAGCAGGTGGGCTTCGTCGAAGAAGAACACGAACTTGGGCTTGTCCAGATCGCCCACCTCGGGCAGGGTCTCGAACAGGGTGCTGAGCATCCACAGCAGGAACATGGAGTAGATCAGCGGGCTGTTGATGAGCTTGGCGGCGTCCAGGATGTTCACGTAGCCGCGGCCTTCGTCGTTGCAGGCGAACCAGTCGTTCAGGTCGAGGTTGGGCTCGCCGAAGAAGACGTCGCCGCCCTGGTCTTCCAGGGAGATCAGGGAGCGCAGGATTGCGCCCACGGACTGGCTGCTGACGCGGCCGTAGGTGGTTTCGATTTCCTTGGAGTGGTCGGCCACGTAGTTGAGCATGGCGCGCAGGTCCTTCAGGTCGATGAGCAGCAGGCCCTGCTCGTCAGCCACGCGGAACACGATGTCCAGCACGCCCTGCTGCACGTCGGTCAGCTGCAGCAGGCGGGCCAGCAGCGTGGGGCCCATGTCGGAGATGGTCACGCGCACGGGGATGCCGTCGCCCTCCAGCATGTTCCAAAAGCGGCAGGGCACGCCTTCGTAGCTCCAGCCCTCGATGCCGAACTTCTGGATGCGGGCCTGCATCTTTTCGCTGTCGGCGCCGGGCTGGCACATGCCGCGCACGTCGCCCTTCACGTCGGCCATGAACACGGGAACGCCGGCCTTGCTGAAGCCTTCGGCGATGACCTTCAGCGTGACGGTCTTGCCGGTGCCGGATGCGCCGGCGATCAGGCCGTGGCGGTTAGCCTGGTTCAGCAGCAGATAGCAGGGGTTTTCGCCCTGCCCAACCCAAATCTTGTCTTCGAGCAGCATGTGGGGTCCTTTCCCGTCGGGTGCATGCGCGCATTTGGATTCAGTATACCGCGGGCGTGCCGTCGCACGGGCGGCGCTTGGCGGTTTACCAGCGGGTTTGCAGGGTTGGGCGCCGGGCACCCACGCGCGCCTGGCGCTGCTCCGGCCCGCTGCCGCGCTAGGCCCGGCACGGCGCGGCAGTGGGCCCGGCACGGCGTGTGGCCAGCGCGCCCCAGCCGTCTCTGACCCTAAGCGGGCGGCGTCGGGCAAAGGCGATGAAATCGGTAGCTGAGCTCGCCCGCGCCGGGCAAACGCAGCGAAGTCGGTAGCTGAGCTCGCCCGCGCCGACGGATATTCCAAAACTGGTAGGGTCACCGCACCCAAGGCCGCCCCCTCCATGACAAACGCGCGATTATTTACACCCTTTCTTCCCCGTTTGTCATCAATGAGCGGCGCGGGAAGGGAAAACACCCAGGTCAACCTACCAGTTTTGGGTTATCTGCCGAGAGAAAGCCGACTCGCTACCGATTTCCGCCCATCCGTCAGAGCCGCGCCCGGCACCCGCCGTCCGCACCCCAGGCACCCCGCCCACGCGCCCGCCCGCCGAGCCCGCCGCGGCACCCCGCCGCCCACGCGCCCGCGCACCGGCCCCAAACGCAAAACGGCCCCCGGGCGCACATGCCCGGGGGCCGCAAAAATCACGGAAGCCGCAGCACCATCCGCTCGCGAGCCGCCCGCTCGCAGGCAACCCGCCTACAGCAGCTCCTCCCAGCTGCGGATAGCCACATCGGCCTCCGCGGTGAGCTGCTCCCAGGTGCCGCAGCCGGGCGTATCCAGAATGCCCAGCGCATGGAACCCGGCGCTCTTCAGGGTGCGGATGGCGTACACCGCATCCTCGGCGCCCCACGTCTGCTCCTTGGGGGTGCCCAGCACCTCGCGGCAGTACTCGTAGATCTTGGGCTCACGCTTGCTGGCGCCCACGTCGTCGGTGGACACGATCCGGACGAAACACTCCTCCAGACCCACATGGCGCATGCCAGCAACCAGCTGGTCGTGGGGCGTGGACGAAGCCAGGGCCAGGCGCACGCCCTTCTCGTACAGGTGCTCCACCATGGCGATGGCGCCGGGGCGCGGCTGGGCGCGATTGGTGTAGAAGTCCATCATGAACTCCTCCATCATGCGCTCCACCGCAGCGTTGGAATCCGCCAGGCCGTGCTCCTCGTGCAGCCAGCGAGCCGCCTCCGGAGACGTCAGCGTAGCCAGCATGCTCGTGACCTCCGGCGTCTTCTCAACGCCAGCACGGTCGCACAGCATCTGCTCCATTTCCTCCCACGCGCCAATGGAATCCAGCAGCGTGCCGTCGCAGTCGAAGATGACGCCCTTCGCGTCCAGGAATCCCGCCATGACTACTTCTCCACGCGGATCAGGGACGGCTCACCGTAGAGCACGCCGTCCAGGGCGGCAACGTCGTCGAGCACCTTGCGCATGGCGGACTCCTCCGCCGTGTGGGTGATGTAGATCACGTTCACGGTGTCGGTGTCGCGGTCCTTCTGGCCGCGCTGCATGACGGAGTGCACGCTCACGCCGTAGTCGGCGAAGATCTTGGTCATGGCAGCCAGCACGCCGGGACGGTCGGCCACGTTGAAGCGCACATAATAGCGGGTCTTCAGCTTCTCCATGGGCGCAATGGGCAGGTCGTCAGTGCAGGTGCAGCCCAGCACCGGGCCAATGCCCATGCCCACGCGGCGAGCCACCTCGAGCACGTCGCCCATGACAGCGCTGGCAGCGGGGCCCGCACCGGCGCCGGGGCCGAAGAACATGGTCTCGCCCACTGCGTCACCGGTCACGTAGATGGCGTTGTCCACGCCGTTGACGGTGGCCAGCTGATGGGTCTTCGGCAGCATGGTGGGATGCACGCGCACGCTCACGCCCTTGCCGGTACGACGACCAATGGCCAGCAGCTTCACGCTGTAGCCCAGGTCGTCCGCTGCCTCCAGGTCCAGCGGCGTGATGTTGCGAATGCCGCGGGTGAACACGTCGTCCAGGACCACGCGGGAGTTGAAGGCAATGCTGGACAGGATGGCAATCTTGGCCGCCGCGTCAAAGCCGTCCACGTCAGCGGTGGGATCAGCCTCGGCATAGCCCTTGGCCTGGGCCTCCTTCAGCGCATCCTCGTAGGACAGGCCCTGGGAGATGCGGGTCAGCATGTAGTTGGTGGTGCCGTTCACAATGCCCATGACGCTCTTGATGCCGTTGCTGATCAGCTGGTTCTTCAGCGGGCCGATGATTGGGATACCGCCGCCCACGCTGGCCTCGAACGCCAGATCAACGCCGTTTTCCTTAGCCAGCGCCATGAGCTCGCCACCGCAGGTGGCCATGAGCGCCTTGTTGGCGGTGACCACGTGCTTGCCGGCCTTCAGCGCGCCAACGACCACGTCCTTGGCCACGCGGGTACCGCCGATCAGCTCGATGATCAGGTCGATCTCCGGATTGTTCAGCAGATCGTTGTAGTCAAAGGTGAACAGATCCGCCAGACCATAGGACTCAGCGACCTCGGGAGAACGGGAGCACACGCCCGCCAGCTCAAGATCAATGCCGTAATGGCGCTTGAAGTCGTCCTTGTGGTTCTTCAGGATCTCCAGGCAGCCACCGCCAACCGTGCCGGTGCCCACCAGACCAATCTTTACCGTCATGCGAATCTCCCGTCCTATTCCCGTTCGTCCAGTCTTCCGTTCCCGTTCCAACAGAGCCCCCGAGCCTCACAGCAAGGGGGCGAAAATTTCGTCCCGAACCGCAAGCGCCCCCGCCAACCGGCACGGCGCCGCGGCCGTCACGCCGGCCCCGCAGGACCGGCCGCCGCTTCCCTACAGGTCGCGGGCGTACAGGTCTGCGTAGGTCTCGCGGCGGGTCACCACGCGAGCCTGGCCGTCCTTCACGAACACCACGGCCGGGCGCGGCTGGCCGTTGTAGTTGCTGGCCATGGTGCAGCAGTAGGCGCCGGTGCCGAACACGCAGACCACGTCGCCCAGCTCGGGGGTCTGGATGGAGCCGTCGGCCACCACGTAGTCGCCGCTCTCGCAGTGCTTGCCCACCAGGGTGACCACTTTGTCGCGCGGCTGATCGGCGCGGTTCGCCACCACGGCCTCGTAGTCGGCGCCGTACAGGGCCGGGCGGATGTTGTCGGACATGCCGCCGTCAATGGCCACGATGTTGCGGATGCCCGGCAGGGTCTTCAGAATGCCCACCGTGTACAGGGTCAGGCCGGCGTTGGCCACCAGGCTGCGGCCCGGCTCAACGGACAGGGCCGGCAGCACCAGGTCGCGCTCCTCGCACAGCTCCTTCACGGCGGTGCAGGTCACGTTGGCGAACTGCTGGATGGTGGACGGCGCGTCCTCGGCCACGTAGGCAATGCCCAGGCCGCCGCCCAGGTCCAACTCGGTGATCTCATAGCCGTAGCGCTCCTTGATGCGTGCAATAAAGTCGATCATGACCGCCGCGGCCTCCTTGAAGGAATGCAGGGCGAAGATCTGGCTGCCAATGTGGCAGTGCAGGCCGGCCAAGCGCACGTTGGGGGCGTTCAGCACGTCCTCCACGCAGTTGAAGGCAAAGTCCTCGCGCATGGTGAAGCCGAACTTGGAGTCCTCGCAGCCGGTGCGGATGTACTCGTGGGTGTCGGCCTCCACGCCGGGGGTGATGCGCATGTAGATGTCCTGCACCTTGCCCAGCTTGCCGGCGATCTCAGAAACGCGGCCCAGCTCAATGCGGCTGTCGATCACAATGCGGCCCACGCCGGCGGCGATGGCCTCCTCCAGCTCCTTGGGGGTCTTGTTGTTGCCGTGCACGATGACGCGCTCCATGGGGAAGCCCACGGACTGGGCGCAGGCCAGCTCGCCGCCGCCGGAAACGTCCAGGCTCATGCCCAGCTCGTTGGCAATGCGGCAGACCTCCTTGTTCAGGAACGCCTTGGACGCATAGGCCACGTGGGTCGGCGCCGGATACTCGGCGGCAAAGGACTCCACGTAGGCGCTCATACGGGAGCGCATGTCCGCTTCGTCGAACACCACCAGAGCGGTGCCCTGCTCATGAGCCAGCTCCACCATGTCGACGCCGCCCACGAACAGGTGGCCGTCCTTGACTTCGGCGGTCAGCGGCAGAACTTGACCCAGCTCCATGGTAGTGCGGCCGTCGGCCTGCTTCGTAGTATCAGAGGTAGGGAGCGACATACCCTCTCCTTTCCGCTTCAGCAGCACCCGCCCCATCAGGGCAGAGCCGCCACGAGTGTCCATAATTTGTTAATTGGTAGAGTCTACCATCACGCTGACCCGCGAATCTTTCGCCCAGGTTAATAAAAGGTGCACGGGGCGTTGCAATATCCTTTGGGCGAAATATCCGGCCCCAGCCTCCCGAAGACCGAGCGCCTTGCCCCGCACGTGGCAAATCGATCCCGTGCGGCCCAAAAGTCCCAGGGCGAAAAGAAAGGCCGCGAAGCATTGCTGCTCCGCGGCCCTCAAGGAATCCGCTGGGCGCTAGGCCACGACCTTGGCCTTGCTGCTCAGGCCCCTCTTGGTCAGCCACTTCTTGTACGCGCTGGCCTTGGCGCCGGCGTGGACCGTCAGGGTGGAGGGGGTGTCGGCGAAGGTGTACTTGCCGGGCACGTTGGAGCTGGTCAGCTTCTGGGTGGTCAGGTTCAGCTCCTGCAGGGCCGCGCAACCGCGCAGCGCCTGGTCGCCAATGCCGCTGACGCCCGCGGGCAGGGTCAGCTTGGTCATGCGCTTGCAGCTGCGGAAGGCGCCTTCGCCCACCGTGGTCAGGGTGGCGGGCAGCTCCACGGTCTTCAGCTTCACGCAGCCTCGGTACACGTCCTTGCTCAGGTACGTGGCCTTGGCCGGCACCGGAACGCTGGTCAGGCGGTAGCAGTTGCGCAGGGCAGCCGTGCCCAGGTACTTCAGCTTGGGCAGCGCGGGCAGCTCCGTCAGGTACTGGCAGTTGTAGAAGGCGTAGCCGTACACGTGGGTCACGGCCTTGGCACCCTGGACCTTGGCCAGGTTCTTGCAGCCGGAAAACGCGCTGGCGCCCACGTACTTCACGTACTTGGGGATGGTCACGCTGGTCACGGTCGTGTTGCCCTTGAAGGCGTTGCGACGGATGTTAGTGACCTTGTGGGCCCTGCCGCCGCGGGTCACGGTGGCGGGAATGACCACCTCGGCCGCCGTGGACTTGACGGAGTGCAGCTGGGCGGTGGTGGTGCTGGTGCTCATCCAGGTGAAGGTGGTCTTCTTGTCCTTGGACTTGGTGGTGTACAGGTTGTGACCGGTGTTGCTGCGGGTCAGCTGGATGGTGCAGCGCTTGGCGTTGTTGTAATAGGTGTAGGGCATGTGGTAGCGGTCGCTGTTGTGGGAGTTGATGATAGGCGTGCCGGCGCTGTCACGGCCCACGCACAGCACAGCGTGGTTCCACAGGGTGCCGACGCGATACAGCACCGGGCTGCCGGTGAACACCTGGCTGGCCTTGGGGTTTTCGATGTACTTGCCGTACTCCTTGAAGTGGGTAACGAAGCTGGGGCAGTAGATCCAGGCCGTGGACACGCCGCTGCCCAGCTCGCCGTCAGTGTAGAACCAGGCCTTGGCGTCGGACGTGGAGCCCTTGACGTGCTTCATGCCGCCCGCGGAAATGGACTGGGACGTGAAGTTGGCGCAGTCGCCGCCCACGGGGTTGTAGTTCTTGTAGGCCTTGTTGTACTTGGACCAGTACTTGTTGGAATAGGCCACGGCGTCCGCAGGGCAGTAGGTGGCCTGGTACTTGGCGGTGGGGCTGGGCGAAGATGCCGGTCCCTCGTCGCCGACGCCTGCGGGGGACTCCTCACCAGTGTCGCCCGGGCTCGCCACGTCGCCAATGTTCAGGGCGCTCAGGCCACCGGCGGGCTGGTCGGCAGTCGGGTCGGTGGACACGCCGCACAGGTCCTGCTCGTCGAAGGAGTCCTGGGCGATCACAGGAGCCGGGCCGTCGGTGGCCAGGGTCAGGTCGTGGGAGGTGCCGAAGCGGGCGGTGTCGGAGCCGCCGACGCCGTCAGCCAGGTTGTCGTAGGTGAACACCACCTGCTCGTAGGCCTGGACCTGCAGCTCGTCGCCCACGGCCTTGGCGCTGGTGACGGTCACATCGGTCTGCACGCCGGTGATGCGGATGTTGGCGCTCTCCTCCATTTCGGCAAAGCCATCAGCGCGCCCCTGCTGGGCGTCCGCCACCTGATCCTCAACCACATCCTGGTCAAGGTCGGTCTGGCCCATGACGGTCTGGCTGCGGTCCTGGAAGTAGTCCTCCAGCAGCTCCTGGACCGGCTGGTCCACTGCTGCCTGGGCCTTGGCGGCCACGTCAACGTCGGAGCTGGCGCCATCGGCCACGGGAGCCAGGGTGCCGTCAGCATCGGGAACGCCGGCTCCGGTGGGAGCGACGGCTTCAGTAGCGCTCGCGGCGCCCGCCTGGGGCTCCGCGGCAAAGGCGCTCAGGGCGCCCGCCGGCACCAGGCCGCAAGCCAAGGTCAGGCTCAGGGCGGTACGAATCACGTTCTTGGGGTTAATCATGCTGCCCTCCAAGGGGTCGCTTCGTTTCTGCTGCGTTCAGGGTATGCGCCGCCAAGGGCGCACGAACCCATCTTTCGCCCGATTATGGCATACCCCGCTCCCCCATCAGGCAATAATCGCGCAAAGCACACAAGCCGTTACCTTCGGCCCGTTGCAAAGGGCACACGCCGTCGCCTAGGGGGATGCTATGATATTGCGCAACGCAAATAGCCACGTGAAGAAAGGATTTTCCATGGCAAAGATCGAGCCGAATATGCAGGAGTGGCTGGAGGAAGCCAAGAAGAGCCCCAACGCTGACCAGTGCGGCATGTTCCTGACCCACAACGGCGTGGTTCGCTGCACCCCCAAGAAGCAGGTGCGCGAAGGCGTCCAGGACCTGCCCGCCGTGACGCAGGTTGAGTTCAGCTACGACGCCGAGGGCCTGGAGAAGGCCATCGCCGAGGCTCTGACCTGGGACGGCATCTACTACGTGAAGGTATGGCTGAACGAAGGTGTGTGCAACGTGGGCGACAGCCTCATGTACGTGCTCATCGGCGGCGACATCCGCCCCCGCGTCATCGACGCCCTGCAGAACCTGGTCGGCCACATCAAGAACGAGCTCGTGGTCGAAAAGGAGGTCTACGCTCAGTAGTCCCCGCGCTTCCATAACGCACGAATGCCCTGGTCAGGACCGCTCCCGACCAGGGCATTACTTTTATATAAACCAAAATTCAGGGCGAAAGCGCCGCGCGCCCACCGGCGCGCCCGCGAGCTCGCTGCCAGGCAGCCGCCGAGCAGCTGCCAGCCAATCGCCCGCCGACCCTAGGCCAGGGTCTTCTCCAGGCAGACCAGCTGCACGCCCTCGATCCCGTTGAACACGCACGGGACGATGTCAGGCTCCGCATAGCCCAGCTTGGCGTACAGGGCACGGGCGCGGACGTTGCGCTCGTTAGTGTCCATGCGCAGGTAGGGGCAGTTGCGCTCCCGGGCCAGCTGCTCGTAGAACGCCACGAACTGCCGGCCGTAGCCGCGACCGCCGCGGTTCGGGTCCACCACCAGCGTGTGCAGCACCAGGACCTGGTCCGCCGGAGCATCCACCGCCCAGGCGGCATCGGCGTACTCGGGCACCTGCTCCTGGTTGATGCGAGCAGCGGCCACCACGACGCCGTCGTCCACGGCCACGTACATGTCGCCCGCGTCCAGGGCAACCTGGGCAGACGCGCGGGACGGATACACGCCCCGCACCCAGCCGATGGTCACCGCGCCGGACTCCTCCTGGTCGTGGATGGCATCGTAGATCTGCTCGATGGCATCAAGGTCGGCCTCCGTGGCCAACCGGAACTGGATTTCGCCCATAGCCTGCTCCTTTACTTATGGTACGGCTCACCGCGGGAGATCTTGAACGCGCGGTACACCTGCTCCACCAGCACCACGCGGGCCAGGTTGTGAGGCAGCGTGATGCGGCCGAAGCTCAGCAGCTCGTTGGCGCGGTCGTACACCGCGGGGCTGGAGCCGTCGGAGCCGCCGATCACGAAGCAGATGTCGCTCTTGCCATGCAGCGCCAGGTCGTCCAAGCGCTGGGACAGCTCCACGCTGCTGCGCTCCTTGCCCTCAATGGCCAGCAGGATCACGTGGCTGCGATCCGGGATGGCTGCCAAGACGGCGCGGCCCTCGGCATCGCGTGCCTGCTCGACGCCGCCGGCACGGGCCGGGTCAACGTCGGCGATCTCCTTCACCTGGACCTTGGCGTAGGGCTGCAGCCGCTTCAGATACTCGTCAATGGCCTGCTTCCAGAACTTTTCCTTCAGCTTGCCCACGGCAACAATGGTCACGTTCACCGGGCGCTCCCCTGCGAGCTACAGCGGGCTGGCGCCGGTACGAACGGACTCCTGCACCCAGTCGGGAGCAAAGCGGCCGACCCAGTAGCCCAGCGCACGATAGGTCACCAGGTTGGCAACCACGCTGACCGCCACGATCAGGTAGCAGCATGCCAGCACGATCAGCACGCCGAACAGGCCCATGCCGCCAGCCACCGCGGAGCTGGTGTCGACGGCCACCACCGCGAACATGGACACGCCGAAGAACATGAACACCACGAACATGACCACCAGCAGCACTATCAAGCTGGGGACGAAGCAGATGCACAGCAGTCCGCCGAAGTCCTGCTTGATCTTCTCCCACAGGTCGCTGACGCGGAAACCAGCGCCCAGCTGGTCAACCAGGGCCATGTAGGTGGTGCCCAGCATCATGGGCACGCACAGGGCCAGGGCGGCAATCCAGCCCACCAGCGGAATCAGGTTGCACAGGCTCATCACCAGGCCGAAGACCAGGGCAATCACGAAGCCGTAGAAGCCGGTGACGAAGGCCTTGTCGCCGAACAGGTCAGTGGGCAGCTCGTCGCCGGTGCGGAACGCAGCGCGACGGCCCCAACGCAGGCAGTAACCGGTGGTCACGAAGTTCAGGATGGGCACGCAGCCGACCAGGCCCAGCAGCGCAGTGCGGGGAACCAGGCCCTCGGCGGTCTTCACGTCGTTCCAAGCCAGGCCCAGCAGACCCTGGCTGGTCTTCTGACCGTTGTAGGGATTCGTGTTCTGGTCGTAGCTGGAGCGAGAGTAGTCCTGCTGCGCGCTGTACGACGGCGGCACATAGGACGGCTCGGGGCTTCCGCCCACGGCAGCGCCGGCAGCGGCGCCAACACCAGCAGCTGCGGCACCGGCAGCAGCGCCCACGCCAGCAGAAGCATCGGAGTCAGCGGACGAAACAGCCGCCGGCTCCTGCACCGGGGTTGCCTCCAGCTCGATGGGCTGCACCGACTCGGCGGGCTGGATAGGCTCCGCCGGCTGGATGGGCTCAGCGGGCCTGATGGGCTCGGCCGGCTGCACAAAGTCAGCCGGAGCCAGGGATGCGCCGCAGTTGACGCAGAACTTGGGGGTACCGGTGTACTCGGCACCGCACTGGGAGCAGAAGCTCATGGAGGGTCTCCTTATCTCTAACCGTGCGAAAAACAACGCAGCGGCACTTTCGACATAGGCAGAATAGTACCACTGCGTTCGATTGCTCGACTCCTAAGCGCACCGCCCTGCAGTACCAATCACGGCAAATTCGTAACCGCAACTAGCAAAACCCACGGGTGCAGGCGCAGGTTCAAGTCCGAATGGAATTACTATGGGCGTTAAAGTGCAAACGGCAGGGTGCATACCCCGCCGTCACGCGCACATATAGTCAGAATGGCAAGCGGCCTTTTCGGTGTTCGAACGATCTGCACATGGGAAAAGAGCAGAGCCTAGTGAATGTTGCGGGCATCCATTTCGGCGTGTTACTTAATTAGTAGCAGTAGACGAGAAACACCGTTCGAGCACCGAAAAAGCAGCTTGTCCTTCCAACCCGAAGCCCCCCTTTGCGGGGGCTTTCCTATGCCGCACCTCCCTGGAAGCGCGGATCCATGGCCACTGCGTCAAGGCGAGCCATGACCACGTCCTCGACCTCATAGGAAGTCGGGAGCAGCTTGGATTCGCTGAACAAGGTGCGGATGTACTGGCCGCATTCGTCACAGGTGGCAATGCGATGGGAATCATCGCCCTCCAGGTTGAAGAAGTGCAGGGACGTCTGGTCCTGGGTACCGCAGCGAGCACAGCGGACGCGCTCGTACTCCCAAGCGGTGCCGCACTGGGTGCAGACCAGCTTGCGACCACGGCCGCTGGAGGACGTTTCGCCGCCAACGTGGGAAAGGGACGGAGCGGAACCGCACACCGGGCATGCCTGCGGATGGCAGATCTCCACCAGCTCGGCAGCCTTGACGGCGTTCCAAACCTCCTCGGCCGGACCCTCGATCATGGTGCGCAGCGCCATGGACACGAAGGACAAGGCCATGCCGATGGAAACCTGGCTCACGCCGGCGGCCATCAGCTGCTCGGAAACCTGTACCAGATAGGCGCTGGGGTTCACGCCTGCCAGCTCCAGGTCGGATGCAGTTACGATTTCGTCCCACTTGATGGCAGCCAGGTCAGCGTTGACCTCCGGCAGGGCCACCTGCGCCTCCACGGTTGCCTTGCACAGGGCCTCAATGACCTGGGCGAAAGCCGCGCCGTCGACCGGCACGCCCTTGGTGGCGAACACGGGGGTGGAAAGCTTGATAGCAGCCTTCAGGTCGTGGGCGGAGGGAACCTCGTATGCAACTTCCAGGTCCTGGGCACATTCCTGCTGAACGCCCCACAGGGTCCGGAAGAACGCCAGACGTGCGTTGTCGTTTTCGTCCAGGATGCCCTGGTACGCCTTGATTGCCATGTCAGCCAAACGAAGATTCATGAAACTATTTCCCTCTTACCCTTACCTTCTCCCGCAAAGAAGAAAGGTCGTACGAATGCTACTACCGTAAGTTCGGCGGGGCCGGGACGGGCGAACCGCCCCGGCCCTTCGGCTATATGCCAGCGCTGCCGAATGCGCTAATCAAGAACAAGCTACTTGCCCTTGGGGAACTCGACGATGTTGCCGTCCTTGTCCTTGTAGACGACGTTTTCGCCGCTTTCGAGCTCTTCGCGAGCCCAGTGGCCCCAGTGGTACAGTGCGTCAGCTTCGGAGACCATGCCGTCACCGAACATGAGGTTCCAGCAGCCCTTGACCTTGTTGCCGTTGATGTCCTTGCCACCACGATAGGGCTGGAAGATGCCAGCACCCAGGAAGATGTGAGCGGTAGCGAAGATGCACAGCAGGAAGAAGCCCAGGTCATGCAGGAACAGCCACACGGCATGAGCACCCGGGCTCAGGGTGAACACCATGGAGCCCAGCAGCAGGATCACGCCGGAGATGGCCATCAGGAAGCCGCACACCCACAGCATGCCGTCAGCGAAGCGCTGGCCGGACTTCTGCTCGTCCTGGTCCGGCATGTGGATCCACTTTGCGCCGAACAGGTACGGGAAGAACATGACCATCCACATCACGTCGTCGGAAGTCCACTTGCAGGTGTTTGCCTTCCAGATGTGACGTGCGCCAGACGGTGCCATGAAGAAGCTGATCAGCGGAACCGCGCAGAAGACCACGCCGATGATGCGGTGGCTCATGCGGAAGGCGAAGATCAGCTCCTGGGGGCAGAGCTGAGTCAGGGGCGGAGCGAACACGAACAGACCGGAGATCATCAGCCAGATGCAGCAGATGATGGTCACGTCGTGGGTAATACGAGCCTGCTTGGAATGACGCTTGATGTAACGGGTCAGACCAGCGTTCTTGCTCTCTTCCAGGAACTTCTGGTCAGAAGCCTGGGCCTCCGGGGAGACGGTGATTGCGTGACTCATATTATTCACCACCCTTCTTCTTACGATTGGCAGCCATGAACGGGAGGTTCTCGAACACGGCGTCGGTCCAGCCGCGGGTGTCCGCGGGCCTGGTACCGGTCTTGGCGACCTCACCGGTCTCAAGGATGATGGTGTCCTTGGTGTCGGTGTTGTACACCAGGGTGTCGCGCTTGTAGCCTGCGGCCAGGGCGGTCATGACGCCGAAGCCAACAATGCACAGCGGGAACACAACGCCCGTGAGGGGCTTGGTGACGCCTGCCAGGGCAACAGCCGGGGAAACCTTCGGGTTCTCGACTGCGCCATGGGCAGCAGCGCCGTACTTGAGGACCTGGATGACATGCAGGCCGCCCATCTCCTTTTCGCCATAAACCATGGCGTCAGAGTAGCCGCGGGCCTTCAGCATCTCAAGTCGCTCGTATGCCTTCTTGATCATCTCATCGCGATCGCCGAAGTCCAGAGCCTCAGGCTGGCAGGTGGAAACGCACGCGGGCTTCATGCCGTTGTGAACGCGATCCACGCAGCCGGTGCACTTCTGGATGGTGCCCACAGCGGTGCCCTCGTCGTACTGAGGAACCTCGAAGGGGCAGGCGGCGGAGCAGTACTGGCAGCCGATGCACTTGGAGTCATCGGTGGTGACCAGACCAGTCTCCGCGTCAACGAAGATGGCGCCAGCCGGGCAGATGTTGGAGCACGGTGCGTCGGTGCAGTGCTGGCAAGCACGGCGACCGAAGGCCCACTTCACGCGCTTGGTGGCCAGCTGAGCGCTGACTTCACCGGTAGTGGTGTAAGCGGGGTTCTCCATCTCGTTGTAGAGCATGATCAGACGAGTGGTGCCGTTGACATCAGGCGGATTCTGGTGGGAACCAGACCACTTGTTGCCGTTCAGCTCCAGCGTGGACGGAAGCTCGTTCCAAACCTTGCAGGCAATCTGGCATGCATGGCAGCCAGAGCAGCGGGAGGTGTCAAACAGGAATGCCTTATCAGCCATTAGTGAACGCCTCCTTCATGTGCCTTCTCAATCTTGACCATAAATGCCTTGTACTCAGGCGTGAAGCTGTTCGGGTCGCCGACGTTCGGGGTCAGATCGTTGACCACGTCACCCTGGCCGAACTCGTGAGTAAAGCCGAAGTGGTGGGTCAGGCCAACCTGATGCTGAACCTTGCCGTCAACCATGAACGGAGCGAAGCGGCGGGTGACCAGTGCCTTCACAACAACGGATGCGCGACGGCTGGAAACCTTCACGTCGTCGTTGTTCTGGATGCCCAGCTCCTCAGCCAGCTCGTAGGACATTTCCACGAACTGGGTCGGCATTGCTTCGAGCAGTGCCGGGCAGGAACGGGACTGGCCGCCGGTCTGCCAATGCTCGGTGACGGAGTAGGTGGTAGCCACGATCGGGAAGTCCTTCAGATCGTGCTCTTCGCCCGTAACCGCGTCGAGCTTGGCGGAGTCGTACTTGCTTGCGCCGGACATACCGAAGGCAACCGGGTTGTGCAGGCTGCCGTTCAGGATGTTGCGGTCCATCGGAGACTCGAAGGGCTCGAAGAACTCGGGGAACGGACCGTCGGCCATGCCGTAGGACTCCAGACGTGCACGCTGCTCCCACAGCATGAAGAAGGAATTCGGGTTCTTCGGATCCGGAGCAACCTGGGTGACCGTGCCGTCGGCCTCGGTCTTGGTTGCAACGAAGTCGTTGACGTCCACGATTTCCCACTTCTTGGCCTTTGCGTCCCAACGGTTCAGCTTCTTGGCTTCGTTCCAAGGCTGGCCGTTGACGTCGGAAGCGTTGCGGTTGTACAGGATACGACGGTTGGAGGGCCAGCTGAATGCCCACTCGGGGTTCAGGCCCAGGCCGCCATGCTCCTCGTCGTTCAGGATACGACGACCAACCGGCTGCTCGGCCGGGTTCAGCGGGTACTCGGAGTTGTTGTAGTAACCAGAGTAGATCCACATTGCGCAAGCGGTGGAGCCGTCGGCTGCCAGATCGGCGTAGCCGGGCAGCAGGTCGACCTTGCCCTCGGACAGAGAGCCCTTCTTCTCGGCGCCCACGACGGTGCGGCCGTCGCCCCACTGACCGGGGGTCAGCTGGCAATGGATGTTGCCGGACTCGTCCAGGCCGTTGGCCTTGAAGCCCTTGCCGCCATTGCCCTCGAAGGTAGAGGTCTTGACGCGATAACCGTTCAGAGCCCAGGTGACCGGGTAGAAGGAGATCTCGCCGTTGACGTAGTAGTCCCACTTGGCCTTGGTGATCGGCTCGGGGTTAGCGCCGCCCTCTGCCTCGTACAGGTCGCGGACAGCGGTGAAGATCTGGTCGACCATCCACAGGTCGGTCTTTGCCTCGTCGTACGGTGCAACGGCCTCGTAGCGCCACTGCAGCCAACGACCGGAGTTCAGGATCGTACCCGGCTTCTCGTAGATCAGAGCGCAGGGCAGGAAGTAGACCTCGGTGGCAATTTCCTTCGGGTTCATGTCCGGAGCGTGCCAGAAGCCTGCGGACTCGGTTTCGACCTGGTCGGCCACGACGAGCCAGTCCAGGTTGGCCATGGAACGACGCACGTGGGCGGCGTTCGGAGCAGAGTGGCAGGGGTTCATGCCCCAGTTGAAGTAACCCTTGATGACGCCCTGGTCCATCAGCTCGAAGGTGGAGATGTGGGTCCAGTCCTGAGCACCAACGGTGGAGGGAACCTTCGGCCACCAGTCGTAACCGAAGTCGTTCTCCAGGGTAGCGTTCTTACCGAACCACTCCTTCAGGGAGCTGACGATGAACTTGGGCTTGTTGGAGTAGTAACCAGCAGAGTAGGTCTGGGACTCCAGCCATGCTGCCAGGCTCTTACGATCAGTGGTGTTTGCCCACTTCAGGTAAGCAGGATGCTCGTTAACCATCATGCCCATGTCGGTTGCGCCCTGAACGTTGGGCTCACCGCGCAGTGCGTTGACGCCACCACCGGGGATGCCGATGTTGCCGAGCAGCAGCTGCATGACGGACATTGCACGGGTGTTCTGAGCACCGTAGGTGTGCTGGGTCTGACCCAGTGCGTACAGGATCATGCCGGTCTTGTCAGGCGCGGCAGACTCGCAGTAGGTCTTGTAGACCAGCTCCAGGTTGTCCTTGTCCATGCCGCAGATGCTGCACACGGTATCAAGGTCATAGCGCGAATAGTGCTTCTTCATCTGCTGATAGACGCAGCGGGGATGAGAAAGATCCATGGAGCGCTTGGGCTTTTCGAAGGTAGGCTTCTTGAACTTGGGCACGTTGTCCTTATAGGCCCACGGATACTGCTCCTCGGTCCAAGGAATCTCTTCCTCGGTCTCATAGTGCCAAGAGTGGTTGCTGTAGACCTCGTTCTCCGGATCGAAGCCGCTGAACAGACCCGTCTCGGGGTCGAACTCGAACTCGGGATCCAGGATGTAGGTAGCGTTGGTGTAGTTGAGCAAGTACTCGAAGTTGTACACGTCGCAACGCTTGCCCGTCTTCAGATAATCGGCCAGGTTCGGCTCGATCAGGTTCTCGAAGATGTAGTGATACATGCCGCCGTAGAAGGCGATGTCCGTGCCGGAGCGGATCGGGCAGTAGATGTCTGCCAGCTCGGCGGTACGGGTGTAGCGCGGATCGACGACGATCCACTTGGCGCCACGCTCGTGGGCCTTGTTCAGCCACTTGGAGCTGATGGGATGATTCTCGGAGCTGTTAGAACCACAGTGGAGAATGTAGTCGGTGTTTTGGAAGTCACACCAATGGCTCGTCATGGAGCCACGACCGAATGAAGCCGCCAGACCGGCGACGGTGGGGCCGTGTCAAACACGAGCCTGATTGTCAATGCCAACGATGCCGAACGCACGCATGGCCTTGAGGATCAGGTATTCCTCCTCGGAGTTTTCCTGAGAACCGCCCAGGCTCGCAATGCCCTCGCAGCGGTTCACGGTGAGCATCTCACCGTTTACTTCTTCCTTCTCGACGAAGGTTGCGTCGCGCGTGTCCTTGACCTTGCGCGCGATCTCCTTGATGGCGTCCTCCCAAGAGATTTCCTCCCACTCCGTGGAGTAGGGACGACGAACCATGGGCTTGGTCCTACGATCAGGGTTCTTGATGATTTCGCGGGTCTTCGGATCCACGACGTTACGCAGCTGGAACATAGCAGCACCCTTGGGGCACAGGCCACCCTTGTTGATGGGATGGTCCGGGTCGCCTTCCAGGTGGATCAGCTCGCCGTCGCGCACCGAGCACAGAGAACCGCAGCCACCTGCGCAATAGCAGCAGATGTTGGAGCGCTCTTCCGTGTTGACCAGCTTCCAGTCGCCAGAAACCTCGGCGGCCAGAGCCGGAGCAGCGGCAGTCATCTCAAAGGCCATGGTTGCTGCGAATGCGGCGCCAATGCCCTTGAAGAAACCTCTACGTGTTAATTCCATAGGACACCCTCCTTTCCTCTTCTCTCGTCTACCTCTTGAAGCCAATTGCCGCGCCCCTCACTACGCAGGGACGGCAAAGTACATATTGCACGGTATCAAACTGACCGCTCGCCCCCTCTCAGACGCCGCTTCGGCGGGGTTGAGCGGTAGAAAGCATCCATAACCCGTTTACCTACGGGGCGAACGGTAGGTTTTCGCCCGCGAACGGATATTTGCCAGCTCAAGGCCTATTTCGCCCTGACATAACCGCTTGTACAAGTACGCAGGGCCCGTCACTCATTTCAAGGGGCCGTTGGCGTCCAGATGCTCCATACTCGTATACAAAGGGAGTCCGCGCCCTCGGGGCATGCTTGAAGGGAGAAGAGGCCTTGGCCGCTACGCACGCACAGCTGTACTCAGACGCTCGTATTTCTGCCCTCATGGATGCCATCAACCTTTCGGGCGAAAAGAAGCCCGACATCGACCGCCCCTACTATCGCGTGGGCGTGGGCATTGGCTCCATCACCTCCAAGGTGGCCGTGCTGGAAGGCAACAAGCTGGTGCACAAGTTCATCTTCCCCACCGGCCTAAACAGCAACGACGCCGCCAAGCGCTGCCTGGATCAGCTGGAGGCCGACGGCTACTCCCGCGACGACTGCGCCTTTGCCGCAACGGGCATCGGCCAGATGGCGGTCACCTACGCCCAGAAGAACGTGGACATTGCGGTGTGCCACGGCAAGGGCGCCCACTTCCTGTTCAGCTCCGACGGCATTGTCATTGACATCGGCGGTCAGGAAACCCAGATCATGGAGGTCTCCAGCGGCCGCGTGGAGAAGATCGCCTCCAACGACCGTTGCTCCGCAGCTGTGGGCAAGTTCCTGGAAAGCACCGCCCTGCGCATGGGCATTTCCGTGAGCCAGCTGGAGGAGATTGCCCAGCGCGGCACCCCGGTTCCCCTTTCGTCCATGTGCATGGTGTTCGTGGAATCCGAGCTGGCCAAGCGCATGGCCCAGGGCGCGTCCAACGAAGACCTGGCCTGGATGGCCATCGAATCCGTTGCCAACCGCGTTGCCCCGCTGATTCCGCTCCATAAGGACGAAACGTACATGCTCACCGGCGGCCAGTGCGACAATCACCTCCTCATCCAGCGCCTGAGCGAAAAGCTGGGCGTGGAGATCAAGACGTCCCCGCTGGGTCGCTATGCCGGCGTCATCGGCGCGGCCCTGAGCCTGCCCGCCAAGCGGCCCACCAGCCGCTAGCGCAACCCCATAGAACCACCGGAAGGCGGCCCGCGGGTCGCCTTCCTGCATTGTGGGGTTTTGGTTTGCCCTGCTCCCAAGGGCTATACTGGTACGCGAACCAAATGCACATCAAGGGACGAAAGAGGAGCACGTGGCCAAGGAAAAGGTCTATCTTTCCAAGCTCACCAGCAAGGGCGGTTGAGCCGCAAAGTGGGGTCCGGGTGACCTCGAAAGCATATTGGAGCCGATCCTCAACGCCAACCTGGGCGTTGACGGCGCCGAAAACCTACTGCTGGGCTTCGAAACCGCAGACGACGCCGCCATCTACAAGGTCAGTGACGACGCCGCGGCCGTGCTCACGGTGGACTTCCTGACGCCGCTGGTGGACGACCCCTACCAGTTCGGCCGCCTGGCCGCCGCCAACGCCCTGTCCGACGTGTTCGCCATGGGCGGCAGGCCCGTGTGCGCCCTGAACATCCTGGCCCTGGACTGCGCCCTGGGCACCGAGGTCGCGGCCGAGATCATGCGCGGCGGCGCCAGCGCCGTCCGTGAGGCCAACTGCTTCCTGGTGGGCGGCCACTCCGTGGACGACCCCGAGCCCAAGTACGGCCTGTGCGTGTTCGGCCTGGTGCACCCCGACCACATCATGAAGAACGGCGGCGCCCGCCCCGGCGACCTGCTGTACCTGACCAAGCGCATTGGCACGGGCTTGCTTTCGGCCGCATTCAAGATCGGCGAATGCGAGCAGGCCGACTTCGACCCCGCCATTGAAAGCATGTGCGAGCTCAACAAGGCCGGCGGCGTGGCAGCCGTGGAAGCCAGTGCCCACGCGGTCACCGACGTGACCGGCTTCGGCCTGGCGGGCCACCTCCATGAGATGCTGGAGGCCAGCGACTGCAGCGTGGAGCTGGACTGGGACCGCCTGCCCCTGTTCAACAAGGCCTGGGAGCTGTGCGAAGCCTACTGTCGCCCCAACCGCACCTTCAGCATCATGGACTTTGCCGAGCCCTTCGTAGCCCAGGGCAACCTTGACGACGAAGAGTTCGACAACCGCATGGGCATCATCTGCGACCCCCAGACCTCCGGCGGCCTGCTGGTGGCAGTCGACCCCGCCAACGCGGCCACCTTCGAAGCCGCCTTCAAGCGAGAGTCCGGCCGCGCCCCCTGGCGCATCGGCCGCTTCGTGGACGGCCCCGACTGCACCATCCGCTTCAGCGACGCCAACTAGGAGACCCCGTGACCGCACCTACTCGCAAGCACCCCAATCATCAGGACGAAAACCAGCCCAACCACCGCGCCGCCGGCGCGTCGACGGACGCACCGGCCAAGGCCCCCAACCGCGACCGATACGGCCGCGACCACAAGCGCAACCCCTTCCGCATTGCCAACGCCGTGGTGGCCAGCTTCATCACGGTGCTGTTCCTGGGCCACGCCTTCATGGGTGAGCTTTCCCTGGTGTTCCCCGTATCCAAGAACCTAGAGCCCCTGGTGTTCGTAGGCCTGGGCGCCCTGGCGCTGCACATCATCCTGAGCGCCATCACCACCCTGGACATGTGGCTTAGCAAGACCCGCCCCGCCAGCGACCGCAAGAAGAAGCACCAGATCAAGAAGTGGGTCTTCGGCGTGATACTGCTGATCATCGCAGGCCTGCACATAGTGGTCATGATGACCCCGGCCGCTTCCCTGCGCGCCAGCGGCCAGGTGATCCCCGCCCTGCTGCTCATGGGCGTGGCCGCCATAGTGCTGTGCGTGCACATCTGCACCGGCGCCAAATCCGTGGCCCGCGACCTGAACCTCCCGGCCGAGGTCCGCTTCCCCATCCGCGCCCTGGCCATCAGCCTGACCCTGGCCCTGTGCCTGGCCATAGCGCTGATCATCGCTTTCGGCATCTAGCCAAACCCAACCCCAAACGCAAGGAAGGCGGCCCGCAAGCCGCCTTCCTTCATTTATAGGACGAAATCCCCGCTAGTAGCGGACCTTCTTCACCGGGCTCCACTTGCCGTAGTAGGTCTTGCCGTCGGCCGCCTTCTTGTAGGCGCAGATGCGGAAGTAGTAGGTCTTGCCGGGTTTGCAGCCTACGAACTTCACCTTGCTTCGAGCCGCACTGTAACGCTTGGTGATGGTGTGGCTCTTGGCGAACTTGGAGGTGGAGCTGATCTGCACGCGATAGCCATCGCACTGGGAGGCAACGCGGGTCCAGCTGGCCACCATCTGGCGAGCAGAGCGCTTCGGCGTCAGGCTCCGGGTCTTGATGGTCTTGGGGACAATGGTGTAAGACGCCACCTTGTGGCTGGGCAGCAGGCTGTATGGATAGCTGGCGGTCACGTAGTAGCGGCCCACCTTGGTGCTCTTGGGGTACGTCAGCTTGTAGCTCTTGCCGGCTACGAACAGCTTGCTGCGGGACGTCAGGGTCGGATGCTGGCTGCGGCCGGTGTAACCGCGGCTCTTCCAGGAGAAGATGAAATCCTTGCTGGACATGCGCTTCAGACCCACGGCGTCAAAGCCCCCGCCCAAGCTCACCAGATTGCGCACGCGCCAGCTGGAAACGTACATGTTGTACGACTGGAACGCATTCTGACCAACCGCCGTCAGCGACTCCGGCAGGATGGCATGCAGTCGGCCGGACTCGAGGAACGCCTCGGCACCCACCGTGGTCAGGCCCTCGGGGAACTTTGCCTTGCGCAGTCCCTCCGCCCCAAAGAACGCACGCTTCCCGATGGTCTTCAGGGACGACGGGAAGGTCACCTGCTCCAAGCTGAAGCGGTTACCCGCAAAGGCATAGGCGCCAATGGAGTCAACGGTGTTGCTGAACACAATGGTATCCAGACCGCGGAAGCCCTCGAAGGCACGGGCGCCCACACGGGTGCAGCCCTTGCCGATGACCACCTTGCGGGTGCTTTCCTTGGCCGAAGTCGGGAAGTCAATGTTGTTCCAGGGCGCATCGGCCGCACTGCCATAGTCGTACATATCGCCCGTGCCGGAAACGGTCAGCGTGCCGTCCTTCAGCGTGTAGGTCAGGTTCTGGCCGCACTCGCCCGCGTCCTGAGGGAAGGCGTTGGGGTAATCACGCACCACCATGCGCTCGAAGCACCAGCCGGAATTGCGCACCAGGGTGGCAACCTTCGCGCTGTGCACGACCACCTTGCTCACGCCCTTGAACGCATTGTTGTCCACGCTCGTGACAGAATTCGGCAGATCGATGACCACGTTCGAGCACCCCAGGAACGCATTGCATCCAATAGATTGCAAGGTGTCCGGCAGGTTCACCATCTTCAACGTAGTGGACCCCTCGAACGCCGTAGAGATACCCGTGCAGCCCTCCCCTACGATCAGGGTGCTCACGCGGTTCACGTTCACCACGGCGTCACGGTCCACCTCCCAGAACTGGGAATCCTCCAGCACGCCCGTGCCCTTGGTGGTGAACACGCCGTCCTCGTAGGTGAAAGTCATATTAGTGCCGCACGTGCCGGTGACGGCAGCGGCATGGGCCCGCTCCCCCGCACCGGGCATGAGCAGCAGGGCGAAAGAGACGGCCGCAACGGCCAGGATGACGAACGGGGCTTTCGCCCACTTTATTATGGGGTGCGTGACGGCGGGGTTCGCGGCGGCAAGATTCGTGGTGGTGGGGTTCATAGCAGCCATGGCTCTACTCCGGACTGTTGCCTTTTGCGGTGGGCTTCTGGCCCTTCAGGAAACGCCAGGACCAGTGGCCGCCCTTCATGGAGCGCACGTCGGCGTAGCCCAGCTCGGTGAGCTTGTCGGCCACCACCTTGGAGGCGCCGCCGCGATAGCAGTAGACCACCATGGGCACGTGCTTGGGGAAGCGCTGCTCGTACATATCCGGGTTCGTGGCGCCGAAGGGTGCGCAGATGGCGCCCTTCAGGTGGCCCTTCACGTAGGAGCTGTTGTTGCGGATGTCGACCAGGATGAAGTCGTCGCCGCGCAGGATCATGTCCCGCACCTCCGCCGGGGTGATTTCCACTGCCATTAGGAGTTCCTTCCTTGGGGCTTGCACAGCTGGTCGTTGAACACCTTCATGGAGTCGGGGCGGGCGCTGCAGATGAGCGTCAGACCGAACTCCTGGGCCAGCTTGATGGTCATGTTGGTGGGCACCGCCTTGCTGACCAGCACGGGGACGCGGCTGCGGATGCCCTTGAGCACCATGTCCACCGGCAGGCGGCCGCTGCTGAACACGATGGCGCTGGTCAGGTCCACGCCGTCACGCAGGGCGCAGCCGATCACCTTGTCGAAGGCGTTGTGGCGGCCAAGGTCCTCGCAGCAGTAGAGCACCTGGTCGCGAACGGCCAGGTAGCAGCTGTGGGTGCCGCTGGTCTTGCGATGCATGGGGCTGTCGGTGGCGAACTGGCGGGCCAGGCTGAAGATCCACTCCGGGTCCCAGTCCATGGGGTCCAGGGGACGCAGGGTCTGGTCGCCTTCGAAGTAGCTGTTGAACACCTGGTTGCCAGTACAGCAGGTGGGCACCGTCTTGACCATGGCGCGGGACAGGTCCGCCTCACGGTCGCGCAGGTACACGTTTGCCCGGGTGGAGTTGCCCAGCAGCTCAATGGACTCGATTTCCGCAGGACCACCGATCAGGCCTTCGGTGAACAGGCGGCCCACGATCAGGTCAAACAGGTGGTCCGGGGTGCAGACCACGCGCATGGTCAGGATCTCGTTCACGTACACGTCCAGGGTATGCTCCACCTGCACGTCTTCGTCCACGTCCTCGGCCGGGTCCTCCTGCTCCGCGTCGGAGCGGTACAGCGTGATGGGCACCGTGGTCAGGGTGTTGCCCGGGTTCGGGTCACCGGAGGTATGGAACCAGGTGCCGAAGACCTGGGCACGCTTGCCGTCCACCAGCACGTGCCAGGAGCTGCGCTGGACAATGTCAGCGTGGTCCGCCAGCACGTCCTTGGCCTGGGCGGCCGCCTCCGCGCTCATGCGCAGCGATATGCCGCAGCTTGCGGTGATTTCCTTGGGGGTGGGAATGACGAACGGCTGCAGATGGGCCAGCAGCTTCTGAGCTGCCATGGCCGCATGGGTGGAGTCGAACGCCAGTATGTGCCAGATATTTTTCATGCAGACCATTCTATTTCAACAGGGGACCAAAGGAAGCGCGAGCCTGGGCCAGAACGTAAAACGGCCCCGACCTGCGGTGGCAGGCCAGGGCCGCGGGGCCGCAAGCGGCGTGATTTACAGGGTGATGACCTTGGCGGACTCGTGCATGCGCTCCAGGATGTCGTACATGTTGGAGACCTCGCCCACCTTCAGGTCGTCGGCGCACTCGTAGAAGTTCAGGCAGGTGCCGCAGACCAGGACGTCGGTGCCCTTCTCCATCATTTCCTTCACGGAGTCGATGATCTGGGCTTCGTCACCGCACAGCAGCTTGACGCCGGAGTTCATGAACAGCAGGTTCATGGGAGCGACCTCGGCCTGGTTCAGGGTGTACAGGGCCATCTTCATGAGGTTGTAGCCCAGCTCGCCGTCGCCTTCGCCCACATGGTCCTTGCCGATGAACACGGAGTAGCCGCAGCTGCCACCGGTCACGCTGCATGCGGCAGCGGCCTTGGGAGCCTCGGCGTTGGGGTCCAGCTCGCCGCCCAGGGTGATCAGGAAGCCGCCGTCAATGTCGGCCACCTGGAAGCCCAGGCCCTTCTTGCCGGCCAGGCGGGTGATGTTCTTAACGGCGGTTTCGTTGTCCACCTTGATGGCCACGTCGGTGTTGCCGGCGTCGATTTCCTTCTTCACCATGACCAGCGGCTGCGGGCACGGCTTGCCAAAACCATCGAGTTCTACCATTGTTGCGTCCTTTCGCTCATCGCGCATTCGCTGCGCGCCGTTACCGTTTCTCATTCATGGGACGATATTTCCTTTCGTCCCCTATTGCTCATTATGCCAGGTCAGCGGCTATGTGCTGCAGGGCAGCCACCGACTGGTCCACTTCGTCGGCGGTGTTGAACCAGCCGAAGCTGAAGCGCACCGCGCCCTGGTGCTCGGTGCCCAGCGCCTTGTGCATGAGGGGCGCGCAGTGGGCGCCGGCGCGGGTGGCAATGCCGTAGTCCATGTTCAGGACGTCGGACACCTGACCGGAGTCCACGTCCGCCAGGTTCACGGCCACGATGCCCGTGCGGCCCAGCTCGGTGCCGCCGCCCAGCACGCGCATGCCGGGGATAGCGGCAATGCCCGCCTCGAAGCGCTGGGCCAGGGCGTCCTCGTGGGCGCGGATGACGTCCACGCCGGTGTCCAGGATGAACTGGGCTCCTGCCGCCAGGCCCGCGATGCCGTGGCCGTTGATGGTGCCGGCCTCCAGACGCTCGGGCATGAAGGCCGGGTGCTCCTCGTCATAGCTGTGGGTGCCGGAGCCGCCCACCTTCAGCGGGGCCACGTCCACGCCCTCGGCCACGATCAGGCCGCCGGTGCCCTGGGGACCGTACAGGCCCTTGTGGCCGGTGAAGCACAGCACGTCCAGCTGCTGGTCGACCGCGTGCAGCGGCACCACGCCGGCGGTCTGGGCCGCGTCCACCACGATCAGCGCGCCGTGGGCGTGGGCCATCGCGGCCAGGCGCTCCACGTCGTACAGGTCGCCGGTCAGGTTGGAGGCATGGGTCACCGCCAGCACCCGGGTGTTGGGCTGGAACAGGGCCTCCAGCTGGTCGTAGTCCAGGGAGCCGTCGGGGCCTATGGGGCAGATGGACAGCTCCACCCCCTGCTTGCGCAGCTGGTAGAGGGGACGCAGGACGGAGTTGTGGCTGGCCGCCGTGGTGATGGCGTGGTCACCGGGCTTCAGCAGGCCGAACAGCGCCGTGTTCAGGGACTCGGTGACGTTGCAGGTGAAGCTCACGCGGGATGCGTTGGCGGCACCCAGCAGGGTGGCCAGCACGTCGCGGGCCTCGAACACGGCCATGCCCGCGGAAAGGGACGCCCCGTGCACGCCGCGGCCCACGCCGCCGAAGTGGGTCAGGGCATCCGCCACGGCCTGGGCCACCTGGGGCGGCTTGAGCATGGTGGTTGCTGCGTTGTCGAAGTAGATCATGGGTCCCTTTCCGTCTTATATTTCGTCCCCTTGATGCGGGGCGTGCTAGCAGAACACGTCCCGGCGGGGGTTGATCTGGTTTTCCAGCTCCACCACGTCCTCGTAGGGCGGCATACCCGGCTGGTCCAGGGCCGCCCGCACGTCGTCGATGTGCTCGGGCTTGACCAGCAGCGAAACGCCGCAGCAGGCCTGCAGGCCCCGGGGCACCGGGGAGATGCGGGCCACGCAGCCCGCTGCCCGCAGCGCCTGGTACAGGGCCATGCCCGTGGTGGAGCTTTCCACCAGAATGTAATACGCCTTTTCCGCCATAGACCTTACAGCATCTCGATGAACGCCGCTATGCGGGTGTCGATCTGACCCTGGTCGTTGGGGGCGTAGTCGGTTTCGATCTTCAGGTACGGGATGCCGGCGTCCTCCATGCGCTGGCGCATGAGCTCGGACTCCACGTTGAAGGTGTGGCAGGCCATGAGGACGATGTCGATGACGCCGTCCACCTGGTACTTGCGGCACATGTCCGCGGTGTTGTCCAGGCGGCCGCCGTTGGGGGTCATGACCGAGCAGTTGATGCCCAGGTAGCGGTCGGCCAGCTCCTGCATGATGTCCTCCGCCTCCGGGTCCACCATGGCGAACTGGGTGCGGGGGCCGCCGCAGTCGTCGAAGCAGACGATGACGCCGCCGTTCTTTTCAATGGAGGCGCCCACCTTGTTCATGACGCCAGAGGAGGGGCAGCCGGTGATCAGGATGCGCTTGGCGTCGTCCGCGACACGGCGCTCGCCGGCCTCATAGGCGGCCTTGGCCTCCGCCACCTTCTTGTTCACGGCGGCGGTGTAGTCCGTCAGGCTGAAGTTGAAGCCGGCGGCGGCCACAGTTGCCATGATGTCGGTGCCCTTCATGATGGGCGGGGTGGCCAGCTGGCACTCGTACAGGTCCAGGATGGCGCGGCGGAAGGCGTTGCGGTTGCGGGCGGCCTGGCGCAGGTCCTCGTCGGTGATGGTCACGTCGTAGGTCTGCTCCAGCTTTTCCTTGAGGAGCTCCAGCTCCTGGCGCCAGCCTGCGCGGCCCCAGGGACGGTCCTGGTTCTGGGGCAGCTGCATGACGTAGGTTTCCTTCAGGTCGTTGAGCAGCTCGTACATCTTCTTCTTGCCGTCGCAGGTGGTTTCGCCCACGATGAAGTCAGCGTAGTACGTGAAGGGGCACTTTTCCGTGTAGGCAAAGCCGTAGGTGCCCTTGATCAGCGGGCACAGGTTCTTGGGCAGGACCTCTTCGGCGTCGGCCACGGTTTCGTTGCTGGTGCCGCACAGGGCGACCGCGGAGGCGCCGGCGGCTTCGATGATCTCCAGCGGGGTGTAGCTGCACAGGTAGCCGATGAGCTTGCCGCCGTTTTCCTTGAAGTCCTTGACCTTCATGAAGGCGCCCTTGCGGGCGTCGGCGAACTCTTCGTAGTTAGTGGGCAGATCTGCCATGTTCGTTCCTTCTTTCTTTTGCGGCTGGGCTACAGGGCCAGCTCATGGAGGGATTCGTAGGTGCAGCCGGCGGCTTCAGCGGCTGCCAGCACCGCGACGCGGTCGGCCAGCGGGGCCTGCCAGGCATAGCCGCAGCCGGCGCTGACCTGGGCCGGGATGGGGCTCAGGCGGCCGGGGGCCTTTGCCAGGCGGCACGCGCGCTCGAAGGCCAGGGCCTGGGACGTGGTGTCGAAGGTGACCACCAGGGTGGCGGGCTCGGCGTCCGTCGGCGCCGGGGCTGCCGGGGAGGGGGCGGGGTCGGCGGGGCTTTCGTCCTGCTGATCCTGGTCTTCCCACTGGCAGGGCTCCACGTCCTCCGGCAGGCACAGGGCCGCGCCGATCGCGCCGGCGAAGCGGGCCAGGGCGCTGGTCTCCACCGTGCCCTGGAGCTGGTTGGCCAGGCGCTCGACCACGTAGTCGTTCTCGCACAGGCCGCCGGTGAGGATGTAGACGTCGTTGGCGGACTTGGGGACCAGCGGCTTGACCTTGGCCACCACCGATTCGATGATGCCCCAGCAGATGTTTTCCCGCGGGGTGCCGGAGCCGATCAGGCTGATGACCTCCGATTCCGCGAACACCGTGCACATGCTGCTGATGGTGGTGGGCTGGCCCTGGCGGGCCAGGTCGGACAGCTCGGTCTGGGACAGGCCCAGGCGGTTGGCCATGACCTCGATGAACTTGCCGGTGCCTGCGGAGCACTTGTCGTTCATGTTGAACTTGATGACCTTGCCGTTCTTCAGCACGATGGCCTTGGTGTCCTGGCCGCCGATGTCCACGACCGTGCAGTCGCCGCCGAACAGCAGCGCCGCGCCCTTGCCGTGGCAGGTGATCTCGGTCACCGTCTTAGTGGCGAAGGGGACGGCCACGCGGCCGTAGCCGGTGGCGCCGAATGCGCACTCGGTGCGGGGGTAGCCGTGGGCCTCCAGGTTCGCCACCACCTGCGCCGCCGCCTCCACGGAGCTGTAGCCCGTGGGGATGACCAGCGTGTAGGCGATCTTGTCTCCGTCGAGCACGGCCGCCTTGGTTGCGGTCGAGCCAATGTCTATGCCAACGCGATACGTCATGATCTTCCTTCTAGTTCAACCGGTCCACTCATACTAGCAGTCGAAACGTCAGCGAGCGGCGCCGTGGCGGGATGCAGGGCCCCGAGCGACCGACCGAGCGTGCTTCGCACGTGAGGAAGAGGGTCGCGCAGGGGCCCTGGGCCCACCACGGCGCCGCGCAGCGTCGAGCAGTTGCGCGGTTCCGTCAGGACCGCGCAGCGGGTTTTAGCCAAGCATCTCGATGAATGCCTCGATGCGGGTGCGCAGCTGACCTGCGTCTGCATCGTCGTAGTCAGTCTCCAGACCCAGGTACGGGATGCCGGCCTCTTCGCACGCAGCGGCGATGCCGCGCTTTTCGGTGTTGTACAGGTTGCAGAACTTCAGGTTCACGTCGATGACGCCGTCGACGTTGTACTCCTTGGCCAGGCGCAGCACGTCGTCGACGCGGCCCTGGTTCGGGGTGAAGCAAGCGCAGTTGATGCCCATGTAGCGCTTGGCCAGGTTCATGTACATGTCCTCGAGGGTTTCGGCGCTTTCGTCCACCTGGTTCTCAAAGTAGCGGGTGCCGGTGCAGGCTTCCTCGACGACCACGGCGCCGCCGCAGGTCTCGACCAGGTGATGCATCTTCCAGTTGGGGATGGCCATGGGGGTGCCGGCGATCATGATGCGCTTGGTGCCGGCCGGGAACACGCTCACGCCGTCAGCGTTGCGCTGCTCCAGCTCGTCGGCCAGCTTGTTGCACATGGTGGCGCAGCGAGCAGGGTCGTCGAAGAAGGCGATCTGCATCATGAGCAGGGCGTCCTTGCCGGAGATGGGGATGTTGTTGGCGTTCTTGCGAGCGTCGTAGACGCGGGCCAGGGCGGCGCGCTTTTCGTTGATCAGCTTGATGGCGGCGGCCAGGTTCTCAGCCGTGACCTTCTTGCCGGTGAGCTCCTCCATGCGGTCAGCGAACAGGGCGATCTCGTTGGCCCACTTCTCGATGTCCTGGGGGCGCTTCATCTGGGGCATGTCCATGACGTAGACGGGGGCGTCGTCGGCCAGGATCTCGTATGCCTTCTTCTTGGCGTCGCAGGTGGTTTCGCCCACGAACAGGTCGGCGATGCGGAAGAACGGGCAGGTCTTGCCGAAGCGGGCGCCGATGGATGCCTTGACCAGCGGGCAGGTGTCCTTGGGCAGGTACTTTTCTCCGTCGGGGACCCAGAACTGGGAGCCGCCGCACAGGCCGGTCACGATGCCGTCAGCGGCGATCACGACCTCGTCGGGAACGTACACGCAGAACGTGCCGACGACCTTCTTGCCCTCTTCCTTCTGGGCCTTGATCAGCTCTTCGGGGCGGATGCCGTGGACGTCAGCCACGACCATGTCCCAGAAGGCCATGCCCTCGGGGCGGTTTTCCTGGCTCAGGTAGGTGTCGCCGAAAGCGGTCGGCAGAACGGAGCACAGGACGTCGTGGTTTTCCAGGTCCATGCCCAGCTCTTCCCACATGGGGTGACGGTCAACTGCCATGTTTGATCTCCCTTGGATCGGAGCGCCCTGGGAGGCCGCGCGAGTGTGCGGGGTGCCGTCGCTGCGCCTGTCCAGCGTTGCCTGCGGACCGGGCGGCATGCCGCTCACGGGCCCCAAAGCGCTGTGGTCTTTCTTGGATGTGCATACGCAGAATTCGGGCCCGTGGGCCCGTAACGCAAGCAGAACTCAATTGCAGACGCAGCTTGCGGTTTGCAGAATCCCCGCACGGCGCAGAAGTATGCGGGGGCGCAAGTTGCGTACGGATTCATGGTAGCGCAAACGGGGCCTTTGCGGCGGGGGTTTTCGCCTGCTTGTGGCGCCGCGGCGGCTAGCGCCGCGCTGCGCCCTGCGGCGGATGGCGGGCGCGGGGCACGGGGCCCGCTTCCGCGGGCGCCCGGGCAAACGAGCGGAAGTCGGTAGCCGCGCGCTCGCCGGCCGACGGATATGCGGAAACTGGTAGGTTGCCGCACCCATGGACCCCGCCCTCACTGCCAATTCAGCGTTTTCTTCTGGAAATAACTCCGGAATTGTCAGCGAGAGGCGACCAAGGCACCCTCAGACCCGTCGCAAACCTACCGACTTTGATATATCTGCCGGCCGCGACGAGTTCCGCTACCGATTTCTGCTCGGTTGTCAGCGCGCGAGCGGGCGAGGGCCATCGGCACGAGGGCGAGCGAAAGCCGCCCGGCACGACGGCCGCCGCCAACGCAGCGCGCCAGCGCAACCGCGGCGCAGCACGACGGGGCCGCCCGCGCCGCGCCAGCACCCGCGCCCCTAGCGCTCCCCCACGAAGCCAACCAGGCGCGCAGCCAGGGCATCCCAGCTCACAGCGCTCACGTCCGCGGGGCCGGCCGACGACTCCATCGCCTCCCGCAGCGCCGCCGCCAATCGCTCCTCGAACGCAGGCAGCTCCGCGGCAACGGGCCGATCCACAGCCTCCATAGCCGGCGGCGCCACGTACCACACCGGCGCATCCGGCACATTCGCGCGAGTCCACGGCTGAATGCCCGGCAGATCCGACACCACCACGCGACACCCGCACGCCATGGCCTCGATGGTCACCAGCGGCAGCCCCTCGTAAAAGCTCGGCAGCACGAACACATCCGCGTCCCGATACTCCGCCACCAGCCGCTCCGTGCTCACCTTGCCCAGCAGCCGCACGTCGTAGCGACTCACCGCCGCCAGCCGCTCCACCTCCGCCAGCTCATCCGGCGACCCGGAACCGCCGACCAGGTGCAGCCGCAGCTCATCAGCCCCATACGGCAGCCGCTCCAGCGCCCGCACCAGGCTGGGCACGCCCTTGGCCCGGGCAATCTTGCCCACATACACCAGCTTCCGCATCGGGACAGAAGAAGAGCCTGGGACGAAAGAAACGCCGGCTTCCCCGGCCTGCTCGAGCTCGCTAGCCGCGCTGGACTCACCAGCCGCGCCAGCCGAGCGGGCCGCATCGGCCTCGTCGCCCTCACCGGCAGCGCCGGCCTCGCTGGCCGCGCCGGCTTCCGCGCCCTCACCGCGGTTGAACACCCGCGCATCGTAGCCGGTGCCCAGGATGCGAATCCCCTCCCGCGCCACGCCGAACAGCTCAGCAATCTGCGCCGCCTGCTCGTCATGCAGGCTCAAGATCCCGTCCAGCTGCGGAATGGCCCGCAGGATCCGCTCCCGCTCCAAGCCATGAGAGCGCAGCTGTCGCAGGCAGGTCGAATGGCAGATGCCCCACACGGGCGTCTCCGGGAACCGCTCCCGCACGAACGCCGTCAGCAAATACAGGTGGTTGCACACGATCACGTCCGGCTGCAGCGCCGCCACGGCCGCGTCCAACTGCTGGGCGAACGCCCCCAGGAACTGCTCCACCATGACCGGCGACATATCCCTGTACAGCGTCGACTCGTACGGCATCACATCGCTCATGCCCACCACGGGAAACGGCACCGCCTCCGTGTTGAACCTCACCGCAAACGCAGGCACATCGGCCGGCAGCGTGGAAATCACATCCGCCGCATCCACGCCGCAGACCACGGCCTGCTCATGCCCCAGCCGCGCGCACGCGCCCACGACCTGGGAAAGATACACACCGCTGCCAGTACTGTCCGGCTTCTGCGCCGTCACGTGCAGGATCCTCATCCGCCGCACCTCCCGATTTGCCTACCGCTTGCCGCAGGCAAGCATACCACGCCGCCCACCTGGGGCGCTCGCCCACGCACGGCACCCGTGGGCCCCGCGGCGTGTTAGGGTGAACGCTAGCAAAAAATCCGCAGGACGAAACACCCGCCCGCGCGGCAGCCCCGCCTGGGGCGCGACCGCAGCACGGCAGCGCCCCGAGCAGCCGCCGGCGTTTTCGTCCCCTGAACTGGAACGCACTACCAAGGAGAGCCCATGGCCACCACCGAGCAGCAAAGCCTTCTGCGCAGCCTTCCCCAGGTCGAGGAGCTGTTGCACCACGCGCACGTCACCCCGCTGGAGAAGGACCTGCCGCGGGTGAGCATCGTGGAGACCGTGCGCGCCGTCATCAACGACGCGCGCCAGGGCATCCTGGCCGGCGCCGTGACCTGCGTGGACGCTGACGCCCTGGCCGCCCAGGTTCACCTGCGGGGCCTGGCGCTGCGCCGCGCGTCCCTGCGCCGGGTGGTGAACGCGTCCGGCGTGATCATCCACACCAACCTGGGCCGCAGCGTGCTGGCCAAGCCCGCGGTGGACGCCGTCAACGACGTGGCCCGCGGCTACTCCACCCTTGAGTACAGCACCGACGCCATGGCCCGCGGCAGCCGCCACGACCACTGCGAGCAGCTCATCTGCACCCTGACCGGCGCGGAAGCCGCCATTGCCGTGAACAACAACGCCGCCGCCGTCATGATGGTGCTGGCCGAGTTCGCCCAGGGCCACGAAGCCGTGGTCAGCCGCGGCGAGCAGGTGGAGATCGGCGGCTCCTTCCGCATCCCGGACATCATGGCCCAGTCCCACGCCACCATGGTGGAGGTGGGCGCCACCAACAAGACCCACCCCATTGACTACGAGCGCGCGCTTTCGCCCGCCACATCCATGTTGCTGAAGGTCCACACCTCCAACTACCGCATGATCGGCTTCACGGAAAGCGTCAGCATCAAGGAGCTGCGCCACATTGCCGACGCGGAAAACGCCCGTCGCGACGCAGCCGCACAGGCAGCCGGCCGCCCCGGCAGCGCGGACCGCGTGATGGTGTACGAAGACCAGGGCTCCGGCGCGTTCATCCGCCTGGACTGCTTCGGCGAGTACGCGGAGCCCACCGTGGCCGAATCCGTGAAGCAGGGCGTTGACCTGGTCAGCTTCAGCGGCGACAAGCTGCTCGGCGGACCCCAGGCCGGCATCGTGGTGGGCCGCAAGGAGTTCATCGACCGCCTGAAGAAGAACCCGCTGGCCCGCGCCATGCGCCTGGACAAGATGACCCTGGCCGCCCTGGAGGCCACCCTGCGCCTGTACCTGGACCCGGAGCGCGCGCTGCGGGAGATCCCGACCCTGGCCATGCTGTCCACCCCGGCCGACCAGATCCGCCCCCGGGCCGAAGCACTGGCCGCCGCCATCCAGGCCACGCTGCCCCAGGGCTGCGCCGAGGTCACCGTGGTGCCGGAGATCAGCCGCGCCGGCGGCGGCGCCCTGCCCATGTGCGACATCCCCACCTTCGTGGCCCGCGTCCGCTTCCTGCAGGGCACGGCGCTGGACTGCAACCGCCACCTGATCAGCGAGCGCGACCTGCCGGTCATCGGCCGCCTGAGCCACGACACGCTCCTGTTCGACGCCCGCACCCTGCTGAACACCGACGAGTACAAGGAAGTTGCCCTGGCCCTGGCCGAGTACTTCAGCACCCTGATCTAGCTTTTTCGGACGAAAGCGCCGCTACGCCGCCGGCCCCCGCGGGGAGCTGGAAGGCGAGCGGGGATTTCGTCCTGATGTAAGGAGGAACCATGAGCACCACCGGCACGGGAAGCCTGATCCTGGGCACCGCTGGGCACATCGACCACGGCAAGTCGTCCCTGATCATGGCGCTGACCGGCACCGACCCGGACCGCCTGAAGGAGGAAAAGAAGCGCGGCATCACCATTGAGCTGGGCTTTGCGCAGCTGCTGCTGCCCAGCGGCCGCCACATGGGCGTGGTGGACGTGCCCGGCCACGAGCGGTTCGTGCGCCAGATGGTGCAGGGCGCCACCGGCGTTGACGTGGCGCTGCTGGTCATTGCCGCGGACGACGGCGTCATGCCCCAGACCATCGAGCACATGGCCGTGCTGGAACTGCTGGGCGTGCGCACTGCCGTGGTGGCGCTGACCAAGATCGACCTGATGGACGAGGAGTGGGTCGAGTTCATGGCGGACGAAGTGGCGGAGAAGCTGTCGGGGACCTGCTTTGCGGATGCGCCGGTGGTGCCGGTATCGTCCCGCACGGGAGCCGGCCTGGACGATCTGCGGGCCGCCCTGGACGCCGCGGCCGATGCCGCCGAGCGCACCAAGCCCGAAGGATCCATGCGCCTGCCGGTGGACCGCGTGTTCACCGTCAAGGGGTTCGGCACCGTCATCACCGGCACCCTGTGGAGCGGCACCGTTGCCGTGGGCGACGAGCTGGAGGTTCTGCCCTCCGGCCTGCGGACCCGCGTGCGCTCCATCCAGGAGCACGGCGTTGACCAGGACGTGGCCTACGCCGGCAACCGCGTGGCCCTGAGCCTGAACGGCCTGACCACCGACGACGTGCGACCCGGCGACTTCCTGGCCGCGCCGGAGACCATGGTGGCCTCCGACCGGTTCGACGCCAACCTGACCTACCAAGATCCGTTCCACAGCGGCAAGCCCTTCAAGACCGGCAGCCGCGTGCACGTGGCCCACGGCACCCGCGAGGTCACCGGCCGCGTGCTGCTCATGAACGGGCGGGAGACCCTGGAGCCCGGCGCCACCGACCTGGTGCAGATCCGTCTGGACGAGCCTCTGGCCCTGAGCTATCAGGACCGGTTCATCCTGCGATCCTATTCGCCCGTGCGCGTCATTGCCGGCGGCAGCGTGGTCATGGCGCATCCGCGCAGGCGAACGAACCTTTCGCCCGAAGAAGAGGCATTGCTGGCAGCCCTGAGGGACGGCCGGGTGCAGGAGGCGGTGGATGCCCACGTGGCGCTCATGGAGCTGCCCGAGCTTCCCGCCCAGGTGGCGGAGGCCGTGGGCTTGGACGCCGCGCTGGTGGAGCCGTGCCTGCAGGAGGCCATTGCCGGCAAGCGGCTGGCCTGGCTGGGATCGGCCGGACGCTACCTGGTGCGGCCGGCGCTGGTGCAGAAGACGCTTTCCGCCATCGAGCGGGCGCTCATGGACTTCCATAGCAAGAATCCCGAGGCCACGGGCATTGCCAAGGAGGCGCTGCGCCAGCGGGTGAACGACAAGCTGCCCAAGGACTGCTTCGACGCGCTGCTGGAGGAAGCCGCCGCCCGCGAGCAGGTGGTCCAGAACGGCGGCGAGGTCAGCCACCCCAAAGCCGGTGCCGGCGCCCGCGCCCTGGAGCAGAAGACGGCCCAGACCCTTGCGGCGCTGCTGGCCGATGCCGCCGGTGCTCCCCCGCTGTTCGGCGAGCTGGCCGCCCAGGCAGGAGCCAGCCCCGACGTGGCCCGCAAGGCGCTGGCATCGCTGGTGGCCGACGGCCGCGTGGTCCGCGTGGAGCAGGAGCGCTACTACGACGCCGCCGTGATCGAACGGTACCGGAAGCTGATCCGCGGGCACCTGCGAGAGCACGGCAGCGCCACCGCCGCGACCCTTAAGGATGTTTTGGGCACCACTCGCAAGTTCGCCATGCCGCTGCTGGAATATTTTGACGAGGAAGGCCTGACGCGACGCGACGGGGACGAGCGATTGCTGGTAGAATAGCGTCCGCTCATGGAGATGGATGGGCCCTGGTGGGTCCCGCGGCCTTCAAAGCCGTTGTGGGGCGCGCAGAACGTCTCGGATGTGTTCGATTCGCATGCATCTCCGCCATATACGTAACCGGCCCGCCAGGCATTGCCCGGCGGGCCGTTTTTTTGCAGGTGTGAGCAGGGGTTTTGCGGGTGGCGGCGCTGGCGTGCGGGCCGCGGGTGCGGCGTGCGGCGCGCGAACGCCCCGCGGTCGCAGACCCCGGTGACGGCGGCGCGAGCGGCGCTTTCGCCCACTACTTCGCCGGCCGCTGCGCCGGCCAGCCCCACGGAAGGCGACGCCACCCCACACTCACTGGCAGTTCCTCGACCTGTGGAGAAAGGCCCCCTCAGCGCACCTCCAAAATGGCAGTTCCCCGACCTGTGGAGCAACCCCTCCCGACCTCGCTGACAGTTCCACGACCTGTGGAGCAAAATCCCGCTGAAACCCCTCCACAAGTCGTTGAAATGGCAGCGAAATCGCACTGATGCACCCGATCACCGGGTGACGGCGCTCCACAGGTCAGGGAACTGCCATCTGGGGCCCCTCCGACGACCCCTCAACTCCACAGGTCGGGGAACTGCCAGCCGCGAGGGATGCCAGCCGCGGGGAACTGCCATCCGCATGGAGCACCATCCGCACGGCGCCAGCGGCCGAGGACGCCTCTGCCCGCACGGGCGCCAGCCGCGGGGGGATGCCATCCGCAGGAGCCACCCACTCGTCGTGCCGCCCGTGCGCCATGCCGCCCGCGCCCGCATCAGCGCTCCTCCGCGGAAGCATCCCCCTCCGCACGCAGGCGCTTCGGCCGCACGCCGTCAAGCTGCTCCCACAGCTCATCCTGCCTGCGCCGAAAATCCGCGCACCGGATCCGCAAAGACCGCCCCGAGCCGCAATACAGCGACTTCACCAGCGCCGACATCAGCTCCGGGCTTCTGAGCTGCGCATTCGTAAGCACGTGAATGGGCACGCCCAAGGAGCTCAGCACCGTCCTGCGCGACGCGTCGTCATCATGCTGCTTCTTACCCAGATGCTCCTGATAGCTATCGTACTCGACCCCGCATCCGAGCTTCGGAAAGTACAGGTCAACGCGACAATGCCCCTTCCCCAGCAGCTTCGCGCCGACCTCATCCAGCGGCACCTCATGGTTCAGCAAGATGGGCGAAACACCCAGTCCCCCGTGCCGGTTCGGCAGACTCAGCTTCAAATACCCCCGCGATTCCTGCGGCGACGCCGCGCCCTCCCCCGCATATCGGGCGATCTCCCGCAGGCTCCGCACGTGCGGCGCCCCCTTCACTGCACCCAACGCATCCGCCAACGCGGCACGGCTGCTGAGCATCGGCTGGTCGTACCGCGCCTCATCGCCCAGCACCCTGTACGTCCCGAAGAACTCCCCCAGCAACAGCAGCCGTTGGCCAAAATCCAGACCCGCAGCATTCTGCGCAAGGCACAGCTCCGGGCAAACCACCCAGACACCAGGCAGCCACGTCTTCCGAACCAGCCCCTCAAGAGCATGCCGCCAAACGCGGCCGTTCAACGACCCATTCCGCGCCCGAGGCCCATCGCCGCTGATCAGCACATCGAACGGTCGCTCGATTCCCAGCAGGTCAAGAGCCCGCAAGGCATTTTCATCCACCTGAGCCCGGTCCGGCGCATGGCGCACGTCGGCCAAGGCAAGCCGATCAGGCTGCCCTTCGAACCGACGCCACCAGGCCAGCGCGCTGCTATGAGACAAGACAATCGCCATGCCTCCAGCCTACCGCACGGACCTTCGCGGAATCTTCCGCGTTTTCCCAACGCATTCCCAATGAAAAGGAGCCGGCAAACTGCACGGCTCCAGGTCTTTTGGGCGAAAAATATGTCGAAGCGTAGACGGCGGCACGGGCGCTCGGCCACGCGGTCAGCACGGCGCGAGCGGCGCTTTCGCCCGCCGACGCTAAAGGTCCAGCTCCTGGCCGGGTTCCAGGATGATGCGGCCCTCCACATCGAACTGCTCGGCGGTGCTGCGGTCGAAGATCACCGCGTCGTTCACATCGTGAACCGGCACCAGGTGCACCGGGATGGTGTGGCGCGCGCCGATGAGCCGGGCGCACTCGCTGGCCTCGGCGGGGCCCATGTTGTAGAAGCCGTCGCCGGGCAGGGCCGCGTAGTCCAGGTTCATCTTGGCCAGCAGGCCGTTGCGCATGAAGTCGGTGGTCGAGGTGTCGCCGGACGCGTAGAACTTCACGCCGTCGAACTCCAGCACCACGCCCACGCACTCCTCCACCGGATGGTTGTCGTTGCAGGCGGGCACGGCGCGCATGCTCACGCCGCGGCGGCTGAACGTCTGGTACGCGCCGGCGATGGGCTGGAAGTCCCGCGCCCGCAGAATCAGGCAGTCGTCGGCCTTGGGCACGCGGTCCAGCATGGTGTGGTCCGGATGCTCGTGGGTGACCAGGATAAAGTCGGCAGGGCGGTCGTAGCCTTCGCCCGCAAACGGGTCCACGTAGATCACGCGGCCGTTGCGCAGCGTGAACCTATAACTTCCGTGTCCTTGATACAGCATGCGTGCCATAGGGCATCCTCCTTCGTCGGGGCCTTAGCTCATGGGGACGAAAACGCCGTCCGGCGCCCTCAAGCTCCGGCGCCTCAAACACCGTCGGCGCCCAAAGCGCCGCCGGCACCTTCGCCCCGCTGCGCTACTCGCCCAGCTTCTCAGCAGCTTCCAGCCACTCCATCTCCAGCTCATCCAGCTTGTCCTGCAGGTCGCGGATCTGATCCTGCACCGCGGTCAGCGCCAGGTAGTCGGACGGGTCCACCTGGGTCATCTCCTCCTCCTTGGCGGCGATCTTCTTGCGCAGGGTGTCCATCTTGCGATCGTTGGAGTCCATGAGCTTGCGCAGGGCGCGGATCTCGCCGCCGGACAGCTTGGGCTTTGCGGGCTCGTTTTCGTCCGCTTGCTCCGTTTCCAACGGGGCGAAGCCCAGCTCCGCCAGCAGATCGCCCGCCAGCGGGTCGGCCGCAGGGGCGCCGGTCTTGATGAAGCTCTTGGGCGCGCCCTCCTGCTCCTGGCGCCACTCGCGCTCGCCCATGATCTGCAGGTACTGGTCAACGCCGCCGGGCAGGTGCTGCAGCTTGCCGTCGATGAGCGCGTACTGGTGGTCCGTGACGCGCTCCATCAGGTAACGGTCGTGGGTGACCAGCACCAGCGTGCCGGGCCAACCGTCCAGCAGGCTTTCCACCTGGGCCAGCATGTCCACGTCCAGGTCGTTGCCGGGCTCGTCCAGGATGAGCACGTTGGGCTCCTCCAGCAGGATCATCATGAGCGCCAGGCGACGCTTCTGGCCGCCGGACAGGTCGTGGACGCGCTCGTTCAGGTCGGCGTTGGTGAAGCCCAGGCTCTCCAGGAGCTGGGCGGGGGTCATCTCACGGCCGTCCAGCATGGTGCGGCGGGTGAAGCGGCCGGTGACCTGGCGGACGCGCTCGTCGGGGTGGCAGTCCTTCAGGTTGTCCAGGTGCTGGGACAGCACGGCAAAGCGGACGGTCTTGCCGATCTTCACGTTGCCGGCGCGCAGGGGCTGCAGGCCCTGGATGACCCGCAGCAGGGTGGTCTTGCCAGCGCCGTTTTCGCCGATGAGGCCGAAACGGTCGCCCGGGCCGATCATCCAGGTAACGTCGCTCAGCACGGTCTTGCCGGGGACGCCGTCGGATTCGTCGAAGCGCACGGTCACGTTGTTCACGTCCACGCACTGCTTGCCCAGGCGGGCCATGGCCATGCGCTTCAGCTCCAGCTCGTTGCGGAGCTCCGGCACGTCAGCGATGAGCTCACGGGCGGCCTTGACGTGGAACTTGGGCTTGGTGGCACGGGCGCGGGCGCCGCGGGAAAGCCATGCCAGCTCGCGACGAAGCTGGTTTTGGCGCTTTTCCTCAGCCAGGGCAGCCAGGCGGTCGCGCTCCACGCGCTGCATGATGTAGGCGGAGAAGCCGCCCTCGAAGGGCTCGACCACGCCGTCGTGGACCTCCCACATCTGCAGGCAGACCTCGTCCAGGAACCAGCGGTCGTGGGTGACCACCAGCAGCGCGCCCACGCCGGGCTTCCAGCGGGTCTTCAGGTGGTTGGCCAGCCAGGTGATGGCGCGCATGTCCAGGTGGTTGGTGGGCTCGTCCAGCATGAGCACGTCCCAGTCGCCCACCAGCAGGCGGGCCAGGTCCACGCGACGGCGCTGGCCGCCGGACAGGGTGCCGACCTTGGCCTCCCAGTCGATGTCCGAGATCAGCCCCGCCAGGATGCTGCGGGTGCGCACGTTGCTGGCCCATTCGTACTCGGGGGCGTCGCCGACCACAGCGCGATGGACGGTGTCGTCGTCGCGCAGGTCGTCGCCCTGGCCCAGCACGCCCACGGTCACGCGGCGGGTGCGGACCACGCGGCCCTCGTCGGGCTCCAGCTGCTCGGACAGCAGCGTGAGCAGGGTGGACTTGCCGTCTCCGTTTCGTCCTACAATGCCAATGCGCGCGCCTTCGTCCACGCCCAGCGACAAGTCCTTGAAGACCTGCTTGGTGGGAAAGTCGACGCGGACCTTTTCGCAACCTAACATAAACGCCATGTGTGAGCTCCTTGCGGCTCCGAATGCTTGAGTGTTTCCCGCTGATTATACGGCTTCGACGGCCCGGCGCGCCGCGTCACTTCCGCCAGCGCCCGCCGCCACGGCCGTGCCACGACCACGTCGCCGCCACACCGCAGCCTCGCCACGGTCGCGCCGTCGCCCGTGCCCCTAGCGTATGCGCAACACAATGACCGCCAGCATGACCAGGGCGAAAACCGCCGAGAACCCGAACGCGCCCTGATACGCCAGCGCCTCCGACACGCCCCACGCGTCGGCCGAGCCCAGCACCAGGTAGATGATGGCCACCATGACGGCCGTGCCCAGGGACGCGCACGCCTGCCTGACCAGCACGATGAACGAGCTGCCGTCCATGGCGATTCCTCGCGGCAGCTCCGACAGGCCATAGCTCATGGTGGGCCCGATCAGCGCGCCCATGCCCACGCCGCGGATGCCCTGGAACAGCATGGGATACCACAGCGGCGTCTGGGCATCCATGGGCACCATGGCCACGGCGCCCACCGCCATGCACACGCCGCCGAACAGCGCCACCGGCCGCACGCCCAGCCGATCGGTCAGCACGCCGCAGACGGGGTTCACGAACAGCGCCGCCACCGTGGCCGGCACAAACACCAGACCCGCGTCAACCGCCGTGCCGCCGCACAGCCCCTGCACGTACAGCGGCACCACCAGCGTGATGCCCATGTACGACGTGGTCAGCGCGTTCTGCACCACGAACGTGGAGCGGAACCGCTGCGATTGGAAGATGTCCAGGTTGATCAGCGGGTTGTCCACGCGCCGCTGCCTTGTCAGGAACAGCACCACGAACACCGCGCCGACCAGCAAGGGTCCCAGGACGAAAACGCTGGTCAGACCCATGCCCGACGCGTTGGAGAACGCCAGCAGCACGCCGCCGAAGCCCAGCGTCGAAAACACGAACGACAGGCCGTCGAAAGGAGTGCGGACACCGCCGTCCTCTCGCGGGATCACCGCCAGCGCGGCTACGACCAGCAGCGCGCTCAAGGCCAGCAGCAGCACGAAGAAGCTGCGCCAGCCCCAGGCATCGGCCATGATGCCGCCCAGCACGGGCCCGATGTTCGGGGCAAAGCCCAGCGCAATTCCCGCCACGCCCATGGCGGTGGCCTTCTGACCTGCGGGGAAACGCACCTGCGCGATGGCCTGCACCAGCGGCATGGTGATGCCCGCGCTCACCGCCTGCAGCACGCGGCCTGCGAACATGACGGGGAAGCTGGATGCCAGCAAGCCCGCCACGGAGCCGGCCAGGAACAATGCCAGCGCAATGAGCATGAGCTGGCGCGTGCAGAAGCGACGGGAAAGGAACGTCACCGCCGGCACCGTGATGCCCAGCACCAGCATATAAATGGTGGTGAGCCACTGGCCCGTGCCCGCGGTTATGCCGAAGTCCGCATCCACTGCCGTCAGCATGGAGCTGACCGCGGTCTGGGACAGGTTGCCCATGGCGGTGGTCAGCACCACCACGGCGAACATCAGGTATAGGGGCAGGTTGCTCTTGGGAGCGGTTTCCATGGGGCAATCCTTGGCTCGAAGGGGCTTTCATGCGTGGGGGCAGGCCGAGAGCGGCCCGTGCTTTCAAACTGTAGCAAACGAACCCGAATCCATCGGGAACCTAACGGTAATACGGCCAAGAGCGGCGGGAATTCGCTACAGAAACGCGTAAGTTTCGCCCAAGGTCCGTAGTGTAGGCTTTTCCCATGGCTATCATCCTGTCACATAGCAGCGCCCTTGCGTGGTGGCGCAACTTCACGGGAAACCCCGACGACCTCCCCGTCGCCGACGTCCGCCGCGCCCTCAACCGCTCCGAAGCCGACCGAAGCGTCGTGGCGTCGCTTGATCGACAGGGGCTGCCCCGACCTTTTCAGGTCCTGGTGGAAAGCCGCGGGTCCAAGCTTCGGTCCAGCACCTTCTGGGGCCACAGCACCGACAAGCCGCTGAGCGGGCTGATCAGGCAGACGGACCTTCCCCAAGTGTTCGTGGTCTGCCCCGAGCTTTGCCTGATGCAGAATGCCACGGGGCTGGATTTCGCCCAACTCATTGAGCTGGTCTGCGAGTTCCTGGGCGAATACCGCATTATCAGCGAAGACGAGACCCGCTACGACCAACCTCGGCTGTGCAGCAAGGAATCGATCGCCTACGTGCTTCCCCTTGCCAAGGGAATTCACGGCTCCAATCGAATCCGCGCCGTGCTCAAGCACGCAGAGGAGGGGTCGGCGTCACCTCAGGAAACGCGCTCCTTCCTCAAGCTGTCGCTCCCCAACAGCCGCGGGGGCCTGAGCGTTTCCCGCATCCTGATGAACCACCCGATTCCCCTTGACCGCAAGAACGCGAAGCTCCTTGGGAAGGACCATTGCCGCATCGACCTCTACCTGCCCGACCTCAACAGGGGCATCGAGTACGACAGCTACCAGGAACATCTGGGCAAGGCAAGGCACGACGACGATGCCATGCGCAGAACGGTCCTCGAGTCGCTGGGCATTCCCGTCAGCGTGCTCACCCATGCACAGACGCAGAGCCCCGAGCTCATGGAAGCGCTGGTCAAGTCTCTCTACCATGGCACCGGGCGGGTGCTGCGCATTCGTTGCAAGGGGTTCCGCGAAAAGCAGGACAAGCTTTGGAAGCAGCTCGACGGCAAGAAGCCCCAGCGTCTTTCCGCGGAGGAGGAGTCGTCGGACGAGCTGCAGGTGCCGCTCGAGGTCTACGACACGTGGGCGCCTTAGCGTATCGCGCCCCGCGCCTCCAGCCGCACTTCGCTGCCAACCGCGCACCGCGCGCCACGCCTCTCACTACCAACCGCGGCCCGCTATGCCAACCGTGCCTCCCAAGGCGAACCGCGCCCCGCGCTGCCAACCGTCAAAGAATCGGTAGCGAGTCGGCTTCCGCTCGACGGATTATGCAAAACTGGTAGACTCCGGCGCCCGGCAAGGGTCCTGTTTGCCCACGTCGCTGACAATTCCTGGATTATTTACACCCATTCTTCCCTGGATGGCATCAAGTCAAAGAAGCCGCGCCCACGAACCTACCAGTTTCCATCTTTTCGCCCGGCAGAAGCGCCGGCGCTACCGATTCTTGCCGCGTTGGCATGGCCCCGAGCCCGGCTCAGCCGCACGCCCTGCGCCTCCCGCCCGCGCACCCCGGCCCCTCAGCGGCAGCGCACTCCCCGCCCGCGCCACCCCGCGCACGCCCGCGCGCCACCCGCACGCCACCCTGCGGTGTGCGCTTTTCCCGCAGTTTCTCGTTTCCCCGCCCCGCGCCCCCGCAAGCACGATAAAATCACTCCAAAGGCGAAAATCCCGCCTGCCACCCTCCACGAAAGGAGACTCTCATGGGCCTCATTGCTGCAGCAACCGGTGCACTGGGCGGCGTCCTTGCCGATCAGTACAAGGAATACTTCTACTGCGATTCCATGCCCCCCGAAGTCCTCATGACCAAGGGCAAGCGCCACACCAGCGAGCGCGCTACCAACAAGGGCAGCGAAAACATCATCACCAACGGCTCCGTCATCGCGGTCAACGAAGGCCAGGCCATGGCAATCGTGAGCCAGGGCAAGATCGTGGAGTTCACCGCCGAGCCCGGCGCCTTCAAGTGGGAGGGCTCCACCGAGCCGTCCATCTTCACCGGCGACCTGGCCCAGGGCATCATGGACACCGTCCAGCGCTTCGCCGACCGCTTCACCTTCGGCGCCGACACCGGCGCTGACCAGCGCGTCTACTTCTTCAACCTGAAGGAGATCATGGGCAACAAGTACGGCACGCCCACTCCCATCCCCTTCCGCGTGGTGGACCGCAACGTCAACCTGGACATTGACATCTCCGTCCGTTGCAACGGCGAATACTCCTACAAGATCGTCGACCCGCTGCTGTTCTACATCAACGTGGCCAGCAACGTCACCGACACCTACACCCGCGACCAGCTTGACTCCCAGATGCGCACCGAGCTGCTGGCCGTCATGCAGGACGCCTTCAGCGCCATCAGCGAAAAGGGCGTCCGCTACAGCGCCATCCCGGCTCACACCACCGAGCTGTGCGAGATCCTGGACCAGAAGCTGTCCCCCAAGTGGACCGAGCTCCGCGGCATCAAGATCGTCAGCTTCGGCATGAACTCCATCTCGGCCTCCGAGGAAGACCAGGAGCGCATCAAGAACCTGCAGATGGCAGGCGCGCTGCGAGACGAAAACATGCGCGCGGGCTCCATGGCCGCCGCCACCGCGGACGCCATGCGCATCGCCGCCGGCAACGAGGCCGGCGCCATGACCGGCTTCATGGGCATGGGCTTTGCCAACATGACCGGCCAGCAGATGGGCCAGACCATGTACTCCCCCAACGCCGGCGCCGGCTACGTGCCCACCAACAACTACCCCGTGGCCGCTGACGGCGGCTTCGGCGCGGCAACCCGCAACCAGCCCGCAGCCGCAGCAGCCCCCGCCGGCTGGACCTGCTCCTGCGGCGCCACCAGCACCGGCAACTTCTGTGCAGAGTGCGGCTCCCCCAAGCCCGCCGACCCGGCTGGCTGGACCTGCAGCTGCGGCGCCGTCAACCAGGGCAAGTTCTGCCCCGAGTGCGGCAGCCCCAAGCCTGCCGGCGCCCTGCAGTACCGCTGCGACAAGTGCGGCTGGCAGCCGGAGGACCCGGCCAACCCGCCCAAGTTCTGCCCCGAATGCGGCGACCCCTTCGGTGACGAGGACGTCGTGAGGTAGCACTCGCCCACCCCATACAACAAAGTGCCCGGACCCCCAAGGATCCGGGCACTTTCAGTTTCAGGACGAAATTTAGGCCGCAAGGGACGAAACCGGGGACGAAACCGCCGCCAGTCGCAAACGGCCCGGTGCGAACCGCCGCCAGCCTCAGGCCGCCCGGCGAAAACCACCCGGCGCGAACCGCCGCCGCGGGCCATCGCAGCCGCAGCCCTAGTTGAACTTCTGCTGCGTCTTCTCCAGGCCGTTCTGCACCAGGAACAGCGTGGCCTCGGCGGCCAGGTCCGTGGCCTGGGCAAAGTCGTCGGCCTGCTCCTTCTTGGGCAGGCTCAGCACGTAGTCGGCCACCGGCATGCGTCCCGGCGGGCGGCCGATGCCGCAGCGCACGCGGAACCAGTCGCGGGTGCCCAGCTTGTCACAGATGGAACGCAGGCCGTTGTGACCCGCATGGCCACCGCCGAACTTGCAGCGGATAGTGCCAGGGTCAATGTCCAGCTCGTCATGGATCACGATCAGATGGTCCGGCTGGATCTTGTACGTGGACATGAGGGTCTTCACCGGGCCGCCGCTGGTGTTCATGTAGCTCTGCGGCTTGGCCAGGATCAGCTCCTCGCCCCGATACTCACCCTTGCCCACCAGCGCGCCGCCCTGGGACTTCCAATAGCGCACGCCAATCTCCTCCGCGATCTTGTCCACGGTGTCGAAGCCGGCGTTGTGGCGCGTATGCGCGTAATCTTCGCCCGGATTACCCAGGCCAGCGATCAGGTACAAAGCGTTCCCTCCTCAGGGGACGAAAAACATTCGGTCGAAAAAGTCAGCGAGCGCCCCAGCACGGGGCGCTCGCCAGTCAGCCGCGCGGCCCAGCGGGCCCCGCGACGAAGCTACAGGCTCATCTCGAACAGGCTGGAGATGGACTTGCCGTCATAGGTGCGACGGATGCCCTTGGCGATCAGCGGGGCAACGGACACGACCTTGATTTTGCCGGTCTGACGATCCTCGGGAACGGGGATGGTGTCGCAGACCACGACTTCCTTGATGTCGGCGTTCTCCAGGCGCTCGTAGGCCGGGCCGCTGAAGACCGGATGGGTGGCGCACACGTACACGTCCTCGGCGCCCTTGTTCTTCAGGGTGTTGACGGCAGCGACCACGGAGCCCGCGGTGTCGATCATGTCGTCGTTCAGGATGCAGATCTTGCCGGCAACGTCACCGATCAGCGCGGTGATCTCGGCCTTGTTGTGGCCCGGACGACCCTTGTGCATGATGGCCAGGTCGGCTTCCATCATGTCGCTGAACTTCTTGGCAGCCTTGGCGCGTCCCACGTCGGGGCTGACAATGCACAGCTTGTCAGAGGGCAGGTTCTTGGACTTGAAGTAGTCAACCAGGATCGGCAGAGCGGTCAGGTGGTCGACGGGGATGTCGAAGTAGCCCTGGATCTGGCCCACATGCAGGTCAATGGACATGACGCGGGTCACGCCGGCAACCTGCAGCAGGTCAGCCACCAGCTTGGCGGTGATGGGCTCGCGGGAGGCAGCCTTGCGGTCCTGGCGTGCGTAGCCGTAGTGGGCGACCACGGCGGTGATGGAGCGAGCGGATGCGCGCTTGGCGGCGTCCACCATGATCAGCAGCTCCATGAGTGCGTCGTTGACGTCGAAGTCGTGGGATGCGGAGTCGCACACGGACTGAATCAGGAACACGTCAGCCCCGCGGATGCTCTCCAGGTAGCGAGCGTAGATTTCGCCATTGCTGAACTTTTCCAGACGAACGTTGCCCAGCTCAATGCCGAGCTCCTTGGAAATCTTCTGGGCCAGAGAGGGGTTAACGGAACCGGAGAAAACAGCCATCCTGCGCTGCTGAGTATCCGCCATAGTTGATGCTCCTTCGTGTGTGCGCAAGGGACCGCGGCCCCCTGCTTTTTACATACCTTTGCGTATTGTACCGTGAGCAGGCCCGAATGGGGCCCGCGGGTCTATTCTTGTTCCAGCTTCTTGCGGCGCTTCGCGGCCCAGCCCTCCACGCAGCGCTGATCGGAGCGCTCCAGGGCCAGCGCGTCGGCCGGCACATCCTTGGTGATGCAGGACGCCGCGCCAACGACCGCGCCCGCGCCGATGCTCACCGGGGCCACCATCATGGTGTCGGACCCGATGAACGCGCCGTCGCCGATGACCGTGGCGTGCTTGTGCTTGCCGTCGTAGTTGCAGGTGATGGAGCCGGCGCCTATGTTCACGCCCGCGCCGATGGTGCAGTCGCCGATGTAGCTCAGATGCGGCACCTTGGATCCTTCGCCCACCGTGGACTTCTTGATCTCAACGTGGGTGCCCACATGCGCGTTGGCGCACAGATGGGCGCCCGGGCGCAGGTAGGCGCGGGGACCCGCGTTGGCGCCGTCGTCGATCACGGCGTCCAGCGCCACGACCTCCTGCAGCACGCAGCCCTGGCCCACCTGGGTGTTGGTCAGGCGGGTGTTGGGGCCGATCACGCTGTCTTCGCCAATGACCGTGCTCCCCCACAGCATGACCTGGGGCAGCAGCTCCACGTCCTGGGCAATCTGCACGTCGGGGCCGATCCAGACCTGGTCGGGGTCGGTCATGGTCACGCCGTTTGCCATGTGGGCGAAATTGATGCGGCGCTGCAGCTGCTTGCCGGCGGCAGCCAGCTGCGCGCGGGAGTTCACGCCCAGGCACTCGGCGGGGTCGTCGGTGACCAGGGCCATGACCTTGCGGCCGGCCTCGCGGCAGATGCCCAGCACGTCGGTCAGGTAGAACTCGCCCTGGGCGTTGTTGTTGCTGACCTGGGTCAGGGCGTCGAACAGCGCGCGGGCATCAAAGCAGTAGAAGCCGGAGTTGCACTCGGTGACGGCGGCTTCCTCGGGGGTGGCGTCCTTCTGCTCCACGATGCGGGCCACTTCGCCCTGCTCGTCGCGGATGATACGGCCGTAGCCGAAGGGGTCGTCCATCTCCATGGTCAGCACCACCACGGCGGCGTCGTTTGCCTCACGCAGCTCCACCAGGCGCTGGATGGTCTGGGGCGTGATCAGGGGACTGTCGCCGGTCAGGACCACCAGGGATCCGTCGAAGTCAGCCAGCGCGTCACGGCACACGTTCACGGCACCCGCCGTGCCGTTGCGGTCCGCCTGCTCCACGGGAGTGGTGTCCTGGGCCACCAGCGGCTCCACCTGCTCCTTCAGATGGCCCACCACGGTGACCACCCGCTCGATCCCGGCGGCATGGGCGGCGTCGACCACCCAGCGGACCAGGGGCTTGCCCAACACCTCGTGGGCAACCTTGGGCTTCTTGGACTTCATGCGGGTGCCGGCGCCGGCGGCCAGCACGATGGCAGCAGTGTTCATATGAGACGCACCCCTTAGGCGAGTTCGTTTTCCAGTGGCTATGAGTATACAGCGGGCGAAACAAACTGCCGCGTCAATGCGGTGTGCGGCAAGCCCTACACAAACTATTCAAAACCGCGTTTTCCCAGGTCAAACCAGCACACGGGTACTGGCGTATCTACTTCTGGCACTATCTTTCGCCCTGAAGATGAGCTATGCTGGGACTATCAAAACAGCAGGGAAGGGAGGCTGATGGCGAGGATCTGAAGGTTTTCGCAAGACGCGCCCGAACCCTGCTTTTTTATTGGACACGGTTGAAGGAGCCACTATGAACATCAACGTAATCGGCCGCAAAATGTCCATCAAAGACGCCCTGCAGGACTACGCCATTGAGAAGATCGGCGGAGCCATGAAGGTCATGAACATCGACCCGCTGGATGCCGAAGTCGTGCTGCACGTCGAGCAGAACCGATCCAACCCGCGCCGTGCCTGCTGCGAGGTCACCATCCGCAGCCGCGGTCACATCATCCGCGTGGAGGAGCGCGACGAGGACATGTACGCGGCCATTGACGTTGCCGCCGCCAAGGTCGACCGCCAGCTGCGCAAGTTCAAGACCCGCGTGATCGACCACCACATCCAGGAGGTCCAGGAATCCGCGGCCGAGGCCAAGGTCGGCGAGCCCCTTGACCTGGACGCCCTCATGGCGGATCTGTCCAAGGACGACGACGAGATCGTCCGCGTGAAGGAAGTCGAGTTCCCGCCCATGACCGAGGAGCAGGCCCTCATCCAGATCGACCTGCTGGGCCACGACTTCTTCGCCTACACCGACCGCGATACCGGCCTGGTGAACGTGCTGTATCGCCGCAACAACGGCGGATACGGCCTGCTCAAGCAGCAGAGCTAGACTGTTCCTGCCCATCGCGCGGCGGACCGCTCCTCCTCGATCGGCCCTGAGCGGTCCCGCGGTTCCGCCGCGCGATCGGAGCGGTGCATTGCGGCCGACGGCTGGCCTAGCGCCCCGCCGGCCGCTTTCTTTTTGCGTACGGGGCGCGACACCAGGCCGCTAGGTGGCGGCCGTAGCCTGACGGGCCGACCGCGACTCTCTTTCGCCCCGCCCTTCTCCCTCCCGCGGCTCACGCGGCGCGCTACAATGAACCAGTCACCAAACCGGACGAAAGGACTGCCCATGGCAACCATCGATACCATCAAGGACGTGCTTCAGGAGAACCTGGACATCGACCCCTCGAACGTGACCCCCGAGTCCACCTTCGAAACCCTGGGCGTTGACTCCCTGGACCTGGTCGAGCTCATCTGCGAGCTGGAGGACCGCCTGGGCATTGACTTCGGCGAGCCCGAGGGCCTGTCCACCCTGGCCGACGTGGTGGCCCACATCGACTCCCTGTAGGAGCGCGGCCCCGCACTGCGGCGTTGCCGCTGCCAGCGGCCCAACCTCACGGCGCGGCCCCATCGGCGGCCCCAGCCCACGGCGCGGCCCCATCGGCGGCCCCGCGCCAAAATCCACGCATCTCAAATCTCAAATCGAAGGCGGGCGTGATTCCGGATCGCGCCCGACTTCGATTTCGTCTTTCAGGAAGGTTGGCTACCCTTTCAGGGCGAAAGATACGGCCTCGATTCCTCGTTTTGCCGCAGCATTCGCCCAATCCGTCCCGCCGGCGCACGTTTCGCCCCACCCTGGGTGCGCCGCCCTTTCAGCAAACCGCGCCCGACTTCGATTTGGTTCCCAGAATGGCCGATTCCTGACGCGGAACACAGCCCACCCGCAATCCAGCGCCAAAGCCCACCTCGCTCTGGTTAGCGCGGATAAATTCATCGACTTGCATGCAAATTGCATCTATAATGAATGCATGTCGAACGAAGGGAGGCGCACATGCCCGCTGTGCAGGTTCGAAACCTACCTCAGGAAACATACGACCAACTGAAAGCCCTGGCGCAGGAAAATGGACGCTCCATCACAAAGCAGACCGAAGCCATCCTGATAGACTTCTTCGCCGCACGACCCGCATATCAATCTCCCGAAGCAACACCCTCCGCGCCAATGGCTACCATGTTTCAACCGAACCCCTTTCACCGGGAATCTCCTGCGGAGATCCAGGAACGCGCCGCACGCCGTGCAGCACTTTTCGCCGAAATAGACTCCCGAGAAGCCTTCGACCCGCCCAAGGACTGGGACCCCGCAACAGTCGTGCGCCAGATGAGGGACGAACGATGATCGTTTTGGACTGCAGCGCTGCCATAGCAATCGTTCAGCGAACAGAGCAGGGGGCAGCCCTGCGCAAGCTCATCGATCCGGGCGAAAAAGTCATCGCCCCTTCCCTTTTTACGACTGAAGTTGCGAACGTCGCCTGGAAATACGTTCATGCGGACATGGTGACGGCCTCTAGAGCAAAGCAGATGACGGCTGATGCTCTCGCGCTCGTGGACGAATACGTTCCCGTCGAAAGCCTGATCGAGGAGTCCTTCGCTACCGCAATTCACCTAGACCACAGCGTGTACGACATCACCTATCTGGTGCTCGCCCGTCGCAACGCTGCGATCATGATGACCTGCGACCTGAAGCTGCAGCGCCTGTGCGAAGACGCCGGCGTCAGCTGCATCGCCGAAGTCGCGCTGTAGCCGTACGCCCGTCGGCCCCTTGGCCCATGCCGCCCAAATCCTGCTAAACTGGCATGATTAAAACCCGCATCTTCTAAAGGAGCAGCACGGCATGAGCGCGGAACACATCACTCCCATCATCGGCGTAATCCCGGGCCTGGTGTCCGACCAGGAGATCGTGCGCCTTCGGGAAAACTACTGCCATGCCATCATCGCAGCCGGCGGCGCGCCCATCGTCTTCCCGGTAACCGAGGACGTGACCGTGTATGAGAAGCTGCTGCCCCTGGCCGATGCGTTCCTGCTATCCGGCGGCTCCGACATCGACCCCCGCCGCTACGCTGACCGCGCGGACGTATACGAGCCCAAGAGCTATGCCGAGGACGACGCCCGCTCCAGCGTGACCCAGCCCTCCCCCCGTCGCGACAACGTCGAGGAGCTGGTCCTGAACTTCGCCTACCAGCACGACATGCCCGTACTCGGCATCTGCCGCGGTGCCCAGATGCTCAACGTGCACTTCGGCGGCACCCTGTACCAGGACCTGAGCGACCAGATGGAGAACCCCGAGGACGACGAGACCCTGGTCATCAGCCACTGGCAGGGCGTTTCCTTCGACAAGGCCACCCACGCCGTGACAATCAAGCCCTTCAGTCAGCTGTGGGACATCCTGAACGCCACCGCCACCAACGTGAACTCCATGCACCATCAGGGCATTCGCGACCTGGCACCCAACATGGAGGCCGTGGCCTTCGCCCCCGACGGACTGGTGGAGGCCATCGAGGCAACCGACCGTCGCTTCATGATCGGCGTGCAGTGGCACCCCGAGTTCTTCCGCAACTCCCAGCGCTCCAAGCGCCTGTTCCGCGCCTTCATCCAGTACGCCCGTGAAAGCCACAAGGAGCGCATGGAGCGTCGGGGCGAAGAGGTTGTCGACCGTCGCCTGCACATCAGCCTGGGCAGCGACGAGCTCACCGGATGGGCCCAAGCGGAAATCGACGATTCCGAGTTCAGGGCGTAGCTCACCAGCCATCGCGGCCCAAGAATGCCGCCGACCGCCTACTTCACCCCGCTAAAGCGTTTCCGCTCCGTTAAACCCAACTCAAAGCTACGCGTTGCCAAGGCGCGCACGTATAATCTACCAATTACGAAATCAACGGGAGGAAGCGTCACATGGCTGAGAATCTTTACATCGACACTCGCGGCAACGTCACCGAGCCTGTTCCCTTCACGCAGGCAGTTATCAACGGTCTGGCCCAGGGCGGCGGTCTGTACGTCCCCCAGAACGTCCCCAGCCTGACCCTGGAGCAGATCTGCGACCTGGCGAAGCTCCCCTACGCGGAGCGCGCCGCTGCCATCTACAAGCTGTTCGACGTGGACATGCCCGCCGAGCTGGTTGATTCCCTCATGGCCAGCACATACGGCGAGCAGTGGGACACCGCGGACATCGCGCCTATCTCCTCTCTGGACGAAAACACCCACATCCTCGAGCTGTGGCACGGCCCCACCAGCGCCTTCAAGGACATGGCGCTGCAGTGCCTGCCCCGCTTCTTCAGCGCAAGCGCCCAGCTGCTGCGCGAGCGAGGCCAGCTCGACCACGAGTTCATGATCCTGGTTGCCACTTCCGGCGACACCGGCAAGGCCGCCCTGGAGGGCTTCAAGGACGTTGACGGCGTCTCCATCGGCGTCATGTACCCCGATGGCGGCGTGTCCGACATCCAGTACAAGCAGATGGCAACCCAGCGCGGCTCCAACGTGCAGGTCTGGGCCGTCCGCGGCAACTTCGACGACTGCCAGACCGGCGCCAAGAACACCTTCAACGACGAAGCCTTCGCCCAGAAGCTGGCCGCCGAGCAGGGCGTGGCCCTGTCCAGCGCCAACTCCATCAACTGGGGCCGCCTGCTGCCGCAGGTCGTGTACTACATCTCGGCATACGCCCAGATGGTGGCCGACGGCAAGGTCGAGGCCGGCGCCAAGATCGACGTGTGCGTGCCCACCGGCAACTTCGGCAACATCCTTGCCGCCTGGTACGCCAAGCAGATCGGCACTCCCATCGACATGCTGCTGTGCGCCAGCAACACCAACCGCGTGCTGACCGACTTCATCAACACCGGCACCTACGACATCTCCGACCGTCCCTTCGTGCTGACCCCGTCCCCGTCCATGGACATCCTGGTGTCCTCCAACCTGGAGCGCCAGCTGTTCGAGCTCACCGGCCGCAACCCCCAGGCCATCGCCGGCTGGATGAACGACCTGCGTGAGCAGAAGAAGTTCCAGGTGGACAAGGAAACCTTCGCCAAGGTGCGCGAGGCGTTCCGTGCCGACTCCGTGGGCGATCAGGAGTGCCTGGACACCGTCAAGGAGGTCTTCGACCAGTACGGCTACCTGCTGGATCCCCACACGGCCGTCGCCTACCGCGCAGCCCAGAACCTTCGGGGCGAAAACCCCGTCCTCATTGCCAGCACTGCCCACTGGGCCAAGTTCGGCAACAACGTCTACCGCGCACTGCACAACATCGCCGCTGGCGACGACCTGCCGGCCGAGGTGGCTGCATTATCTGGCTGCCAGCTGAACGAGCTGATCCAGAAGGAAACCAACGCCTCCGCCGTTCCCGCGGGCCTGGCCGAACTCGACGATCTGGATATCCGCTTCACCCAGGTCATCGACGGAAACACGGCAGCCATTGAAGAATCCGTGGTCGCCTTCGTGGAGTCTCTGAAATAATCGTAAAACTGAGAATAAATTATTCATAGAATAGCCCTACCTGCGATTATCACGTAGTAAGATAGCCGCAGGTATTTTTTTGCAACGGAAACAGAGGTACCCATGAGCACTATTTCACACCTCAAGCCCAGCATCAGGCTCTCCATCAAGAACCCTGAGTCCGGCAGCAACTCCGTCCTCGGACGCGGCGTTGCCGACCTTTGCCTTGGCGTTCGCGAGACCGGCTCCCTGAACGCAGCCTCCAAGAAGATGCGCATGGCCTACAGCAAGGCATGGCGCATCGTCAAGGAAACCGAGAAGGCCCTGGACGTCCAGCTGCTCAACCGCGACGGCGCCCATGGCAGCACCCTGACCCCGGAGGGCGACCGCATCGTGGACGCCTACGTGGCCGTGAACGAGAAGCTGCAGAAGTACGCCGAAGAAGAGCTGGCAAAGCTGCTGAAGTAGTCTTCGCCCCCTAACAATCTATTCGTATGCAACCGAGATGCCGCGGCATGTCCGTGGTATCTCTATTTTCAGGACCAAGGCGTCCTGATCGGAGGCCGACGCGGGATCGGCAGGTCGCCTCACCTGATCGATAGAGCCTGGCGCCACAGCGCATACCGATACCGCCGGAACCTCCATGACTTGGGGATTCGGCAGCCTCGGCACATCACCGGCCACACCTTCGCCCTCCGCCGCGCCAGGCTCAGATCGGGAATCGACCTGGCGCTCCTCCTCTCCCGAAAGCTGCTTCACCGCCTGAGCTCCCGGCTCCTGGGCAAAGCGATGCATGCAGCCGTAGCAGACATCCATGTCGTCGAACACGCGCGCACCGCACACGGGACATACCTTCATCTGCCTTCCTCCTTGCTCTTCACCTGCGCGCACACCGTCAGCGCCAGGCAATCCCCTTCGCTGAACCACGGCTCGTCCGCCCGCGATATGCGCTCCACCACGATGGCCGCCCGTCGGTTGCGCATGCGCTTCAGGGGCCGCACGCACCGATGGGACTCTATGACCATGCCCCGGGCATCCACGAACGCCACGTCAATGGCATATCGCATGCCAAAGGTGTGCACGTCCCTGCACGGAAACAGGGCCAGGCTTCCCTGACCAGGGGGCGAAAACAACAGACCCTTAGCCCGCCTGCTTGCCGTAGCCGCCCACGCCAGGCTCATCCGCACCGGCGTCCTCCGAGCCGGCTCGGCCGCTTGAACCGTACCCATCTACTCCTCCTTCCCCAGGTCGACCGCGCTCTGAATCACCACGCTGGCAGATCCACCCGCATCGGAGCAGCTCACCAGCAACCAGCGCAATCGGCCATCCTCCTTCACGAAGGTCCCGCAGACGTCCTGCCCGCTGGGAACCGTCGTCCATCCCGCTTCCTCCAAACCCGTGGCCATGCGGGCGAAAGCATCAGCCGCCGACCCTGGCAGGCTGAAGCCCACCACGCGGCCCTGGCCGCCTATCCGCACGTCGCAGGCCTTCGCGGGCACGAACCCCTCCTCCACCAGCAGCGGAGCCACCTGGTCCGCGGAGCCTGCAGCTCCGCCGCCGGCCACGACCTGGTCTTCGCCCGCCATGATGTCCACCACTTCCCGCACGGGATCCCCTTCGGGATCGGTCAGGTCCCGGGCAACCTGCAAGGCCACCCCATCGCCCCGCAGCACCCACGCCGCCGCGCCGCTCAGGGACACCAGGGCCACCATGGCCAGGACCGCCAACAACGCGCCCACCGCCCGGCGCCTCATTGGAGCACCCCGGGCTTGTACGTTTCCACCGTCAGACTGGTGGAGTGGGTGAGCACGGGCATTCGCACGCCCATGACCTTGCTCTTCATGCCCAGCCCGAACAACGTGGGCCGGAACTTCAACGTTGCCGTGTAGGTGGTATGGGCCGACCCGCTACCGGAAGACTCCACGCTGACCTGCAGGTTCCGATCGTCGAAGGACCGTCTCAGCTCAGCGGCCACCAGGTCGCCGCCATGGCCGTACTCGCCCTGGGACGGAGACGTGCAGCAGGCCCTCACCGCCTGGGCAGCCGCACGGTCGAAGGCCGCGCACTGGCCCATGAACAACAGCGCGTTCACGGTCACGGCTGCAAGGGCCACGGCCACGGGCAGGAACAGGGCCATCTCCACCGTGGCCTGGCCGCGCTCTTCCCGCATCAACCGCACCAGCCTCATCAGCCCCATGAACTCACCCCCGTCGCATTCACCACCAGGATCCGCAGCCGGGCGATCAGCGAATCCACCAGGCCCTTGCCTGCGTTCTGCAGGGGCTCCGGCAGCGTCAGGGTCAGGGGCAGCGATGGCCCCAGCTCGCCCAACGGCTCCACCGTGGCAATGGTGTACTCAGCGCCCAACGCGGCAACCGCCTGCTGCTCCACCTTGCTCAGCACCGTGCTGAACACATCGGCGCTGCTGCCGGAAAGCAGCTTCGACCGCTCCTTCACCTGCCGGTAGGCAACGGCGAACTGCCCTTGGTCCTTAGCCACCACGCTGCCCGTGCTGACCAGCACCGGCTTCAGGGACTCCACCTTGGCCGGCTGCAAGCCCGCCTTCTGGATGGTGTCCATGACCTTTTCCGCCGCCCAGTCGCCCAAGCCGCTCTGGCTTGCCAGGGGAATCTGGCTCAGGCCGTTGGACAGCCCCTCCACCAGGGCCTGCTGCCCCTTGGTGTAGGCAGTCAGCACGGCGGACCAGCATCCCAGCACGCACTGCAGCGCACCTACGGCCACGTTGTCCTGAGCGTCGAACCCGTCCAGCAGCGACGAGATCACCGTCGAGCCCTCGTTCTGGTCATCCGCCAGCAAGGTGGCGCCCGCCACCGCCGCCCGGGGCCCCAGCTCATGCCGACCTTGGACGAAAGAGCTGCCCAGCCCCGACGACGGCGTCGACGAGCTCAGGTCCGCAGCCAGCGCCACCGCTCCCATGCTTCCCGGGGGCTTCACCGATATGCGCTTGCCCGCCGCGCTCTTCAACGCGTCCTCGATTTCGTCCAGGATCTTCTGGACCTTCCGTTGGACGCTGTTCTTTTGGGAGTCCAGCTCCTCCCGGGCCTCCTCGTACAGCTCCGCCTCCTCGGCAATGGCCCGGTAGTGGTACTCGAATCCGTTTTCGATGGAGGACGAAGCTGCCGCCACCGAACCCATGCTCGATGCGGTGAACTCGCAGTCCGGACAGGTCAGGTAGTTGTTGCGCTCCAGGTCGCGGATGGACTCGTGCCCGATGATCCCCGTGGCCGACGGACAGCCCGACCAGGCATGCATCAGCGTGTTTCCTGCCTCCGTGCGGGTGATGGGATAGACGCTTTCGCCGTAAAGCTCCGTTCCCCGGACCTGGTCCGCATTGCGCGGCAGTCGCGGGAAGTTGCAGCGGAACTCCTCCTCGGTGTCCACCACGTAGCCCTGCTTCAACAGGGACACGGCGTAGCGGTACAGCCGCTTGCGCAAGGCAGACCGGGCACCTTCCCGAGCGGAGCCGTCGGCAGGCGACTCGATGGCCAGACGACGCTGGTAGTAGGCCTTCGCCCGCTCCAGCGGCACCTTGAAGGACCAGGCGTCCACGCTGCGATACAGCGGATTGCTGTCGCCGCTCAGGCCGGCCAGGGCCTTGGCTCGCTCGTACAGGCAGTAGGAGGGGTTGTCGCCGCAGTCCCGCTCGAAGGCGGCCTCCTTCGCCAGGTTGGCCTCCTCCGCCAGACCCTCGGCCTCGATGGATTGGTCCCGGATCTCGTCCTTCCCTTCGTCCACGGCCTCCTCCACGTCCTCGGCGCCCTTGGCGGCCTCCACCGTCAGGGGCTCGCCGGTGCCCGGCACCAGCACCGCCATGGCAATGTAGCTGGAGCGGTTTTCGCCCGCACCGTTTTCCACCGCCACCGCAGCAGCGTTGGCCGCCGCCAGGAACGGCAGCGCCTTCTGCAGGGCCTCGAGCCCCTGAGTAGCCCGGTCCGAGAACCCGTCCCGGGCCTTGATCACCGCCTTGCCCACATCGATGAGCTTGACGGACATCCCGCCCGTGGCCGGCACGCACAGGGCCACCAGCCCCAGGGCGAAAGAGACCAGCGCAGTCAGGGTCATAGACAGCACCAGGGCATCGCATACGCGGGCGACCAGCACGTACTCCGCCACCTCGTTTTCCGCCGCCAGGGCTGCCGCGTCCGCGATGTCCTGGACCCGGGCCGCCGCGGTGTTGATCCGATAGACCTGGGCGGACGTGAATATGAGCGACAGGCAGACCAGCAGGGCCAGCACCATGCCCACCGACGTGAAGCCGCCGTCATCTTCATGAAAGGGACGGGGCCGCGCGGGTCTTTCTCCCCGCAGCCGCTCCCCCGCGCTTCGCCAAACCATACCTGCTCCCATCCATCACTCTTCCATCCACGCCCCCACCCAGGCAGAGGCGTCCGACCCGGCCGAGGACCCGAAGGCCCAGCTCGGCTGGGTCGCCTGCTCCGATCGCACGTGCACCGTCAGACAGCCGCTCCCGTCCAGCGCGCCCATGAGCCCCAGGCCGAAGTCAAGCAGCGGCAGCGGTCGGACCTTCGTGGTCACGTCCACCGCCACCCGATCCGACGATCGTCCGCCCGTCAGCTCAACCTGCCACGAGCAGGAGCCGCCATGGACGTGGAAGTTGTCCTGGGGCGGAACGGAGCCCAGCCTCCTCAGGACGAAGTCCCGCACCTGGCCGGACTCCCCCGCCGACGCCGTGGCCAGCGCCCGGCAGCCCTCTGCAGCGGCGCCTTCCATGACCAGGCGGTCGTACAGCAGGATTCCCGGCTGGATCAGCAGCAACATGCCGCCGAACAGGAACGGGATCAGCATCGCGGCTTCCACCGTGGACTGACCGCCGCGGTCACGCAGCCGATGCCCCGCAACCCGCGCGACCCGGGCCAGGCCTTCGAGAAACCGTCCCATGGCACACCCCTTTCACCCATCAGAACAGGAATATGTCCGCCAGGGCAAAGCCCGTGGCCGCCTGCACGTGATGCGACGCGCTCAACAGCGCGTGGTCCACGAAGGCCCCGGCTCCCAGCAGGTTCCACAGAGCGGAAAGCCCCGTGGCAACCAGCATCAGACCCGCCGTGACCACCGCGAACTCCACCGTGGACTGCCCCGCACGGCACCGCAGCCGCGCTACAGCGCGTTGATGCCGTCGACGATGGCATCCCACAGCGACTGGATCTTCGGCTTGAACAGGGCAATGGCCAGCACGGCGATGACCACCAGCACGCCCACCAGGATGGCGTACTCCGTGGTACCCTGGCCCTTCGTGCAGCGCAGCCGCTGCCCCGCCGCCACCCACAGACGCACCTGCGCGCTCCTGAATCGTTCCCTCATGTTCGTCTCCTTTCATCACGTTCATCAGAACCCCTCCATCAGCTCCAGCAGCACCGGACCCAGCACCAGCAGCAGCATGGCGGGCAGGATCAGCGTGCCCGTGGGAAGCATCATCTTCACCGGGGCCTTGGCCACCTGCTCCTCCCGCTGCGCCTTATAGTCGGCGCGGGCCTCCTGGGCCGCCGACTCCAGGCTTTCCGCAAGGGACGTGCCGAACCGCAGCGACCGCACCATGGTCTCCACCACGCGGCCGAGCAGCACGCTGTCGTAGGCGGCTGCCAGATCCCGCAGCCCCTGCTCCCGCGACTTCAGCCCCAGCATCCACTGCTGCTGCGCCAAGGCGCAGGAGCGGGCGAAAGGCGTGGGAAAGTGCTGGTGGTACAGGGCAAAGCATCGGTCGAAGCTCAGGCCGCTGCGCAGCCCCAGCCCCATGACCTCCAACAGCTCCGGCAGCTCGCGGCCCAGGGCCGCGGCCCGCGCGTCCCGCTCCCTCCGCAGGGCCCATCGGGGGAGCAGCAGGCCCGCGAACAGGCCCGCCGCACCCATGACCAGCGCCAGCTCCAGGGAAAGTGCGGATCCCGGTACCAAGCCAACGCAAATCAACATCACTCCCAGGCGAAGGCCCGCCTCAGGGACCACCTGACCCCGCAGGGACCCCTCAAGGCCCGCAAGGCAGATCAGCTCTTTCGCCCGCACGACGCCTGACCCCGCGCTCCGAGGCCGCAGCCAGGGACGAACGGCGCCCAACGCCATCCGGCGCTCCAGGGAAACCAGGTAACGCAGCACCAGGCCCGCCGCGCCCGTCGACTGGAAGCACGACCGGCCGTCCAGCCAGTCCCTGTCCAGCCCCGAGCTCGTCCGGCGCCGCTCCAGCCATGCGCGCAGGGTCAGCCAATGCCAGCAGCCCAGGAACGCTCCCAAGCCGCCCAGCCATATGGCCGCCACCGCCGGCAGCCAACGGGGCACCACGCTCGCATCCACGACCCTCACCCCACCTTCAGCAGGGAGCGCACCAGCAGCACGCCCGCCGCCTGCATGGTCAGGGCCACGACCAGCATGGCCATGCCCGCCGCGCTTTCGAAGAACGGGTCCAGGAACCCTTCGCTCAGCAGGGAAAACACCGCGATCAGGGCAAAGGGCATGACGCCCACCACCCGAGCGGAAAGCCGCGCCTGGGCGGTCTGCACCCGCAGGGATCGCCGCAGGGCCAGCTCGCCCTCCACCATGTCGATGGCCGACTCCAGGCAGCGGCGCATGCTGCCGCCGGTCTGATGCTGCACATCCAGCGCCACGGACACGAATGCCAGCTCAGGCAGGTCGCTGCTGTGTCGCAGGCAATCCAGCGCCTGGGCTGATGTTCCTCCGGCCTGGAGCACATGGGCCGCACGCCCGAACAGCTCGGACAGGCTGCCCTTGGTTTCCGCCGACACCTGCTCCAAGGTCTGGCCCAGGGAAAAGCCCGACTGGAAGCATGCCTCCATGGACCGCAGCGCCTCGGGTATGGACTCCCGCAACGCATCAGCCTGAGCGTCCGTACGCTGGTTGACCAGGGCCACCGCCAGCGCAACCGCCAGGCAGGCCGCTGCAACCCCGCCCACCGGGGAGCCGGAAAGGGCAAGCCCCAGGACGAAAACCACGCCCAGCGCCGCCAGCCCCGCCGACGCCAGGGACTCCGCCGAGGCGGGCATCCCCCGATCCGCCAGCAGCAGCTGCGCCTTGTCAGCCAGGTCCCGGACGCGCCCGCTGCGCAGGGCCAGCGCTGACGGCCCCCGCAACGGTCCCACGCCATGGCGCAGGACGCGAGCCAGGGCATCGTCCCTGATCCCCGATTCCCCGGGCAGGGCGCGCCGGGCTCTCTTTCGCCCGCCGCCTATGAAATAGCTGGCCGCCAAGGTGCCGCCGACGAAGGCCAGCCCCGTGGCCGCTAGCAGCACTTGGCCGTACGCTTCCACGATTCCACCTCCTCCCGGGCGGCAACGCCCCAATCCGCCACGTCGTCGATCCACGCCGGCATCCGCTCCCAACGACTTTCATCCCGCAGCAGGTCCCGGGCATACAGCGTCCGACACTCGCAGCGCCGCCGCCCGCGGTCGAACTCCAGCTCCGATATCTGGCTCACGTATCGCCGACCGTCACGGGCGCGAGCCGTCTGCACCACCACGTCAATGGCGCTGGCAATATTGGCCTCCACCACGTCAACCGGCAGGTCAACGGCATAGCGCACCATGGTCGACAGGCGGGTCACCACCTCCTGGGGCGCGTTGGCGTGCAGCGTGGTCAGCGAGCCGTCGTGGCCCGTGTTCATGGCCTGCAGCATATCCAACGCCTCCGCGCCACGGCATTCGCCCACCACGATCCGGTCGGGGCGCATGCGCAGCGCGTTGATCACCAAGTCCCGGATGGTCACCTGGCCCGTTCCCTCCGCGCTGGCCGGACGAGCCTCCAGGCGCACCACATGGGGATGCTCCAGGAAGCGCAGCTCCGCCGAGTCCTCTATTGTCACGATGCGCTCATCTGCGGATATCTGGCAGCTCAGGGCGTTCAGCAGCGTGGTCTTGCCGCTGCCCGTGCCGCCGGAAACCGCCACGTTCTTGCGCAGCCGCACCATCCACACCAGCAGCTGGCGCACGGCTTCGTCCATGGAGCCCTGCTCGGTCATCTGATCCAAGGTCAGCACCCGCTCGGTGAACTTGCGGATGGTCAGCACCGGGCCCACCAGGCTCAGCGGCGGGATGATGGCGTTCACGCGATGCCCCTGGGGCAGGCGCGTGTTGACCATGGGCGATGCCTCGTCGATGCGCCGGCCCAGCGGTCCCAGGATGCGGTCGATCAGCGCCCGCAGCTGGGCTTCGTCCTGAAAGGCTCGCTCGTAGGCGTACAGCATGCCGTCCCGCTCGAAGAATATCCGGCTGGGGCCGTTGACCATGACCTCCGTCACGGTGGGGTCATCCAGCAGGTCCTCGATGGGGCCATAGCCGAACACCTCGTCTATGAACGCCTGGATCAGCAAGCGCTTGCGCTCTGCCGGCACCATGACCCACGATCCCGCGTCCATGACCTGGTCGCAGGCGCGGCGCAGCTCGTTGCGGGCCCGCTCCGGATTCTCTGCCACCAGCCGCGCAATCTGGTCAACCGGCACCAGCTCCTGCACCTGCTGGCGCAGCTCGGCGCCCATGCGCAGGTCCTCCTGGCCCAGCACCAGGTGCCCGGGCACGGCAACCGCGCCCGCCTTACGCGCTCTCTCGCTCAGCGACATGCCCCGTCACCTCCCCCGGCCTCCTTCGTCCGAACCCCAGCCGCTGCCACAGGCTCTGCCTGCGCGGGCCGTCGCCCGCTCGCTCCACGGCCTGCTGGTAGGACGGCATGATCTGCCGCAGCAGGTCGTCCAGGCTGTCCACCAGCTCGTTGCCTTCGCTGATCAGGTCCAGCGGCCGGCCCTCCGCCAGCGCATCCTCCACGTCGTATCCGCCTTCCGCCAGCTCGAAGGACACCGCACCGTGCAGCGCGCAGGATACGTCGATGGACGTGTACAGCCCACCCTTCGAGCATCGGTTCGGGGCGAAAACAAAGGGGCTCGCCGCAATGCCGCAACGCGCGCACAGGTCCAGCGCCCGCTTGCAGGCCCGCAGCGACGACGGCCTCTGGTCTATCAGGAACAGCGCCTTCGAGCTGCGCTCCAGCAGCTGAGCCTGAATCTCGGTCCAAAAGCCGCCCGTGTTGGCGATCACCACGTCAAACCGGCCCTGGACCGCATCCATCACCCAGGGAATCTGGTTGGCCAGCTGCTCCGCATCCTCCAGACGCACCGGCGCCTTCAAAAACGCCGGCAACCCGCCCCTGGGCGCAAGCTGGGCAGCACGCAGGGGCGACCGCACCAGGTCGTCTATGCCCATGGCATCGCCGCATCCCAGCAGCGCATCCAAGTCGCCGAACTGCGGGTCGAAGTCGATCAGCAGCGTCTGCAGCCCGGCCTGCTGGGTCAGCAGCGCCGCCAGCAGCGACACCGTCGACTTTCCCGCACCGCCGCTGCCGCTGACCACCGGCAGGAAGAACGCCTTCCCCTCAGCCGGCATAACGCCCAATCCGCTCAGGTCGGGCCGGGCAGCCAGCCGCTCAGCCGAAGCCGCCACCACAGAAGCAGGGGGCGAAACCGCCGGCGCCATCTCGCCCGCGCCCGCACCCGCGCTCGCTGCCGCCCCACTCCCCGCGGGAACGACGGCCTTTTCGCCCACCGAAGGCGAAGCCGGCGGATACGCCTGGTCCATATGAGCCGCAGCCAGCGCTGCATGCTGAGCCTTGCGCTGCCCGTAGCGTCGCCCCAGCTCAGCCAGGTCGATCACGTCATCCAGCCCCGCCTTGGCCGCACAGGAACGCACGGACCCGCCGATGTCCTGACTTACCAGCAGCACCGGCCGCCCGGGAGCGTCGGCCTTGCAGGCGGCCGCCAGGTTCACGGCCTCCATGTCGTCACAGGAAACCACCCAGGTCTGCTCGATATCCGCAGCCTGGGCCAGGCGCTGCCGCGCCTCTTCCGCCGTGCACAGCAGCTCCAGCCAGGACTGGGCTATCAGGCTTTCGTCCGGCAAGCCCAGGACCTGCGGATACTGGGCGCTTTCCGCATCAACGCATAGCGCTACCTTGCTCATCGTCTTGTCGCCTCCTTGTCTGCGTCGCCGCCATCCAGCGAGGCGCCTTGCCCCGCGCCGCTGCTTCCCGCGCTGGTTTTCGTCCGATTCTTCTTGTCCTCCGACTGGGCCATCGCCTGTTCGGCGCTGCCGTCGTTGCCAGGCAGGGCAAAGTAGAGCTGTTCCTTGTTGGCCACACTCACCAGTTCGCGCACGTCCTCCGGCTCCACCGCCACCGTCACCCACGTGACCGCGCCGGACGACGACCCCTGATCGCTGCTCAGGACCGAACGGCTGGTGGCCAGCACCAGCACGTCCGTGCCCACGCGGCTGGTAGAGGTGTTGCCCGTGGCGTACAGATGCACCCGCATGCCAGGCATGACCGCGCCGCCTATGGCCTGGACTTCCTTGGCCGGCACGCTGACCGCCACCAGCCCCTGGGGTACGTCGAGCAGGGCCGACTCCTGGCCGAAGCGCTTGGTCGATACGACCTCGCCCGCCAGAATGGACGACGACGCCTTCTGTCCCACCGCGTCCTCCACCTTGGTCACCGCGCCTTCTGGGAGCAGGTCGGCGATCCAGAGCTTGCGCTCCACGGCGCGCTCGTCGATGGTTTCACCGGGGGCGATGTCGCGCGTTGCCACGCAGGCCTCCATCTGCTCGCCGCCGTAGCGCTCCAGCACCTCGGCGCGGGCCTGGTCGGCGTCGGTCTTGACGCCGTAGGTGTACAGGAACACGCAGCCTGCGCACAGGATGCCGCAGATCACGCTCAGGACCAGGGTCCGCTTCTTCTTCATGGCCACCTCCTTGGGTCTGTCCCGTGGGTAGCCCACTATGCGCCCCGAATCTTGCGTGAGCCTTCGGCGAATCTATGGATTTCCTTCGGCGAAATCCAGCTGGATTCCCGACGGTTTGAGCGTGGTCTTGGCTGCGCTCCCGTTTCTTTCGCCCTGGTCTTTGCGAAGTTGCAGCTTTTCTCCCGGCCGCCTGAGCTGGGACTTCGACGCACTCCCCTCGAATCACAGCGGATTACGCATCCGCGCCCCTGCACCCACGGCGCAGTCAGCACCGCACCCCCCTGAGCCTGAGACGAATCCAAAACCGCCCCCAGCCCACGACGAATTCGGGCCCCGTGCCCTTGTTCCCTTGGGCAAATCAGGACCCCCGCCCCAACGCCCATGGCGAAGTCCATAGCGTTACAATGGAGTCAAGAGAAACCAGCGCGCTTCGGCGCGTCGCACGAAAGGAGACCCCATGCCTCAGCAGTACAAGCGCATCTTCGCGGCCCTTGACGGCGGCTCGACCCAGCGCGCCGTGGCGGAACGCGCCATCTCCATCGCAGAAAAGGACGGGGCGGACATCCTGTTCGGCCACGTGATCGACTCCGTTCCCTACGAGGCCAACGGCGTGGACTTTGCCGCACTCTGCGAGGCCGGCGCCCAGCGCATCGAAATGGAGCTGGCCGACATCCTGGAAGACGCCCGCGCAAACACCAACGTCGGCAGCGTGGACCTGAAGGTGGCTGCCGGTCGCATCAATGAGACCATCGCCGAGCAGCTGGTGGAGCCCTATGGACCTGACCTGGTCATTTGCGGCGAGCGTGGCCTGTCCAACATCCGCTACGCCTTCGTCGGCAGCGTTTCCACCTACCTGATTCGCAACATGGACTGCGACGTTCTGGTCCTGAAGCAGCGCTAGCGCTTCGGGCGCCGGGCTTCGAGTGCCAGGCTTCAGGTGCGCAAGCCCAAAACAGCACTCCAAAACGCAAGAAGGCCGGGGACGAATCCCCGGCCTTTGTTGTTTCATAACGCTGCGCCTCTCAAGGGCGACTTCGCGAACATCCGACGGAGCCGAACCCCCGCAGGATCGCGTAACCACGAAGCGCGGGTCGCGGCTACATGTCCTTGGCCACCTCAAGGATGGCCGTTGCGAGAAGCCCCAGCAAGATCAGCGGCAGCAAGACGATCGTCCAAAAGAGCTCAGCCAGACCGAAGTTCTTATCCATTCCCCACACCACCTTATCTTGAGGCTCGCGGCACTGGGCAAGAGGGTCCGCAACCAATCGCGGGCGCCGAGACCACATGCGACGACTCGCGCCCGCCGCCTCAACCAAGCGAGCGATCGTTCGCCGCACCTTGATGGTACCACGGCACCCGCCGCATGCGTGACGACGCACCACGCGCCGACGCCGGCCTCGACGTCTGACAAACCAGCAGATATCGGTAGCGCGCCACGCATCGCCGGGCAGATACACAAAACTGGTAGACTCCAAGGGTCCTCCCGCAGAGGCTTCATGACAACTCAGCGATTATTTACAGACATTCTTCCAAAACTGCCCTAAAACCCCTCTACCACCAGGTGAAACGTTGTCTCAAACCTACCAGTTTCCACAAATCCGTCGGCGGATCGAAGAACCGCTACCGATTTCTCGAAGGATGGCAGCGCACGCGCCGCCAGGCAGCTACGAGCAACGCCAACCAATCGGGCGCGGACCAAGCCCCACCCGACCGCAAGCCCCAAACGCCTGAAACCGCCTCGCTAGCAGAGGCTCTGGTAGGGGTTATAGGACAAAAAGTGTGTCTGCGGGAATTATTCAAGCCCGCGCCATTCC
>JAUNCQ010000050.1 GCA_030526515.1 Coriobacteriia bacterium
GGAATGGCGCGGGCTTGAATAATTCCCGCAGACACACTTTTTGTCCTATAACCCCAGGTCGGTCCTGCACCAAGGTTTAAGCCAGGCGCCGAACCGGAGACCGGGCCGGGAGGAAGGGAGGCATGCCCAGGAAACGCCTCTTCGGCGCCTCTTGCACGAAAGGAGTGCGGGCATGAAAGGGGCCAGGCATGAAAAAAGCCACCCGCAGGTGGCTTCGAGTTTCATGGTGGAGCATAGGGGGATCGAACCCCTGACCTCAGGCTTGCAAAGCCCGCGCTCTCCCAGCTGAGCTAATGCCCCAATCAGCTTTCTCACGACCAATTTTTTAATAAACGCTCCACCGGCTAACTCGGCTCACGGTGGAGCGTTTATCTATAAAAAATGGTGGGCCTGAATGGATTTGAACCAGCGACCTCACGCTTATCAGGCGTGCGCTCTAACCAACTGAGCTACAGGCCCGTGAAAAAGTGCTCTATTAGAATACATCCCACCTAGGGGTACGTCAACTAAAACTTTCAGAAATTTGAAAAATTTTTCGAAGCCCCGCAAAGCCCCCGGTTCTGGGCACGAAAAAGGCGGCCCAGCCAACGCTGGGCCGCCTTTGCGGAATCATTTGATTCGAGGCAACGCCCCGGGCGCGGATCAGAGGAAAGTCGCTACTCTTCGGTCTCCGTCGCCTCGGCCTCCTCGACCTCCGAAGCCTCGGCCTCGACGACCTCAACGGCTTCGGTCTCCACAGCCTCCGCAACCTCGTCTTCGCCCAGATCGACGTCCTTGTCGGACTCAGCGGAAACCGCCAGGGCCACTACGCAGTCGCCATCAGCAACGTCCATGACGCGGACGCCCTGAGCGGTACGGCCCAGCTGGCTGATGCCGTCCACGGGAGTACGTACGATCACGCCGTCGCGGGTGGACACGATAACCGCCTCGCCGGGGTTGACCACGCGCATGGCCGCCAGGCGACCCTTCTTTTCAGTCATGGTCAGGGTGTTCACGCCCTGGGCGCCACGATGATGGGACGGATACTCGTCCACCGACGTGCGCTTGCCGTAACCGTACTCGGTCAGGACCAGCAGATCGGAGCCCTCGGAGGCAATCTCCAGGCCCAGGACCTGCGCACCCTCGGGGATGCTCATGCCGCGGACACCGGAGGTGTCACGACCCATGGCGCGGACCTCGGACTCGTCCCAGCACAGGGCCTTGCCGGCAGTGGACACCATCATGGCACGCTGGCCGGGCTTGATGATGCGCACGGACACCAGCGCGTCGCCGTCCTTGAGCTTGATGGCGATCAGGCCCTCGCGACGAGCACGGTCGTACTGGTCCAGTGACGTCTTCTTCACCATGCCGTTGCGGGTGGCGAACAGCAGGTACTCATCAGCGCTGAACTCCCTGGTGGCGATGACCGCCTCGATGGTTTCGCGCGCCGCCAGAGGAAGCAGATTGACCACAGCGGTGCCACGGGCCGTACGGGAGGCCTCGGGAATGTCGTAGACCTTCAGGCGATACACCTTGCCCAGGCTGCTGAAGAACAGCATGTACTCATGGGTGGTGGCCACGAACAGGTGCTCCACGAAGTCGTCGTCCTTCAGGTTGGTGCCCTGCATGCCCTTGCCGCCGCGCTTCTGCTCGCGGTAGGTGTCCACGGGCAGGCGCTTGATGTAGCCGCCCTTGGTCATGGTGACAACCATGGCGTCGTCGGCGATCAGGTCCTCCATGTCGATGTCCTTGGATTCGGACGTGATCTGGGTCTTGCGCGGAGTGCCGTACTTCTTCTTGATTTCGCCCAGCTCCTCTTTGATGATCTCCTCCACCAGCTTCTCGTCGGCAAGGACGCGCTTGTAGTAGTCGATCTTCTCGCGCAGCTCGGCCAGCTCGGCCTCGATCTTCTCGCGCTCCAAGCCAGTCAGACGGCGCAGGCGCATCTCCAGGATGGCGTCGGTCTGCTTCTTGCTCAGGGCGAAACGCTCGGTCAGTCGGTCAGCCGCTTCCTTGTCCGTCTGGGAGGAGCGAATGATGTGGATGACCTCGTCGATGTTGTCCAGAGCAACGATGTAGCCCTCCAGGATATGGGCGCGTTCCTCGGCACGGGCCAGCTCGTAGCGGGTCCTGCGGACGATAACGTCCTTCTGGTGGGCAATGTAGTAATGCAGCGTCTCCTTCAGGGACAGCACGCGGGGCACGCCGTCCACCAGGGCCAGCATGTTCACGCCGAAGCCCGTCTGCAGCGGAGTGTGCTTGTACAGCTTGTTCAGCACCACCTGGGGGATGGCGCCCTTCTTCAGGTCGATGATGATGTCGATGCCCTGGCGGTCCGCGGCGTCATGGACGTTGCTGACCTCGGGGAGCTTCTTGTCGCGAACCAGCTCGCCCAGCTTCTCCAGCAGGCGGCGGCGGTTGACCTGGTACGGGATCTCCGTGATCACGATGGAGTAGGAGCCGTTCTTGCGCTCCTCGATGCGAGCGGTGGCGCGCACGGTCAGGCTGCCGCGGCCGGTCTCGTAGGCGTCCAGGATACCGCGACGGCCCATGATCTTGCCGCCAGTCGGGAAGTCCGGACCGGGCATGACGCGAATCAGGTCCTCCGTGGTGCAGTCCGGGTTGTCCATCATGTAGCAGCAGGCGTCAATGGCTTCGCCCAGGTTGTGGGGCGGAATGTTCGTGGCCATGCCGACGGCGATGCCGTTTGAGCCGTTGACCAGCAGGTTCGGGAAGCGGGCCGGCAGAACTTGGGGCTCTTCCAGGGACTCGTCGTAGTTGGGCTGGAAGTCCACGGTTTCCTTGTCCAGGTCGCGCAGCAGCTCCATGGCGGGTTTGTCCAGGCGGGCTTCGGTGTAACGCATTGCGGCGGCGGAGTCGCCGTCGATGGAGCCGAAGTTGCCATGGCCGTCCACCAGGGGCACGCGCATGCTGAAGTCCTGGGCCAAGCGGACCATGGTGTCGTAGATGGCGGCGTCGCCGTGGGGATGGTACTTACCCATACAGTCGCCGACGGGGCGGGCGGACTTCACATGAGGCTTGCTGGGGGTGTTGCCGCTTTCGTACATGGCGTACAGAATGCGGCGGTGCACCGGCTTCAGGCCGTCGCGAACGTCCGGCAGCGCGCGGGACACGATGACGCTCATGGAGTACTCCAGGAACGACGTCTGCATCTCCTGGCCCAGCTCGGTGGAAAGGATGGTGCTGTTGGCGCCGAAGGCGTCCGGCGCCGGCGTGGCCTCCTGGGTTTCCTGTTCGTTGTTGATTTCTTCAGACACGTGCTTCTCCTATTAGATATCCAGGTAGCGGACGTCCTTGGCGTGAGCCTGGATGAACTCCTTGCGGGGCTCAACCTGGTCGCCCATGAGCTCGGACACCACGCGCTCGGCGCGGACGGCGTCTTCGATGCTCACGCGGATAAGGGTGCGGTTGTTGGGCTCCATGGTGGTTTCCCACAGCTGCTCGGCGTCCATTTCGCCCAGGCCCTTATAGCGCTGGATGTCGTACTTCGTCGGGTCGGCCAGCTCGCTCAGCTGCTTCTTCAGGGCCTTTTCGTCGAAGATGTACTTTTCGATCTTGGGGTTGCGGGAGTTCTTCTTCTTCAGGCCGAACAGCGGCGGCTGGGCAACGTAGATGTAGCCCAGGTTGATCAGCTCGGGCATGTAGCGGTAGAAGAACGTCAGCAGCAGGCAGCGGATATGGGCGCCGTCGACGTCAGCATCGGTCATGATGATGATGCGATGGTAACGGGCCTTGCTGGCGTCGAACTTCTCGCCGATGTTCGTGCCGATAGCCGTGATCAGGCTGCTGATGGTATCGGAGCTGAGGGCGCGGGCCTGGCCGGCGCGTTCAACGTTCAGGATCTTGCCGCGCAGGGGCAGGATGGCCTGGTACTTGCGGTCGCGGGCCTGCTTTGCGGAGCCGCCTGCGGAGTCGCCCTCGACAATGAAGATTTCGGACTCAGCCGGGTTCTTGGACGAGCAGTCCGCCAGCTTGCCGGGCAGGCTGAAGCTTTCCAGCACGCCCTTGCGTGCGGTTTCACGGGCCTTGCGGGCGGCCTCGCGGGCCTTCAGGGCCTGGGATGCCTTGCCCACGATGCGCTTGGCCGGGGTCGGGTTCTCCTCCAGGAACTCGGACAGGCCGTTGGCCACGGCGTTCTGCACCAGGCTGCGGATCTCCGTGTTGCCCAGCTTGGTCTTGGTCTGGCCCTCGAACTGCGGATCCGGCAGCTTCACGGAAATGACCGCGGCCAGGCCCTCGCGGCAGTCATCGCCGGTCAGGTTGGGGTCCTTGCCCTTCAGGATGCCCTTGGCGCGGGCATACTCGTTGATGGTGCGGGTCACGGCCTGCTTGAAGCCGTCCATATGGGTGCCGCCCTCATGGGTGTTGATGTTGTTGGCAAAGGCCAGCACGCCGCTGGAGCTGTAGGAGTTGGTCCACTGCAGGCAGACCTCCACGGAGCCGTCGGCGTTGTTAGCCTCGAAGTACACGGGCTTGTTCAGGGTCTCACGACCACCGGCCAGGTACTGGACGAAATCAACGATGCCGCCCTCGTACATGAAGGACTCGGTCTTCACCTGACCGTCGGCAGGCTGGGCAGCGGGCTTTTCGTCATCATGGGAGAAACCGCCCTCAGCATCCACCACGGCGGTCTGGACCTTGGCGGCTTCGCTGCGCTCGTCGGTGAAGGTGATGCGCAGGCCCTTGTTCAGGAAGGCCATCTCGCGGAAGCGGCTGGCCAGGGTGCTGTAGTCGAACACCGTGGTCTCGGTGAAGATCTCCGGGTCGGGCCAGAAGGTCACGGTAGTGCCGGTCTGGTCGGCCGGGCCGATCTCATGCAGCTTCTGCACGGTCTTGCCGCGCTCGAAGGCAATCTCGTACTCCTTGCCGTCGCGGCGCACGCGGACCTCGGTGCGGGTGGACAGCGCGTTCACCACGGACACGCCCACGCCGTGCAGGCCGCCGGACACCTTGTAGCCGTCGTTGTCGAACTTGCCGCCGGCATGCAGGATGGTCAGGACCACCTCGACGGTGGGCATCTGCTCCTTGGGATGCATTTCCACAGGAATGCCGCGGCCGTTGTCGGCAACGGTCACGGAGTTGTCCTCATGGATGGTCACCTGGATTTCCGTGCAGACGCCAGCCAGAGCTTCGTCCACGGAATTGTCCACGACCTCGTAGACCAGATGGTGCAGACCGCGGGGGCCAGTCGAGCCAATGTACATGCCCGGGCGCTTGCGGACGGGCTCCAGGCCCTCCAGGACCTGAATCTGCCCAGCGCCGTACTCACTGTTAGCCAAATCTACTCCTTATACGCTTCGGTACCGTGCGTTTTTTCTACTCACTCGAACACAAGCCGCGCCCGGGCGCACTGATGCGCGGGCGCGGATAGTTTTTCAGAAGTATCATACCACGTTTCACGCCGTTTCCGAAGGGTCGAAGGGCGTCTGAGGGCTTCTAGAGCGGCTCTAAGGCGTTGAGGGGCGTTTCAGGGCTCCCCTACCTATTTGTTCAAATCTGCCATAATTGCGCGCTTGAGGGCCCTCCGCAGCGTTTCGTCCTGCACACCCTCCACCATCTGCTCGGCTTGGGCGTCGGAGAAGCGCACCTCGGCGGGCTCCCGCTCGGAGTCTTGGGCGCAAGCGCCGCAGTCCAACGGCTCCACGAACGGATGCCGCGTCTTCATGTTGAACTTGGACGGCAGGATCTTGAATCGGGCGAAAACCCTTTCGCCCTGCTCGTTAAGGGCCATCTTCAGGAACTCTTGACGAGCATCCAGGTCGGAGCGAACCAGGCTGTCGTCGGAGTACACGATCACCTCGTTGTCCATGATGTAGACGGCGTTCACATGGGACAGGATGAAGCGCACCACATCGTCGGTCACGTAGACCGCGCGCACGGCCGTGGCCCAGCGCTCGCGAACCTGGGCGGCACGGCGGGCCTTGGCCGCCAGAGACTCCGAGCCACCTTGGCGGGCGAAGAACTCGTCGACGGCATCACCGAAACGTTTCACGTGAAACACCTCCGTTGTTTCCCAGTTTCACAACACGAGCGCGGTCCAAAACCTCCGAGGTGAAGTACTCCGGCGTAGTAGTGGTGATGAACACCTGCACGCTGTCCTCCATGAACCCCACCAGCTGATTGCGGCGGGATGCATCAAGCTCGCTCATGACGTCGTCCAGCAGCAGGACGGGACGCTGGCCCAGGACCTCGTCAATCAGGCGCACCTCCGCCAGCTTCCACGCCAGCACGATGGAGCGCTGCTGGCCCTGGCTGCCGAACACGCTGGCGTCGCGCCCCTGCAGGTAGAACTCGATGCGGTCGACATGTGGACCGACCAGGCTGCGACGCCTCGCCCGCTCTTGTCCGGCAAAGGTCGTCAGGCAGGACTCCATGCACTCCCGAGCCTGGTCGCGGGTGAACGCCGCCTGCTCTCCCACGGGAACGGCAGCGCCCTCCAACGCGGACCAGGAGGGAACGTAGGCGCATTCCAGCTCTTCGCTGGACTGGCTGATCTCCGCGTACGCTTGCTTCAGGTGGCGGGCCAGCTTGGCGAAAAGCGCGGCACGGTAGCACGATAGCTGGGCGCCCACAGTCACCACCATCTGGTTGATGCTCCAGATCAGGTCATCAGACGCGTCGTCCTTCAGCAGGGCGTTCTTGTGGCGGATGACGTTTTCGTAATCACGGCGAATCACCTGATGGTTCGCCGACAGCTGCGCACCCAGGTCGTCCAGTGCGCCACGGCGGTGAGACATGCCGCCCTTGATCAGGTTCAGGTCATCCGGGGTGAACGTCACCGACGGCAGCGTGCCCCGCAGGTCCGCAGGCCGCTTGGCCTTGCCGTTCAGGAAGTAGCGCTTCTTGCCAGGCTCAGCCGTCATGCGCACGTCCAGCAGGCGGTCCCCGTCGGTCAGACGAGCCTGCACGCTGGCCAGAGCGTCCCCTTCGCGTACCAGATGCTCGACCCGCGGATGCCGAAACGACGTGCAGGCCGTGACCAGCTGGACCGACTCGATCAAGTTGGTCTTCCCAATGGCATTGGGGCCCACGAATATGGTCAGCGGGCCTATGTGGTCAAGCTCGAAGTACGCGTAGTTGCGGAAGGACGCAAGCTCGAGACGCTCTATGGCCAGGGGCATGGGCAGCTAGCTGATGCGGACGGGCATGATCAGGTACAGGTAGTCCTCGCCGCCCACGGCGCGCAGGACGCCGGGCTTCAGGGAGGACTGGATGTCCAGATACACCTGGTCAGTCTCCACGGAGTTCAGGCCCTCCTGCATGTAGCCGCAGTTGAAGGCGATCTCGCCGCTTTCGCCATCACAGGAAACCGGCACGGTCTCCTGAGCGGAGCCCACGTCCTGGGTGGTGGCGGACAGGGTCAGCACCTGGCCGTCGGCGTCCACGGAAATACGCACGGCACCGCCGGAGGGACCCATCAGGGACGCACGCTTCACCGCGGCCTGCAGCGCGTGGGTGTCCACGGTGGCGCGGGTGGTATAGCTGCTGGGCAGCAGCTGCTTGTAGTTGGGGAAGTTGCCCTCGATGCGACGGTTGATGAACACCGTGCTCTGGTAGGTGACCACGATCTGGTTCTGGGCCAGCGCCAGGGTGATGGGGTCCTCGGTCTTCGGCAGGGATGCGATGTCGGACAGGAAGGTGCCGGAGATCACAGCGGAGAAGTCCTCGGCCGCAGCCTCGGGCAGCTCGGTCTGGGTCACCGCCAGGCGATAGGAGTCAGTAGCCACCATGCGCAGAGTACTGCCCTCAAGGGTGATCAGCACGCCGGTGATGATGGCGCGGCTCTCATCACGGGACACCACGCGCGCAACGCGGCGAACCATGCTGGCGAAAGTGCCGAAGGGAACCTCGATCTTCTGGCTCACGTCCACATGGGGGAAGCCCGGGAAGTCGTCAGCGGAAAGAGCCTTGATCTGGAAGGTGGATGCATCGCAGGAAATCACCGCGGAGTCGTCAGTGGCTTCCACGGTGACCGCCATGTCAGGCAAGTTCTTGACGATGTCCGAGAACAGCTTGCCAGGGAGCACTGCGCGGCCTTCCTCCTCTACCAGAGCCACCACGTCGTACTGAATGGACAGTTCAAGATCGGTTGCCTGGAAGGTGAGCTCGTCACCATGAGCATCAATGAGAATGCCCGACAGGACGGGCAGCGTGGAGCGAGAGGCTACGCCCTTGAGTACCACGCTGAGGGCGTTCTGCAGCTCTGACTTGTTTATGCTGAATTTCATCGGCTCGCCTTCCTCTTGCATGCAGGTGCTGTGTCCCCAAGCATTGTACCCTCTGGGGCTTGGGGGTAGGCGCCTGCGCGTCTGGTTGAAAACCAGTTATCCTTCTTTTCCTCTTTTAATATTTATATATAGGTAGTAGTAATAATAATCGCGGTGGAATTGTTGAAAACTCCACGCTCCTCCTGGTCAGCACGGAATTTTTCCTGAGGACGAAAGGGGCAAAACCTGCTCTCCGTATCCACCGAGTTTTCCACCGGTTTTCCTTTCCTCCGTGAATCCCCCGGTTTTCAACCAGTTTTCTACAGGTCCATGATCTCCTTGCGGAGCGCCTCCATCTCCTCGTTCAGGTCACGGTTTCCGTCCAGCTTCTCCTCTATACATTTATATGAGTACATGATGGTGGAATGGTCGCGGTTGAACTTCTTGCCAATGTCCGCGAAGGGCACGTCAATGAGCTGCCTGCTCAGGTAGATGGCCACCTGGCGCGCATGGGTGATGTTGCGCTGGCGCTTCTTGCCCACCAGGTCCGCGTGGCTTACCCGGTAGAAGTTCTCCACGGCTTGCTGGACGCTTTCCACCGTCACCTGCACAGCGGAGCGGCTGCTGAAGTGGCTTTCCAGCAGGCCGCGCACGTCCGCCACGGTGATTTCGCCCTCTGTTGCGTACAGCATATGGGTGACCACCTTGGTGACGGCGCTCTTGAGCTCACGTACGTTGGAGGACGAAACCTCCGCTATGTAGAGCTCAACGTCGCGGGGAATCACCAGGTCAGGCCGGCCGCTCACGCGCTTGTACTCGTTGGTGAAGCTGCGGATGATGCCCAGTTTGGTTTCCACGTCGGGGGGTTGGATGTCGCAGATGCCGCCGGAGCTGAAGCGGCTCTGGTAGCGCTCGTCCACGTCGATGTTCTTCGGGGCGCGGTCTGCTGCCAGCACGATCTGCTTGCCTTCGTCCTTCAGCTTGTTGAAGATCTGGAACACCATGTCCAGGGTGCTTTTCTTTCCTTGGAAGAACTGCACGTCGTCGATGAGCAGCACGTCGGCGCTTTCGTACCGGGTCTTGAAGTTGCGGAAGCTACGCTTGTCGCGGTCATGGGCGATGGCTCCCTCCGTGAACTCGTCTACGAACTCGGCGGAGTCCACGTACACCACGTCCAGATTGGGGTAGGTCTCGCAGATCTGGTTCTGGATGGCGCGCAGCAGGTGGGTCTTGCCTAGGCCGCTCTTGCCGTAGATGAACAGGGGGTTCAGCGCCAGGGTGCCGGGCTCGTCTGCCACGTTCACCGCCATGGAGTAGGCCAGGCGATTAGATTCGCCAATGACGAAGTTTTCGAAGGTCAGTGTCTTGATTGAGTCGCTGCGGTTGTCCTTTCGGGCCGGTGTCTTCTGCTCGGCAGGCGCCGGGGAAGTGGTGCTGACCTGCGGTTCCGTGGCGGTTGCGACGGGTTGGGCCGCGGGTTGCGGTGCGGGCTCAGGCTCCGCGGGGGCGGGTGCCTGGGCGACTGGCTGAGCCGCCGTCTGGGCGGCGGGTGCCGCTGCGGGCTCGGGCGGCTTCTGGTTGGGGTCGACCTCGACCATCACCATGAACGGCATGCCGTAGAGCTCCTCGCATGCCTGGGCGATTTGCTCCTTCATGTGGCGATCGATCCATCCTTGGATGAAGTCGTTGTCCGCCGTGATCATGAGGAACCCGTCGCTCATGGCCTGGGGCTGCAGGCGTCCAAAGAACGCCTTGGCCTGGGGCGCGATGGTCCCAGGGCTGTTGATGACCTTTTCCTTGACGTCTTCCCAGGCCTGGTCAAGATTCTGAAAGCTCATGTGTTTCTCCTCTCTGACCTGGGATTACAGGGATGCCGCAATCTGCTGTCCGTAGGTGGTCAGGCTGCGTTTCTTGTTGGCGAGCGTCGTCACCAGACCGGCCTCCTCCAGCTTCTTCAGGGTGTTGTAGACGGTGGAGTTGCCGTCACCGGCCAGGTTGCTCAGGTCCGTCACGCCCAGGGGGCTGTTCTGGTCTGCGAACACCTGCAGATACAGGCGCTCACGGTCGCTGAGGCCGGAAAGGGCCGCCATGGCGTTGTTCTGAGCGGCCATTGCGGGCGTGTAGCCGTTCTGGGCAGCCATTGCGGGCGCGTAGGAGCCGTTCTGGGGCATTGCGCCCATCATCTGGGGATTCTGTCCCTCGGGGGCGAAATACGGGTTCTGGGCTGCCTGCTGGCCGTATGCCATGCCCTGGGGCTGCATCTGCTGCTGCATGGGTACCTGGCCGAAGGCGTGGGCGACTCCCTGCTGGGCATACGCGGGCTGACCTTGCTGGCCGTAAACGGGCTGGAACTGCTGGGGCTGGCCGTAGGGGGCCTGCTGCTGACCGGGGAACGCCTCTGCGGCTGCCTGCGCTGCGGCGGTCGGGTCCACGCTCAGGGTGACCACGGAGCCGCGACCGAGGTTGTCCTCGATGGTGATGGTGCCGTGGGAGAACTCCAGGTACTCCTTCACGATGGGCAGGCCCGAGCCGACGCCGCGGATGTACTTCTTCATTGGCTCGCGCGCGGAGGAAAAGCCCGGGAGCTGGGCGTTTTCCTTGTTGGGGATGCCCGGTCCCTGGTCAGCGAAGCGGATGGTGTTTCCGTGATCCAGGATGGTCACCACCATTTCCGCGAACTGGGCGTGGATGAAGTTCTCCGACACCTCCCTGATCACGGTATAGGGGATGGTTCCGCCGCTGGCCTGGGCCTGCTGGTAGATGGTCGACGCCAGTTCTTCGATGAAGGCGCCGGTTTCGGCCGGTTGGATTTCCGTGATGCGGGGGGCTGACATCAGATCGTCGTACTGGGCGATCCGAGCAATGGCGTCTACGAATGTGAAGTCGTAGGACCCTTCGACTGCTTCGTCCATGGTGCGTTTTTCCTTGTTTTCTACTCTGTTTACTGCTGCGTTTTTCAGGAAGTTTCGGGAGTTTTCAACCGTGTTTTCCACAGTTCGGGGAAAACTCCCTGGTTTCACTGGTTTTCATTGTACGGGATAGTGGATTTTCCACAAGACCGAATGTGGTTTTCATCCATATCTGGAAAACGGAAAGTTTTCCCACCCTGCCTTTTCGACGTTTTCCGCAATTTATTCAGGAAATGTGGAAAAGTATGAAAACCGATGAAATGAAACTGAAGAAAACTGAATTGAAAATGTGGAGTTTGAAAAACCGCAGGTCATCTGACCAGGCGTTTTTTGCGAAAATCGTTTTCCACTTTTTCCACAAGGCGGTTTCCCCACCAAGGGGGAATTCTCTTTTTCGGCGGTTGGAAAAAGCCGTTTTCAGCCTATTCGGGGTTCTTTTTTCCTCCCGTGGAGCGCGGTTTTCCTCAGGCCCCTTGATTCCCAGCCGCAGTATTGCGTCCGTGCGGTTGAAAAGGTGGATTTCCTGCTGCAATGGAGGGCCTCTCAGCCTCACGACTGCGACCGTGAGGCTGAGAGGCGGCATCGGGGTGCTGTCGACGTGGCTTCTCGACCGCAGGATCACGATCATGCGGCCTGCAGGGACGTGGGGAGGGCCGGAAGGGGCGTGGATGCGCGCGGGGGTGATGTGCTGGGTGCCGGCGCTGAATTTTTCCCGCTCTTTCGGGAAAAGTCCCCGTGAGCCCCTTTTCAACGCGCGCGTTAGTTGGTATCATGCTGGGAGTTTTTGCCCTTATGTCCCGTATTGACTTAAGGTGCGGGCTAAGAATATACTTTCGAGGTTACTCTTTACGTATTGGAAGGAAAAAGAAGATGAAACGCACTTATCAGCCTAATACTCGCAAGCGTGCAAAGTGCCACGGCTTCCGTGCTCGCATGGCTACCAAGGGCGGCCGTGCCGTGCTGCGTGCTCGCCGCGCTAAGGGTCGTAAGCGTCTGACCGTCTAAAACAAGGGAGCTGGGTTTTGGAGATCATCAAATCCAGCGAGGATATCTCTTGTTTATTTGCGAACGGTAGGCGTATTCATACTCCCTATCTCACGTTAATAGTGTTACCACAGCAACACGACCGCTCATCTTCCATGTGCGGTCGTGTTGCCTTTATAGCAGGGAAAAAGCTGGGGAACGCGGTGTGGAGAAACGCTGCGAAGCGCCGCATGCGTGCCCTCGCCCGCGACCTGGGCGGTCCCTGGCCTGCGTTCGACGTGGTATTTCTCGCTAAGAAAAAAGTCACTACGGCTCAGTACTCTGAGATGGTTTCGTATTGCGAAAAGGCCCTGAGGAGGGACGGTAGGCTGGTTGACCAGCAATAGACGTCTATGAAGGTGAAGGAAGCAGCAAAGAAGGTCGTGCAGTTCGTGAAGAAGCTCCCCTCCTGGGTGGCCATCTTCCTCATTCGCTTCTACCAGATGGTTCTTTCGCCCCATTTTCCTGGATGCTGCCGGTTTCACCCGACCTGCTCGCAGTACGGGCTCATAGCCATAAAGAAGTATGGGCTCATCAAGGGCGCTTGGCTCACGCTGAAGCGCCTTTCCCGTTGTCGTCCGGGAGGACCGTACGGATACGATCCTGTGCCATAGGGGCGCAGGCCGCGGTCTTCTTTGGTAAATAGAAAGGAAGTAGTATGTGGGATATGCTTAAGGATGCGGTGTTCTACTGCATCACGTTTTTCCACGACATCTGCCTGGACTGGGGTTTGGCGATTATCATCATCACCGTCATCTTCCGTCTGCTCATCACGCCGCTGATGTTCAAGCAGTCCAAGGCAACGTACCAGATGCAGAAGATCCAGCCCCTGATCAAGCAGGTGCAGGAGCGCTTTGCAGGTGACCAGGTGCGTCAGAGCGAAGAGCTGCAGAAGCTGTATGCGGAGGCTAAGTTCAATCCGCTGGCAAGCTGCATTCCCATGCTCATCCAGATGCCCGTCTTCATCCTGCTGTTCCAGGTTCTTCGCGGCGACGGCGGCAAGTACCTGAACAACGTCACCGACTGCTCTTTCTACGGCATCGTGCCGAACCTGGTTCAGAGCCCGGCTGGCGCCCTGGCTGACGGCGTGGTCGCTGCTATTCCGTACTTCACCCTGCTGCTGCTGTTCTCGCTGCTGACCTTCATTCCTTCCCTCATGACCATGAACAAGGCCGACAAGGCCCAGCGTCAGCAGACCATGATCATGATGGTGTTCATGACCCTGATGATGCTGTTCATCGGTTGGTCTTCTCCCGCAGGCGTTCTTCTGTTCTGGGCTGTTTCCTCCCTGCTGGCAATCATCCAGCAGCAGGTCTCCCTGGCTATCGTCAAGAAGCAGGACGCTGAGGTTGAGGCTGCCCTGCCCGCTGCTCCCGTCCAGGTGACCGTGGAGCGCAAGCAGTCCAAGAAGCGCCAGCACAAGAAGCGCTAGGACCGCTGCAGAAGAAAGAACAGGTTTCCGGTCCGCGCTGTTGGACCGTGAAAATATCTGGAAGGAACGCTATGTCTGAAGAAGTTAAGGAAGTTGAGCCGAAGGATCCCGCTAACCTTACCGACGAAGAGGTTGATCGCATTGCCGATGTGGCTATCGACACCCTGCGTGACATTCTGAAGCACTTCAACGTGGGTGACGTCACCATCGACGAGTACGAGGGTGACGAAGGCGAGCTCATCCTGGACATCACCGGTGATGACCTGGCCGTGCTGATCGGCCGCCATGGCAAGACCCTGGAGTCCCTGCAGTTCCTGGTTTCCGCCATCGTGGTGCGTGAGATCGGCTTCCGCTACCCCGTGGTCGTGGACGTGGAGGGATACAAGTCCCGTCAGCGCCAGAAGCTGGAGTCCATTGCCCTTTCCGCTGCCGACCGTGCTGCTCGTCAGGGCCGCAACGTGAAGCTGCATCCCATGACCCCGTACGAGCGCCGCATCGTGCACATTGCCCTGCGTGAGGATCCCCGTGTTACCACGGCCTCCGAGGGTGAGGGCCCGAACCGTCACGTGGTGGTCAGCCCCAACTAAGAACCGCTTGAGCCTAAGCGACCAAGGCCGGGTGCTAAATGCCCCGGCCTTTCTTTTTGGTATGCTAGGTGCACTGAAAATACTGAGGACGAAAGCGCAGCCGAATGAATGAAACACAGCAGCGTCTGATCGAACGCCATCTTGACCTGATCATTGAAGCCAATAAGATCACCAACCTGACTCGCATCGATTCCGTGGAGGACGGTATGCTCCTGCATGTGGAGGACTCCCTTTCAGGTCTGCAGGAGATTCAGGCGGCCCCCGAGGGCTTGTATGGCGATTTGGGTACCGGTGGTGGATTCCCCGGCATCCCCCTGGCAATCGCCACCGGCCGCCAGACCATCCTGGCTGACTCCGTGGGCAAGAAGACGAAGGTGCTCGATGGTGTGATCGAGGACCTGGGGCTGTCTGACCATGTGAGCACCTACCATGGTCGCATCGAGGACCTGGCCGTGGACCATCGCTTCGCCTTCAGCGTGCTGACTGCTCGTGCTCTGTCCCAGCTGAGCATCCTGATGGAGCTTGCCAGCCCGTGCTTGAAGATGGGCGGCCAGCTGATCTGCTATAAGGCAAACGTCAGCGAAGAGGAGCTGGAGCATGCCCGGGAACTGGAAAAGAAGCTGGGCATGAAGATAGTGTCCGACCGGTCCTTCACCTTGTCAGATGGTCAGACGAACCGTCGGATCATCGTATTCGAGAAGTTTGCCAAGCCCAAGCTCTCGCTTCCGCGCAAGGTCGGCTTCGCCCAGAAGAAGCCTCTGTAGCAGCCGCCCCTGTTTCACGTGAAACAGGGGCTTTTTTGTATCTGGAGGTCTTTCGTCTGAAAGCATTTTTGCGCGATGTTTCACGTGAAACATACGGGGCGCATTATTGAGAAAAGGAATAGCGTCCTCTATACTTTCGCAGTAACCCTATTTTCTTGAACCGAGGCATCCGCCTTAAACATAAACCAGTAAAACGCAGTAGGAAAGGAGGCCTTCGTGGGTCTTTTCGATAGCTTTAGGCGCGATAAGGGTGCGCGCAAGGCTGAGGAGCAATCTGTCGCCCCTCAAGAGGAATCCCCCTTGATCGTCGACGAGGAATCCGCCCAGGCTGCCGCTGAGGTAGCTGAGGCTCCCGTGGAAACCGACGCCGCCGAGGAGGACGTGCCGACTCTGTCCGATGCCGCCCAGGAAGCTGCCCAGGTTGAGCAGCCGGTGCAGGCCGAGGAAGCCCCGAAGGTCATCAAGAAATACGATCAGAAGGCTCGCGTTTCCCATACGGTGGGTGAAACCCATGTGGTGGCCATCATCAACCAGAAGGGCGGCGTGGGCAAGTCCACCACCGCTGTGAACCTTTCCGCAGCTCTGGGTGAGCTGGGCAAGCAGGTTCTGCTGGTGGACCTTGATCCCCAGGGCAACGCATCCAGTGGTCTGGGCGTGGAGAAGAGCCAGCTTGACTACTGCGTGTACGATGCCCTGCTCAATGATGAGCCGCTGGAGAACATCATCGTCCCGGATGTGAGCGAAGGCCTTGACCTGGTCCCTGCTACCATCAACCTTGCTGGTGCCGAGGTGGAGCTGGTGTCCGAGATGGCTCGCGAGAATCGACTGAAGGATGCTATCGGCCGATTCAGGGGCAAGTACGACTACATCTTCATTGACTGCCCGCCGTCCTTGGGTCTGCTTACGGTGAATGCGTTTGTGGCTTCCGATGCCCTGCTGATCCCCATCCAGTGTGAGTTCTATGCCCTGGAAGGCGTGACAAAACTTCTTGATTCGATGAAACGTGTCAAGACTCGCCTGAATCCGTCCCTGGAAATCTTCGGCGTCCTGCTGACTATGTACGACGGTCGAACCATCCTGTCCAAGCAGGTTGCCCAGGAAGTTCAGGGTTTCTTTGGCGAAAAGGCCTTTGAAACCATCATTCCGCGTACCGTTAAGCTGTCCGAGGCTCCCAGCTACGGCCAGCCTATCACCCAGTTCGATCCTAACGGCAAGGGTGCTCAGTCCTACATGAATCTGGCAAAGGAAGTGATCGCACGTGGCTGGTAAGAACCGAGGCGGCCTTGGCCGCGGCCTGGACTCCCTGCTGGGCGGCTCCTATGAGGAGAGCATGGCTCCGGCAAAGAAGTCTGCGCGAACCGCTGAGCGTGATCGCGTTGTGGTAGACAACGACGAACTTCCTGCTGAGGCTCGCGTTTCCGAGCCTGCTACTGCTGCTCCCCAGGACCCGGTTGAGGTTGTGGGCGAAGATGGCACCGTCATCAAGGGCGTGACCTCCCGTCGCGCTGCCAAGCCTGCGCCGAAGCCTGCTATTCCGGCGGAACCTGAGCGCAGGACTGCTCATCCGGTTGAGCAGCCGAAGGCTCCGGAGCCTGAGGTTCCCGCTGAGCCCAAGGTGGCGGACGAAATCGACATTACGCTGATCAAGCCCAATCCTGACCAGCCTCGCCGTCAGTTCAAGGACGAGGAGCTGGAGGAGCTGTCCTCCTCTATCGAGCGCGACGGCCTGCTCCAGCCCATTCTGGTGCGTGAGATGCCCAATGGCACCTACCAGATCATCGCCGGCGAGCGTCGTTGGCGTGCAAGCCAGCTCGCTGGCCTGGAGAAGGTGCCTGCACGTGTTCGAAAAGCCACGGATGACGAGGTCATGGAGCTGGCGCTGATCGAGAATATCCAGCGTTCTGACCTGAACCCCATTGAAGAGGCGTATGGTTATCGCCGCATCATGGAACGCAAGGGGCTGAAGCAGGCAGAACTGGCTCAGATGCTGTCCAAGGGCCGTTCCACTATCGCAAATGCCCTGCGTCTGCTTGATCTGCCAGAGGATGCCCAGCAGCTGCTGTTCGAGGAGAAGATCACCGCAGGTCACGCCCGCGCGATTCTGTCCATCTCCGATCCGGAGGGCCGTCAGAAGCTCACGGACAAGCTGCGCGAGGAAAAGCTTTCCGTCCGCGAGGCTGAGAGCATTGCCCGCCTGCTGGAAAACAAGCCTGATCCCGCCAACGCCCCCAAGCGTGCTCCCATGCCCAAGTCCTTCAAGAAGGTTGCCAAGGACCTGCGCGGCATGTTCGGCACTGGCGTTCGCGTGAAGTCCTCCCAGGGTAAGAACAAGATCGAGATCGAGTTCAAGGACGAAGAGGATCTGCAGCGCATCTTTGCTTTGATGAATGGGCAGGGCGAAGAGTAAGGGCGTTTTCGTCCCCTATATATAAATGTAAGAAGCCTGCTCGATGTGAGCAGGCTTCTTTTATACGGTGATTTCCTAGGACAGGGCGTTCTTGAGCTGTCCACAGGCTCCTTCTATGTCCGATCCGCGTGAGGTACGGAGCGTTGCCTCGATTCCAGCGGATTCTAGACGTCTCAGCCAAGCATCGATCGTCTTCTTTCCGGTGGGTTTGAAGGGAGACCCCTCGATGGCGTTCATATTGAGCAGGTTCACGTGACAGAGAAGGCCGTCGCAGTAGTCGATGAGCGCCTTCAGGTCCTCTTCCCCGTCATTCACGCCGTTGATGAGCAGATACTCGAAGGTGATGCGGCGGTCGGTGGTCCGCAGATACTCCCGTAGGGCGCGCTTCAGCTGATGCAACGGCCATTTTCGGGCCTTCGGCATGATCTGGTCGCGCTTTTCCTGGATTGCGGAGTGGAGGGAAACCGCCATGGTGAACTGCTGACGCACGTCCTGGAATTTTTGGATACCCGGAATGACGCCGCAGGTGGATACGGTGATTTTACGTGCGCCGATTCCGATTCCCTTGGGGTCGTTCAGAATCAGCAGCGCGTCCAGCACGTTCTGGAAGTTCAGGAACGGTTCGCCCTGGCCCATTCCCACCAGGTTGGAAACGCGCATGCCCATGTCGTCCTCAGCCAGCAGGATCTGGTAGACGATTTCGGCCATGCCCAGGTTGCGGGTGAAGCCCTCGTGGCCGGTGGCGCAGAACATGCAGCCCATGGCGCAGCCCACCTGGGTGGAGAAGCATACCGTCAGGCGGTCCTTGCTGCCGTGGGAGGGAATGGCCACCGTTTCCACCATCTGTCCGTCATGGAGTTCGAACAGGTACTTTCGGGTGCCGTCCTGGGAGACGCGACGATTGTGGAGCTTCGGCACGTATAGAGGCAAGTGCTCGGCGAATTCGTCCCGCAGGGCCTTGGGCAGGTTGGTCATTTGGTCGTAGCTGGTCGCTCTGTGGATGAACAGCCACTCGATGATTTGCTTGTAGCGAAACGCCGGCTGGTGGATTTCCTTCAGGAAGTCCTTGATCTGGACGCTGCTGCATATGGTGATTGGAGTATTCATGGGGCTATCATACCCCAGCTGCTGCGGGACGAAGCGCAGGCTGCGTTTGATATACTTGCAGGCAGTCAGAAAGCTGCAACATTGGAGGCTCGTAATGACTTCAACCCTGATTCCTTCCGAATGCAACGTCGCGCTGCTTTGCGGTGGCCGCAGCGGCGAACGTCAGATCTCCCTGAACTCTGGCGAGGGCGCAAAGGGCGCTCTGCTGGAGGCAGGCTTCCCTGTCACGGTCTTGGATCCAGCTGAGCCGGCTGACCTGAAGCGCCTGGTTGACGGTGGCTTCGACGTGGCGTTCTTGTGCACCCATGGCCGCTACGGCGAAGACGGTACCCTTCAGGGTTTCCTCGAGCTGATCGACCTGCCTTACACCGGTTCTGGTGTGTGGGGCTCCGCTCTGGCCATCAACAAGGCCAAGGCGAAGATTTTCTACTCCAACGCCGGCCTGCATACGCCCGACTCCGTGACCGTGTATCGCGGCCAGGACGTGGACGTTCCCGCCCTTGTTGACGTGGTGGGCGAGCATTGCGTGGTAAAGGCAGCCTCCGAGGGCAGCACCCTGGGTATTTTCATTGCCGAAAACCAGTCCGAGATCGGTCCCGCCATCCAGCAGGCCTTCGAGTACGACTCCGAGGTCGTGGTCGAGCGCTACGTCAAGGGTGACGAGTTCACCATCGCCGTTATGGGCAACGATGACCCCGAGGCCCTGCCGGTGGTGCAGATCATCCCGCAGAACGGCTTCTATGACTTCGAGGCCAAGTACGCTCCTGGCGGATCCGAGCACCTGTGCCCCGCCCCGATCTCCGAGTCCCTGACCCACTCCCTGCAGGAGCAGGCCGTCGCGGCTCACAAGGCTCTGGGCTGCCGCGGCGTTTCCCGCACGGACTTCATCGTTGACGACTCCGGCACCTGTTGGGTCCTGGAGACCAACACCCTGCCCGGCATGACCAAGACCTCCCTCCTTCCGGACGCAGGTCGCGCCGCGGGCATGTCCTTCCCGCAGATCTGCACCAAGCTCATCGAGCTGGCGCTTGAGGGCAAGTAGTTAGTGTTTCACGTGAAACAAGAAGCCGCCTCGCTGTTGCGAGGCGGCTTTCTTTTGCGTTGATTCGGCTATTTTGGGGGTCGCGTCCGTAAAGTGGTGTAAATACAAGGAATGAGCCAGGGGCTCCTCTC
>JAUNCQ010000051.1 GCA_030526515.1 Coriobacteriia bacterium
CTCGCTGCTCAACAAGCTGGCCGGCTCCGAGCGCGTCGTCGTGGACCCCCTGGCCGGGACCACCCGCGACCCCGTGGGCGAGCTCATCGAGCTGGGCGGCAAGCCCTGGCGCTTCATCGACACCGCGGGCATCCGCCGCCGCGTGCACATGGCCCAGGGCGCGGACTTCTACGCGTCCCTGCGCACCCAGGCCGCCCTCGAGCGCGCCGAGGTGGCCGTGGTGCTGCTGGCCCGTCCCTGCGCCGAAACCGTCACCTGCATGGCGGCCATCCTGATCACCGGCGTGGTAGGTCTGATCGACGACGGCTCCAAGGTCATCTTCGAGCGCTCCCTGGGCCTGACCCCGCGCCAGAAGCTGATCTTCCAGTTCGCCATTGCCACGGTGTTCTGCCTGGTGGCGGTTAATCTGGTAGGCATCGAGCCCACCGTCACCATTCCCTTTGTGGTCACCGTCGACCTGGGCGTGCTCACCACGGTGGTTCCCGTGGGCGAAGGCTTCGCCATTCCCTGGCTGTACCTGATCTTCGTGGACGTGCTCATCGTGGGCATGTGCAATGCCGTGAACCTGACTGACGGTCTGGACGGCCTGGCTGCCGGCACCGTCATGTTCGTCATGCTGATCATGGCGGCCATTGCGTACCGCGCCGACCTGATTAACTCCGCGGTCATCGCCACGGCGGTGGCTGGCGCCTGCATCGGCTTCCTGTGGTTCAACTCCTTCCCGGCCGACATCTTCATGGGCGATACCGGCTCCCTTGCCCTGGGTACCGCCCTGGGCTGCCTGGCCGTGCTGACCAAGACCGAGTTCCTGGTGATCATCATCGGCGGCCTGTTCGTGGCCGAGGCCCTGTCCGTCATGATTCAGGTGCTGTACTTCAAGAAGACCCGCAAGCGCATATTCCTGATGGCGCCGCTCCATCATCACTTCGAGAAGAAGGGCTGGAGCGAAACCAAGGTCGTGGTCCGCTTCTGGATCGTGTCCGGCGCCCTGGCCGCAACGGGATTCCTCATCTACTTCGCAGATACCTTGGTCTAGGGGTAAAATGGAGGGCACCCGAAAAACCAAACGCTAAGATCTTACGGTGGTAACAACATGACTGAAACGAAGCAGATGCCAATCGAAGACCTGATAGAAGGAACGAAGCAGGCTCCCAAGGACCTTGGGAGCGTGCTTGTGTTGGGGCTCGGAAAGAGCGGCAAGGCCGTGGCGACCTATTGCGCCGACCTGCTGGGAACCCGCGTCCGCTCCCTGAGCATTGCCGCAGGCAAGTACTCTGAGTCCGCCGAGCCTTTCGCCCAGCAGATGCGCAAGGCCGGTGCCCGCGTCGAATTCGACCACGAGCAGATCGAGGGCACCTATGACCTGTGCGTGGTGAGCCCGGGCATTTCCGAGTTCAGCGACTTCTACCAGAGCGCTAAGGCCGCGTCCCGTGAGATCGTGAGCGAGGTCGAGTTCGCCTGGCGTGAAAGCGCCGCTGACTCCACGTGGGTGGCGGTGACCGGTACCAACGGCAAGACCACCACCACGTCTCTGGTGGCGCATCTGCTCAAGGGCGCGGGCATGAACGCCGCAGCGGTGGGCAACATCGGCGACTGCTGCATTGACGCGGTGGCGTCCGGCGCGGTCCAGACCTACGTGGCGGAGGTTTCCTCCTACCAGCTGGCCTCTACCGTGGACTTTGCCCCGCAGGTTGCCCTGATCCTGAACGTGACCCCGGACCATCTGGCCTGGCATCGCAGCTTCGAGGCGTACAAGGACGCCAAGCTGAAGGTTCTTTCCAACCTGGCGTCCGTGCCGGGCTCCTATGCCGTTCTTGACGCCACTGATGACGAGGTTCGTGCCGTGGTGCGGCAGCTGAAGTCCCAGGATCCTGCCGAGCGCGGCTTCGGCTACGTGCCCGTGGGTACTGCTGCGGGCCTGGGCGAAAGCATGATCGATCGCTGCGGCAGCGCCAATGCCGCATTTCTGGATAACGGCGTGCTGCGGGTGGACGTGGACGGTCGCGTCCATGAGCTGTGCGACTTCGGCCGCATGGCCATCAAGGGCACCCACAACGCGTCCAATGCCCTGTGCGCCGCTGCGGCAGCGCTGTGCCTGGGTGTGGGCGAAGACCAGGTCGTTTCCGGTCTGCTGAGCTTCCAGCCCCTGGAGCATCGCATCGAGCCCTGCGGCAGCGTCAACGGCGTTGCCTGCTTCAACGACTCCAAGGCCACCAACGTGGACGCCACGCTGAAGGCCCTTTCCGCCTTCGAGCCGGGCAAGCTGGTCCTGCTGTTGGGCGGCTGCGACAAGGGCACCGACCTGACGCCCCTGGTGCAGGAGGCCTCTAAGGTGGTGCGCGCGGTGGTGTGCTTCGGCGATGCCGGTCCGCGCTTCGCGGATGCCTTCGAGGAAGGCCAGGACCTGGTCCCGGTGATCCGCGCGGGCAAGCTGGCCCAGGCGCTGGACGCTGCCCTGGAGGTTGCCGTTCCCGGTGACGCCGTGGCTCTTTCGCCCGCTTGCGCATCCTTTGACGAGTTCAACTCCTTCGAGCATCGCGGGGACGAGTTCAAGTCCTACGTTGCCGAGCGCGCCGCTGCCCGCGGCTGCTAGGGGACCGTTGTGCCCGAACGCAATCTGTCCAAATACGTGGCGGCCGCCTTTGCAGCGCCGCGCATAACCCTGATTCTGGTGGTGCTGGCACTGTGCTTGCTGGGCCTGGTGACGGTGTTCACGTCGTCGTATACCGAGGCCCTGAACCTGCGGCAGGCTGCGCTGGACATCATTGCAGCCGGCGGCGAGCCCAACGGCTATGAAGACATAGGCGTTACCTTCTTCCTTGAGAAGCAGGCTTTCTTTGCCGTCGTGGGTATTGTTGTTGCCGTAATCATGTTTCTGATTCCCCCACATTGGTGGAGGGGGTGGCTCCCCTTTGTCGCTGTCGGCATAGCGTATCTTTGCATCTTTGCCACCCAGGTCATGGGCGTGGAGATTCTTGGCGCAAAACGCGCCCTGTCATTTGCCGGCATGCAAGTTCAGACTACGGAGTTCTGCAAGATCGCTTATGTGGTTATGCTCAGTAAGGTGTTCATGGACATGCAAGAGGGAAGGGGGAGTGGCTGGATTTGGGTGGCTGAGATTGCCCTCGGCGTTGCCCTTCCCCTTGGCTTGACGTTCATCTTCCAGTCCGACCTGGGATCGAGCATGATTATCTGCGTTGGCCTGCTGGCCGTCTTGTGGACTAGCGGATACAAGAAGCGCATAGCCGTCATCTTGGTGATTTGCGCCATTGTATTCGTGCTGGTCAATTCGTTGTCGGGCGACAGCTACCGTAGCGACCGTTGGATCTACGCGGATCCGTGGAACGATGGCGAGGCCGGTCGCGGCACGGGCTTCCAGAACATCCGCTCCTACTACGCCTTGGCCGGCGGCGGCTTGCTGGGCGTAGGCCTGGGCAACTCCCATGAGAAGTTCGACTGGCTGCCCGAGGCAGAAACCGACTTTGCCTTTGCCGTGCTCTGCGAAGAGCTGGGCCTGGTGGGCGCCGGCGTGGTCATTGCGCTGTTCTTCCTTTTGCTGGTCAGCGGCCTGTGGATCGCCCGGTCGTGCTCGAGCCCCTTTGGCAGGATGGCAGCCAGCGGCCTTATATGCATGCTGGTGTTCCAGGCGTACCTGAACATGGGCTGCGTCGTGGGCCTGCTGCCCACCACCGGCAAGCCGCTTCCGTTCTTTTCCTATGGCGGTGCGTCCCTGGTGGCGACCTTCATGCTCATCGGCGTTATATTTAGCGTGACGAAAGATTCTTCGGAGCCGCAGCGTCGTCGTGACGACCTGCGGGTGGTTCGATCCACCAGCTCCCATCGCTCCCTTTCGCCCGACGACTTCCATGCCGTTGGCACGGGCGGGCGCGGAGCTTCAAGGCGGTCGTCTGGCGACCGCTCGCTTCGGGGCACGGGCGGGGGCGCCCGCGGCTCCGGCCGCAACGTAGGCAGACCTTATGGAAGAGGCAGGTAGCATCATGCTGGCAGTTCTTTCCGGCGGCGGTACCGCCGGTCACATCAATCCCGCCCTGGCACTGGCTGAGGTCCTGCAGGAGCAGGGCCACGAGGTTCGGTTCGCCGGCACCCCCAACGGCGTGGAGGCCCGTCTGGTGCCTGCCGCCGGGGTTCCGTTCAAGGCGTTCGAGGCCTCTGGTTTCGATCGCAGCCGCCCGTGGACGCTGGTGACCGGCGTCCTGACCATCCAGAAGAGCACCAAGCTGGCCAAGAAGTGGCTGAAGGAGATTGGCGCGGACGTGGTGGTGGGCTTCGGCGGCTATGTGTCCATCCCCGTGGCCCGGGCTGCTGAGCAGCTGGGCATTCCCGTGGTGGTTCACGAGCAGAACTCCGTTATGGGCATGGCCAACAAGCAGCTGTCCAAGAAGGCCTTCGCCACCTGCCTGACCTACGAGGTGGCCTCCCAGGGCACCAGCTGCAACAATCCTGTGGTCACCGGCAACCCGGTGCGCAGCTCGGTTCTTTCGTCCACCCGTGAGGAAGGCCGCGCCATGCTGGGCTTCCCAGAGGACGACCTGATGCTGCTGGTGTTCGGCGGCAGCCTTGGCGCGCGCCACATCAATCAGGCCCTGTGCTCCATGAAGGAGCGGCTGTTGGCGGTGCCGAACCTGCGCGTGGTGCACATCACCGGCCCCAAGGAGCTGGAGCGCGTTGAGCAGGAGCTTGCCCTGACCGACCAGGAGCGCGAGCGCTGGATGGTCATGGGCTACCAGGACCGCATGGGCGAAACCATGGCGGCTGCCGACTGCATCGTGTCCCGCGCAGGCGCCACGTCCCTGGCCGAGATTTCGGCTCGGGCCATCCCCGCCGTGCTGGTGCCGTTCCCCTTTGCAACGGCGGACCACCAGACCACCAACGCGCAGGCCTACGTGGCAGCTGGATGCGCTAGCATGATTGCGGACGATCAAGTCGAGTCCGCCGAGTTCGCGGAGCTGGTCATGCGTCTGATCCAGGATGCGGACCTGCGCGAGTCCATGCGCCAGGCGGCGCGTGCGCAGAAGACGGCGGATGCCGGCAGGCGCCTTGCGGACGTGGTCCTGCAGGCTGCGGCGTCGAGGAACTAGGGAAAGGGAAGGACCGTATATGACGGGTCAGAGCACTATCAGCAAGGTTCACTTCATCGGCATTGGCGGCGTGGGCATGAGCGGTATCGCCCGCGTGGCCAGCGACCAGGGCATGCAGGTCAGCGGTTCCGACCTGAAGCAGAGCCGTTACACCACCCAGCTGGAAGAGGCTGGGGTGAAGGTGTTCATCGGCCATGACGCGGCCAACATCCCCGAAGACGTTGACGTGGTGGTGGTCTCCACTGCCATCCTGGACAACAATCCCGAGTACCAGGCAGCCGTCAGCCGCGGCGTGCCCATCTGGCACCGCGCCAAGATGCTGGCCGCCCTGGGCCGTGGCCTGGACACCCTGGCGGTGGCCGGCACCCACGGCAAGACCACCACGTCCTCCATGCTGGCCAGCGTGCTGGACGGCATGGGCGATTCCCCGACGTTCCTGATCGGCGGCATCGTGCGCGCTTACGGCACCAATGCCCACTCTGGCAAGGGCTCCCACTACGTGGTGGAGGCGGACGAAAGCGACAAGTCCTTTACCTATCTGAGCCCCAAGGCCGTCATCGTCACCAACATCGAGGCCGACCACCTGGATCATTACAGCGACCTGGACGAAATCTACGAGAAGTTCGGCCAGTTCATCAGCTCCGTTCCCGCTGACGGCGTGGTGGTGGCCTGCGGAGAGGACCGGGCTCTGGTGGACCTGGCCAGGAAGTCCCACGGCAATGTGCTCACCTACGGCTTTGACGCAGGCAATGACATCGTGGTCAGCGACTTCGCCGCCAAGGGCGTGGGCAGCACCTTCCAGCTGCAGCTTCCCTGCGGCAAGGTGGTCCAGGGCAGCATCAAGCAGAACCCGGGTCGCCACAACGTGCTGAACGCTGCCGGCGTGCTGGGCCTGATCAACGCCCTGGGCCTTGACGTGGACCAGGCGGTTGCCCAGCTGGCGGAGTTCGCCGGTGTGCGCAGGCGCTTCGACCTGGTGGGCCAGGAGTCCGACATCGCGGTGGTGGACGACTACGCCCATCATCCCACTGAGATCGCCGCGACCATCCATGCGGCCAGCCAGCTTGATTTCGCCCGCATCCACGTGCTGTTCCAGCCCCACCGCTATTCCCGCGTGGGTCTGTTCACCGAGGTTCTGAAGGACGAGTTCGCCTGCGCCTTCGACCATGCGGACACCGTGACGTTCATGGACGTGTTCAGCGCGGGCGAAACCCCCGTGCCCGGCGTGAACGGCAAGACCTTCCTGAACACCGTCCTGGATCACGAGGGCCGACCGGACGCTGCCTACGTGCCCCGTCGCATCGACGTGCCGTCGTTCCTGGCGGACGTGGCTCAGCCGGGTGACCTGGTGATCACCATGGGCGCCGGCGATGTGACCGCCATGGGCCCGCAGCTCCTTGACGAGCTGCGTCGCCGTGCTACCCAGGGCGCAACCCAGGTCGAAGAGCCCATCCAGATGCTGCGCGTGCAGCGCTTCCCCCGTGCGTAGGGGAGCGCTTCATGGCGGCACGGCATACCTCGGAGCTGCAGGCTCTGCTGGTTGACGACAAGTTCGACGGTGAGGTTCTGCCCAACGAGCCCCTGTCCCGGCATACCACGTATCACATCGGCGGCCCTGCCCGCTTCCTGGTGCAGGCCGACTCCATCGGCGCGCTGACCAAGCTGGTGGGCGCCTGCGAGTCCGAGGACGTGCCCTGGGTGATCGTGGGCCGCGGGTCTAACCTGCTGGTAGCGGACGAAGGCTATCCCGGCGTGGTTATAACCCTGGGGCGGGACTTCCGCAACAGCTACTTCGATGAGGAGCGCTGCCAGTACGTCGCGGGAGCGGGCGTGTCCCTGACCGCGGTGGTGCAGGACGCGTTCCAGCGCACGCTGGCGGGCCTGGAGTTCGCCGTGGGAACGCCGGGCAGCATGGGCGGCGCCCTGCGCATGAACGCGGGCACCCGCACCGACTGGATTGGCAGCGCCGTTCGCTCGGTTACCGTGTTCTCTTCCAGCCAGGGCCTGCGCAAGCTTTCCGGCTCGCAGGTCCAGTGGGGGTATCGCAGCACCTCTTTCGCCCCTGACGACGTCATCTTGGAATGTGAGCTTGCCGTGGAACCTGCGGACCCCGTCTATATTCGCGGTAAGATGGAGGCCTCCCTGGCGCGCCGGCGCCGGACCCAGCCGCTGAGCATGCCTTCTTGCGGAAGCGTGTTCAAGAGCCCCGAGGGCATGTCGGCCGGGTCCCTCATCGAAGGGGTCGGCCTCAAGGGCGCCCGCGTGGGCGGCGCGCAGATTTCGGAGGTGCACGCGAATTTCATCGTGAACCTGGGCGGTGCCACGGCTCAGGACGTGTGCGCCCTCATGGAACAAGCAAAGGCGAAGGTGTACGAAGCACATGGCATTGAACTCAAACCGGAGGTCCGCTTCCTCGGGATATCCTAGCTCCCGCCCCGCGCGCGGCGGTTCGTCGCGCCCTGCGGCGTCGTCGGGGTATCGCGTCACGTCGTCCTCCGGACGCAGGCGCCCCGCGGATTCCGGTCGGGGCCAGGTGCGCTCCACGCGCATCGGCGACCTGAACCGCGGCTCTGCCCGCAACGGCGGTCGCAATGGCGGAGGGCGAAAGGCAGCGGTGGTCCTGGGCATCCTGGGCGGCCTTGCTGCCGTGGTGGCCGTGGCGCTGGTGGTTCTTTCGTCCACCGGTGCGTTCGTCATCAAGGGCGTGGTGACCAAGGGCGTTTCCCACCTGACTGACCAGGAGATGGCGCAGCTTGCCGCCGTGCCGGAGGGCTCCACCCTGCTGACCATAGACACGGAGGCCGTCAGGCGCAACCTCCTGCGGGATGCGTGGATCAAGGACGCGTCGGTGATCCGTCTGTTCCCTGACAAGCTTGAGCTGGCGGTGACCGAGCGCACCATCCAGGCGGTGGTGGAGGTTCAGTCGTCCGCTACCAGCAAGTCCCAGCAGTGGGCCATCGCGTCGGACGGCAGATGGCTCATGCCCATTCCCGACCAGGACTCCGAGGCGGGCAAGGCAACGTCGGCTCAGGTATACGAGGATGCGGCCAAGGTCATGCACATCCAGAACATCCTGGTGTCCGCGGAGCCTCAGATTGGCGAGCCCTGCGGAGAGGAAAGCGTCAACAACGCCCTGTCCATCATCTCCGGCATGAGCACCGAGCTGGCCGACCAGGTAAAGACCATAGTGGCCTCCGACGCCGACTCCACCACGCTGGTGCTGGAAAACGGCGTGGAGATCGCCTTCGGTACCGCGGACGACATCCGCAACAAGGAGCGGGTCTGCCTGGAGCTCATGAAGCAGTACGAGGGGTCCATCGCGTACATAAACGTGCGGTCGGTCGATCGCCCGACCTGGCGTTCTGCATAGTCATATTTGCAACATGCCAGGTATAAGGTAGAATATCGGGCGTGTGTAATGAATCGCACTCATACAACGTAACGCAGCAACTCAACGCAGAAGGTGTGGAGGATACAATGTCAAACAGCAGAATCGGCGCAGAGCATCTGGCCGTGATCAAGGTCGTCGGCGTAGGCGGCGGCGGAACGAATGCCGTGAACCGCATGGTCGAGGCTGGGGTGAAGGGCGTTGAGTTCATCGCCGTGAACACCGACCGTCAGGCTCTGCTCATGTCCGACGCAGACAAGACCATCCACATCGGCGAGGAGCTGACTCGTGGCCTGGGCGCTGGCGCTAACCCCGAGGTGGGCTGCCAGGCAGCCGAGGAAAGCCGTGCAGAGATCCGCGAGGCCCTTTCCGAGGCGGACATGGTGTTCGTCACGGCGGGCGAAGGCGGCGGCACCGGCACCGGCGCTGCTCCCATCATCGCAGAGATCGCCCGTGAGGAGATCGGCGCGCTGACCGTGGGCATTGTGACCAAGCCCTTCTCCTTCGAAGGCCGCGTCCGTCGCAACCAGGCAGAGCAGGGCATTGACCTGCTGTCCCAGAAGGTGGACACGCTGATCGTGATCCCCAACGACCGACTGCTGGAGATCGTGGACAAGAAGACCAGCATGATCGACGCCTTCCGCATTGCCGACGACACGCTTCGCCAGGGCATTCAGGGCGTCACCGACCTGATCACCATCCCGGGTCTGATCAACCTGGACTTCGCCGACATCCGCTCTGTCATGAAGAACGCCGGCACCGCTATGATGGGCATCGGCGTCTCCAGCGGTGAAAACCGCGCACTCGAGGCAGCGCAGCAGGCAACCAACTCCAGCCTGCTGGAGGCGTCCATCTCCGGCGCCACCCGCGTGCTGTTCTCCATTGCCGGCGGTCCCGACCTGACCCTGCAGGAAGTGGCTGAGGCCGCTCATACCGTTGAGGCCTGCGCGGACGAAAACGCCAACATCATCTACGGCCAGATCGTGGACGAGGACATGCAGGACATGGTCCGCATCACCGTCATCGCCACGGGCTTCAAGGCCGGCTCCGGCTCCCAGTCCTCCATGGACTTCGGCGCCAAGGACCTGTTCGCGCCCACGCCCGAGCCGGTGGCCGCTGCGGTTTCCACTCCGAGCTTCACCACCTCCGCCTCTAGCCGCTTCGCAGACGAAGACTACATTCCCGACTTCCTGAAGCGCCAGCGATAGGAGCATGACAGTGGCTGTTGAACTGCCGCTGCCCCATATGGATGCGCGCAGCTGCGCGGGCATCACGCTATTGACCGACGATGCGCTTGCATCGTCGGTTGGCGTTAGGGCGGCTTTTACCGGAGCAGCGGGCGGAGTGAGCGCGCCGCCGTACCAGGGGTTGAACCTGGGATCCCATGTGGGCGATGACCTGGGCGCCGTCGAGCGCAACCGCGGCCTGCTGCTGCAGGCCCTGGGCGTGCCCGACGCGCAGCTGATCGTTCCCAACCAGGTCCACGGCGTGGAGCTGGTGGATGTTCCGTCGAGGGACGAAGTAGCCGTTGAGGCCGCCCGTGCCCAAGCGCAGCAGGAGGCCGACGGCCTGGTGGTGACCGCCCCCGACGTGGCGGCGCTGCTGTGCTTTGCCGACTGCCTGCCTTTGGTGATGGTTTCGCCCGATGGATCCTTTGCCGTGGTCCACGCTGGATGGCGCGGAGCCGTGGCGGGCATTGCCGGGTTGGCGGCGCGACGGCTCGAGGCCGTGTCCGGTTGCAGCGCGGCAGGGTTCAACGCCTACATCGGACCGCATATACGCCAGGAGTGCTTCCAGACGGGGCGGGACGTGGCAGGGCGATTCCTGCAGGCCTTCGGACCCGCATGCGTGCCCGATCCCGACCATGTGAGCCTGGCCGAGGCGGTTGCCACGGATCTGGAGCGGGCGGGCCTTGTGCCCGAGCGCATCTGGGATGCGGGGGTGTGCACCAAGTGCCATCCCCATGACTACTATTCATACAGGGCAAGCGGCGGCGTGTGCGGACGCCATGGCGCCATTGCCGTTCGAACGGAAGGAAGATCGTGGGCGTAACGGAAAACTACCAGCGCATTGCGGCACAGGTTGCCGCGCGTGCCCAGGAGTGCGGTAGGGAAGCGGACGCGGTGCGTCTGATCGCGGTGAGCAAGACCGTTGAGGCTCCGGTGGTGGAGCTGGCCGTGCAGGGCGGAGCCAATGACTTTGGCGAAAACCGCCCCGAGTGCCTCGTGGAGAAGGCCCAGGCATATCCAGATAGCACGTGGCACTTCATCGGGAACGTCCAGTCCCGTCGCGTGAAGGACATCGTGGCCCATGCGTCCCTGATCCATTCGCTGTACCAGGAGCGCCACGCCCGCAAGATCAACGACGAGGCCGCCAAGATCGGTAAGGTCCAGGACGTGCTCATCGAGGTGAACGTATCCGGCGAGGAGTCCAAGGGCGGCTGTACCCTGGACCAGGCCCAGGAGCTGGCCCAGCTGTGCCTGGAGCTGCCCAACGTGCGCCTGCGCGGTCTCATGACCATGGCGCCTCGTGCCGACGAGCAGGCGGAGCGACTGACCTTCTCCGGTCTTGCCGAGCTTCACGGGAAGCTGAAGGCCGCCATGGAGCCGGCGGATGCTGCGGTATTCGATGAACTTTCCATGGGGATGAGCGAAGACTGGCCCGTAGCCGTGGAATATGGGGCTACCATGGTCAGAATCGGACGAGCCATTTTCAGCGACTCGTTCTAAGCTGGCATAATGCTGTTATGATTGCATTCCCGCAAAGGGATGAAGATCCGACGCAACGTTCGGCGTAGGGGCCGGACCTATGAAATGAAGCAGGAGAAACACTATGGATCTGCCTAAGATTCCGACGGGTATGTTCGACGACCTGAAGTCCCGTTTCATCGGCCAGGGCAAGCAGGCTGAGTACGACGAAGCCTACGACGACTACGATGACTACGACGAGTACCTGGACTACGGCGAGTACGGCTACGACGAAGAGCGCGATGGCGGCTACGCCCCCGCATCCTCCGAGTACGACCCCTATGGTTCCGTGACCACCCGCGCCGCGGGCGCCGGTCGCATGGGGACGTCTCCCAACCTGGTGTCCATTTCCGACGTGAAGCGCTCTGCCGTGGTGACTGAGAGCATGGGCCGCGATTCGCTGTCCTCCCGTACCGCCACGGGCCGCACGCTGGTGGCGAACACCGGCCCGGCGCCGTCTTCGCCCGCTGCTACCATGGGCGAGCAATCCGAGAGCCTTGAGGCGGTTTTCGCCCCGACGGTGACGAAGGAGGCCGTCCAGCCCGCACCGGTCGCCGAGCCGGCAGCTGCTGCATCCTCCTATGACCCGTACACGGCCTTCACCAGTGCTTCCGTGGCAAGCCATAAGCCCACCCGTTCCTGCGTGGTCATGCGCCCGAAGGTCTACGGTGACGCGGAGAAGGTGGCCAAGACCCTGCGCGCCGGCGACGTTGCCGTGCTCTGCCTGGCGGAGACCCCGGACACGCTGGTCAAGCGCATCCTGGACTTCTCCTTCGGCGCTGCTGCGGCGCTGGGAGCATCTGTGGACTGCGTGGCCGACAAGGTGTTCGTGGTGGCTGTGGGCCCCGGCCTGGACGACCAGGAGCGCCGTGGGCTGCAGTCCCAGGGCGTCCTGTAAGGAGGGTGCTTCATGCTGATCTTTCTGCTGAGCTTGATCGTGCGCCTGGTTGACCTGTACAGCATGGTCATCTGCGTGTACGTGATCATGAGCTGGCTGCCCACGAACACGGGCATCCTGGCCGACATCTACAACGTGCTGGGCCGCATCTGCGACCCGTACCTTGACCTGTTCAAGAAGCTCATTCCGCCCATTGGCGGCATGATCGACATCACGCCGATTATCGCGTTGCTTGTATTACAATTGGCAGTGCGCGTGCTCATTGGCGGCGTCAACGTTATTTACTAAGTAGGTTGCTTGCAGCTGCTGCTGCTATGAAATAGGGCGAAGGGAAAAACCAATGGCAATTACCGCTTCCGATATCCATAATCAGAGCTTTTCGATTGACCGCAAGGGCTACGACGTCGACGAGGTCGATGTGTTCCTGGAGCACGTCGCTGACGAGATCGACGCGCTGAACAACCAGATCGCCGAGCTGCAGGACGCTGCTGATGACGCTCGCTTCGCCGGCTTCGAGACTGCTACCATCGACGCGCTGGGTGCTTCCCAGGACGCCTTCGCCGAGGCTCCTCAGGCTCCGGCTGCCGATGACTCCGAAAAGGACGCTCGCATTGCCGAGCTGGAGCGTCAGCTGGAGGAAACCCGCGCTGACGGCAACGCCATCGCCCAGGCCCTGATCATCGCCCAGCGCTCCGCTGATGACCTGCTGGCCCGCGCCGAGCAGCAGGCGGACGAAATCATCGCCAAGGCTCATCAGGAGGCTGAGGAGATCGTGGCCAAGGCCCAGGAGGAAAAGGCCGAGATCCAGGACGAGATGGACAAGCTCGACGCCGACTGCGAGGAGATGCGCGCTGCGTTCCAGGACATCCTGAAGGGCTTCATCGGCGACGCTACCGCCAAGCTGGGTGAAATCGGCGAGGTTTCCCTGAAGAACAGTGCCCATGCCCGCGTCCGCACGGCTGCCACCACCACTGCCTGGTCACCGGCTCCCGCAGCCGCTGATCAGCCGGTTGCCGTGATCGAGCCCGGCGTGTCCGAGCCCGTGGCTGCTGACGGCGGCCAGACCATCGCCACCCCGGCTGTGGCTGCTCCGCTGGGCAAGGACCTGTCCGGCTTCGGCGATGCTGCCGTGGACGACTTCGACTTCGACGACCTGGACTAGTCGCCGAACCTCATTCCAAACGCAAAAAAGGAGGACCCGCGGGTCCTCCTTTTTCGTTTCAGCGGCGAGTGCGCCGATAAGCCGGGTTCTGTCGTAGGACGGCTATTTATCTGGTACATGCGTCGCCGCATGTCTCTAGCACGCAACCCGAACGCAGGCCAGGGCGAGCCTATGGCGTTCCTATTTGCGCTTGCTCCAGATGGGGTTTACCAAGCCGCGTCGTTGCCGACGCGCTGGTGCGCTCTTACCGCACCGTTTCAGCTTTTCTCCGGTTGCCCGGGGAGTCTTCTTTTCTGTGGCACTTTCCGTCGGGTCACCCCGCCCAGCCGTTAGCTGGCATCTTGCCCTGTGGAGCCCGGACTTTCCTCGCGCCCGAGGGCACGCAGCCGTCTGGCCCACTCGCGCGTGATATTCTAGCACTCATCACACGGTTTCGGGAGGTGGCAATGGCGGTATTTGCCTTGGTGGCGGCATCGGAATTCAATCAGCAGGATTTTCTGCTCCATCTGCGGGCAGGTGCGTTCGACCGCGTATTGGCAGTGGACGGCGGTTTCGCCCACTTGGAGGCGATTGGCGTCCATCCTGACGTGGTGCTGGGCGACTTCGACTCGCTGGGATTCGTCCCCGACCACGAGCAGGTGGTGGAGCACCCGCCCGTGAAGGACAAGAGCGATCTGGAGCTGGCCCTGGACCTGGCCTGGGAGCAGGGCGCCACGTCCCTGCGGGCCTACGGCTGCCTGGGCGGGCGCCTTGACCACACCCTGAGCGCGTTGCAGGCCCTGTGCGCTGCGGCAGAGCGAGGCATGGACGTGTGCGCGGTGGGGCTGCCCACCGGCGAGCCCGGCTACGAGCAGGGCATGGTGGCAACAGTGCTGCCGGGACCGGCACGGCTGGAGCTTTCGCCCCCTCCTGGATATGCAGGGGAGTTCGCCGGGGTGGTGTCCGTCCACGCGGTCTGCGACCGGGCAACGGGGGTGGACGAAACAGGCCTTCAGTACGAGCTGCACGGCGCGGAGCTTACCAATCGCACCTCCTTGGGCCTGTCCAACGAGCTTGCAGGCGGGCCGTGCTCCATTAGCGTGGAAAACGGGACCCTCTTGGTGATTCATCCCGCCATGGCGGTTCGCCGCGTTATACTCGGCCAATAGCCTGCGCAAGCGGGCTGCATAGCGGGGGAGCTCGTGGCGCGAGCTGAGAGGAAGCGGGATACGCTTCGACCCCTGAACCTGATATGGGTAATTCCAGCGAAGGGAGAACTATGGGAAGCTCATCTGCGGCCGAAGCCACGGCTGCCAAGAACCTGATTACTCAGATTGACTACGCCCGCGCGGGCATCATCACGCCTCAGATGGAGGTCGTGGCTCGCAAGGAGGGTCGTACGCCGGAGAACATCCGCCAGGGCGTGGCCTCGGGCGTGATTGCCATTCCCGCCAACATCCACCATACGTCCCTTGATCCCGAGGGCGTGGGCGACGGCCTGCGCACCAAGGTCAACGTGAACCTGGGCATTTCCGGGGACCTGGCGGACGAAGCCGAGGAGTGGCGCAAGGTCGACGTTGCCCTGGAGCTGGGCGCCGAGGCCATCATGGACCTGTCAAACCACGGCAAGACCCAGGCGTTCCGCACCAAGCTGGTGGAGAAGTCCCCGGCCATGATCGGCACCGTGCCCATGTACGACGCCATCGGCTATCTGGAGAAGGCCCTGGTCAGCATTACGCCCCAGGACTTCCTGGAGGTCATCCGCCGTCATGCGGAGGACGGCGTGGACTTCGTGACCGTGCATGCGGGCATGAACCGCCGCGTGATCGAAAGCTTCAAGGAGACCGGCCGCCTGATGAACATCGTGAGCCGCGGTGGCTCGCTGATCTTCGCCTGGATGGAGGTCACCGGCAACGAGAATCCGTTCTACGAGTACTACGACCAGGTGCTGGAGATCCTGCACGAGCACGACGTGACCATCAGCATCGGCGATGCCATGCGACCCGGCGCCGGCTATGACGCCACTGACGCAGGCCAGATCGCCGAGCTGATCGAGATCGGCAAGCTGACCAAACGTGCCTGGGATGCCGGCGTGCAGGTCATGGTGGAAGGCCCGGGCCATATGGCCATGGACGAAATCGCCGCAAACATGAAGATCCAGAAGCGCCTGTGCCACAACGCGCCCTTCTACGTGCTGGGTCCGCTGGTGACCGACATTGCTCCCGGCTACGACCACATCACCTCCGCCATCGGCGGAGCCATTGCCGGCGCGGCGGGCGCGGACTTCCTGTGCTACGTGACCCCGGCTGAGCATCTGCGCCTGCCGGACGCCGCTGACGTGCGCGAGGGTCTGGTGGCCACCAAGATCGCCGCCCATGCGGCTGACATCGCCAAGGGCGTCCCCGGAGCCCGCGAGCGCGACAACCGCATGAGCGATGCCCGTCGGCGCTTCGACTGGGAGCAGATGTTCGCCCTGGCCATCGACCCGGTCAAGCCGCGCCAGTACTTTGAGAGCGCACCGCCCTCCAACGAGGATTCCTGCACCATGTGCGGCAAGATGTGCGCCGTGCGCACCGTTAATCAGATCATGGATGACCTGACGATCGACTTGGGATATGAGGAGTAAGGAGGCATCATGCTTGGTGACGAAAAGAACGAAGAGCTTGTGAACCTGGACGAAATCGATCTGGCTCAGACCGCCATCCTGGTGATCGACGAGCTGGGCGATGCCGAGGCTGCCCCGGAGCAGACCGGCATCCTGGCTGCCACCCTTAACACGGCTCGCATCCTGCCTTTGGCCCGCACCGCCGGTGTTCCGGTCATCTACGTGAACGACGCCCACATCGAGGGCCTGGACCACGAGCTCGACCTGTGGGGCCTGCACGGCCTGGCAGGCACGCCCGAGGCCCAGACCAGCCCGCAGCTTGATCCCCAGGAAGGCGACTACACCATCCTGAAGCGCCGCTACAGCGGCTTCTTCCAGACGGGCCTGCGCCTGCTGCTGGACGAGCTGGGCGTGCGCACGCTCATCTGCACCGGCATGGACACCAACATCTGCGTGCGCCATACGGTGGCAGACGCCTACTTCAACAACTATCAGATCGTGGTCGTCGGCGATGCCACCACCACCTTCCTGGTAGGCAGCCAGGAGGAGGGTCTGGAGTACATGAAGGCCTGCTATGCAGCTCAGATCGTCACCACCGACCAGGTGGTCGCCCGCCTGGGAGCATAGCATGGCCGGCGCGACCATGCCCTCGGTGCTGAGCGTTGCGGGCTCCGACTCCAGCGGCGGCGCCGGCATCCAGGCCGACATCAAGGCCATTGCCGCCCACCACCTTTTCGCCCAGACGGCCGTAACCGCCATCACCGCCCAGAACACGCTGGGGGTCAGCGCGGTGCAGGCTCTTTCGCCCGAACTGGTGGAAGCCCAGATCGACGCGGTGTTCCAGGATATCCGGCCCGACGCCGTCAAGGTGGGCATGATTCCCACCGCCGAGGTGGCTCAGGCCGTTGCCCGGGCGTTGGAGCGCAATGGGGCGAAAAACGTGGTGGTTGACCCGGTCATGGTGGCTACCAGCGGCTCGTCCCTGACCACGGATGCGGCGGTTCTGGCCCTGCGGGAGCATCTGGTTCCCCGGGCGCTGGTGCTGACGCCGAACCTGCAGGAAGCCCAGGTGCTGGCGGGCATGGATATTTCGTCCCGTGAGGAGGTGGAGCAGGCGGCCCGCATCATCCTGGAGCTGGGCCCTCGGGCGGTCCTGGTCAAGGGCGGCCACTTTGCTGCCGATCAGCCCAACGCCGACGACTACCTGCTGCTGGCTTCCGGCCAGGACCTGTGGATTGCGGGGGAGCGTATAAGCAACCCCAATACCCACGGCACGGGATGCACCCTTTCGTCCGCCATTGCCTGCGGCCTCGCCCGTGGTCTGGACGTGGAGCAGGCGGTTCGCGGCGCCAAGGAGTACCTGACCAACGCCCTTCGCGCTCAGCTCGACCTGGGCAAGGGCAGCGGCCCTCTGGATCATCTGTACATGCTGGCCTAACGCCGTCTGCACGTGTAAATACGTTGCTTTACGCGCCCGCGATGCATTTTCGCGGGCGCGTTGCGTTTGCGTGATAGAATTCAGCCTTACATATTTGTCGGAAAACCCTGGGTAAGGTGCCCAGGGCGAAAGGAAGAGCATGATCTTCGAAGCCATGATCGTCGATGACGAGGCTCCCGCCCGTGTCGAGCTGACCAATCAGCTTGAGCGCACGGGACGCGTCAAAGTGGTTTCCGAGGCCGTGTGCCTGCAGGAAGCCATCGCCAAGCTGCGTACCACTCGCGTGGACGTCGCGTTCATCGACCACAACATCGTGGGAGCTGGCACCACCATGCTGCCGGAAGCGCTTCCCACCCTGGAAAAGGTCCCTATGTTCGTGTTCATGACGGCATACAGCGACTACATCTCCGATCCCTTCGGCATGGACCCGCTGGCCTTTCTGGCCAAGCCGGTGGACAAGCCTCGCCTGATGGAAATCATCGGTCAGCTGGAAGACTGCTATCGTCGTGAGGTGATGCACGCATGAACATCCTCGTGTTCAATGCGGGCTCCAGTTCGCTGAAGTACAAGCTCCTGGTGTTCGAGGAGGGATCCGACACTCCCTCCGGAGAGCTTACCCGCGGTCAGATCGAGCGCATCGGCAACGACCCTCTGTTCACCAGCGTGGACGGCCGCGGTCGTCTTTCCCGTAGTGTCGAAGCCGCCAGCTGCCCTGATGCCCTGGGCGTGGTCCTTGACGATCTGGTAGGGGAGGACGGGCCGCTGCAAAGCCTGTCCCAGGTGGACGCCATCGGCCATAGGGTGGCCCACGGTGGCGATGCTTACGGCTGCTCCGTTGCCGTGGACGATCAGGTGCTTGAGGTCATCCAGCGTTTCAGCCACCTTGCGCCGCTGCACAACCCCAGCGCCCTGCAGGTCATCAAGCGCTGCCAGCAGCTGTTCCCCAACGTGCTGCAGGTGGCCTCCTTCGACACTGCGTTCCATCAGACCATGCCTGCCCGAAACTACGTGTACCCCATTCCGTACCGCTACTACGAGCAGCACGGGATCCGTCGCTTCGGCTTTCATGGCATGTCCCACAAGTACGTGTCCCGCCGCGCCGCCAAGTTCCTGGGCAAGAGCCCGCGCGACCTGAAGATGGTCACCTGCCATCTGGGCTCGGGTGCGTCCCTGGCTGCCATCGACCACGGCATCAGCATGGACACCACCATGGGCTACACGCCCCTGGACGGCGTTATCATGGGTACCCGCTCTGGTTCGGTGGACCCGGCGATCATCACTGCCATCATGGAGAAGGAAAACCTGACTCCCGCGGAAATGGATCGCGTCCTTAACCGCGAGTCTGGCCTGCTGGGTGTTTCCGGCGTCTCCGGCGACCTGCGCGAGCTCAAGGAGGTCATCAAGTACGGCGATGCTCAGTCCGAGCTTGCCTACGACATCTTCCTGACGTCCATCCGTCGTATGATCGGCGCCTACTTCTTCGAGCTTGCCGGCGTTGACGTGATCGTCTGCACTGCAGGCGTGGGCGAAAACGATCCTTATGCCCGCCGTCTGATCTTCCGCGGCCTGGAGCCCTTCGGCATCCAGATCGACGAGGAGCGCAACATGGTGGAGGGTCGTTTCGACCGTCGCATCTCCACTGACGAGTCCACCGTCGACGTCCTGGTGATTCCCACGGACGAAGAGGCCGAGATCGCTCGTGACACCGCGCTGATCGCCGCTGGCGTCGATATCTCCGATCCCTGGGCCAACTAGCGTTAGCTACGCACCCTAGAAGCACGAAGGGCTCCCGGATGTTGAATCCGGGAGCCCTTTTCGTATGCTCGACAGTCCTGATGAAAAAGAAAAGGACCGGCGAACCGGTCCTGTAATCTCTTGGTAGCTCCGACCGGATTCGAACCGGCGACCTCCGCCTTGAGAGGGCGGCATCCTAAACCGCTAGACGACGGAGCCACGTTTAGCAGAAAGAATATTACCACGGTCCCCAGCGGAAGGGAAGGGGTAATTTCAGGGTTATAGGCAAAAAAGTGTGTCCGCTTTCATGCAGGGCCCCCTGGTCAGGAC
>JAUNCQ010000052.1 GCA_030526515.1 Coriobacteriia bacterium
ATGCCGCCGCGTTGACGCTGAAGCCCGGACAGCACCCCATCGGGCACAGCGACCGCGGATGCCACTACCGCTGGCCCGGATGGATCGAGCGCTGCGAGCGCTATGGCGTGGTCCGCTCGATGTCGAGGAAGGGGTGCTCACCGGACAACTCCGCGTGCGAGGGGTTCTTCGGTCGGCTCAAGGTGGAGTTCTTCTACGGCAGGAGCTGGTCCGGGTGGTCGCTCGAAGACTTCATGTCCGCCGTGGACGACTACATCCACTGGTACAACGAGGGCAGGATCAAGATGTCGCTGGGAGGCATGAGCCCGCTACAATACAGGAGGTCGCTGGGACTGGCGTCCTAGGCGGGAATGTACGGAAAAACGTCAGCATCCCCAGTGTCGACTTTTATTTGACTACATACACGGGGACCTGCGAGAGAAGCGCGTCCAGGTCTCCCTCGGCGTTGGGGATCCTGCGGTTCACCAGGACCTCCCCCTCGCGCGTGACGCAGCACGCCCAGTGCGACGCCTTCCCGACGTCCAGGCCCAGCACGGCGCTGCAGGTGAGTGCCTCCTTGATCATGGTGGTATCCTTCCAATCGTCGGTCGATCGGAAAGCTGTTCCCAGCGACACCCACATTACATGGCCGTGGCGGTCTTGGCAGAGGGCCCGGCAGTTTCCTATCAGTCGTCGGAAACAGCGGCGCCCGCGTCGGCAACACCCCCCAGGCCCTCTCCGGGGCAGGGGCGCAGGGCCGTCCGCGGGCGCCCGATCGGCGGTCCGTTCGGACCTCTCACAATCGTAGTCCCCCTCCCTGGGGTTCGTCTCCGAGGAGGGGGACTAACTGCTTCTGACTGTAATGGGAGAGAAAGACCTACACCCAGGAGGAGAAGCTCAGGGCCATGCAGCTCTTCCTCAACGAGGGGCTGTCCAAGCCCCAGATCATGAAGGAGATCGGCATCAGGTCCAAGTCCGCCCCGGAGAGATGGGCGCGCGAGTACCGCGTCGGCGGCGCCGAGGCCCTTGCGCCAACGCGGAGGGGCAGGAGGCCGAAGCCAGCAAAGCCCGCCTACGCCACGCGCGAGGAGTAGCTCGAGGCGAGAATCCGCGAGCTGGAGCTGGAAAACGCAAATCCTAAAACGAATCAATGCCTTGGCAGACAAGATCGAGCAGAGGCGCCGACGTCGCTGAGGCATGAGTGACCCCTGTAGCTGGTGCTTGAGAAGTTCGACCCCAGGCGGTCCATCTGCTACTACCTGGCATCCCATCCCGAGAGGAACGCATATGCCGACATCAGGCCGCTGGTGCGCGAGATATTCTCCCGCACGCCCAACGGCATGGGTACCGTCAAGTGGCCATGGCGCTGTGCTGGAAAGCGCTGTGAAGCACGGTACCGCAAAGGGCGCGACCTGTGGTACTGCGGATACACCCCGCAGCTGTCCACCGCCGTCTGGACTGGCGCCGACCCGGAGCGCAGCATGTGGTCCGCCTCCTGGTGCCGCGACATGTGGCGCATCTTCATGGAGAAGGCCCTGGACGGCGTGGAGCCCCAGGACTTCACCAAGGCCGAGGAGCCTGAGTACGAAAGCCCGTTCAACGACAAGGCCAAGGAAAAGTACGGCACCGAGGACGACGATGAGGACGGCGAGGGCCGACGCGGCAACGGCGGCGGTGACGGCGAGACCGCAGCCGACGGCCAGGACGAAGGCAACCAGGGCGGCGAAGGCGGCCAGACAGGCGAAACCGGCAACACCGGCAATACTGGTGAAGGTGGCGAAACCGGCGGCGGTGAAGGCGCAGGCGAGGCCGGCGGCAACGGCGACAACGGCGGAGAGACCCCCGCTGGAGGCGGAGCCGAAGCGCCTGCCGGCGGCTACGGCGACGAAGGCGGCGGAGCCTAGCGTCGGGCAATCCACTCCATACACGAAGAAAGGGAGCCCACGGGCTCCCTTTCCTTTTGCGTTCTATCGGTCAGAGCGCCTTGCTCCTCCCCTGCTGACGAGGCTCTGCTTAGCTCTTCTGACCAGAGGCGGCCTGATCGCCGGACTTATCGCCCTCGGTACTGCCCTTGGCAGCTGCAGCGTCATCGCCCTCCTTGATTTGGGCAATGCCCTCGTCGTACTTATGCTGAATAGCCTTCAGCTTTGCCTCGTAGGAGTCGACCTTGCCTTCCTTGGATTCAGAATAGAGCTCAACGTAGGCGGACAGGGCCTCGCTCAGGCTCTTGCAGCCCTCCACATAGTCCTGATGCACGTCCTTCAGGCTTTCAGGAGCCTCCAGCTTCTCCAGCTGAGCAACCACTTCGCCTGCCTTTGCGGCCTTGGTCTTCATGGCGACCATGTCTTCGTTGGAAACCGCTTCCTCGAAGGAGTCCAGGCGCTCGTTCAGAGAGTCAATGCACTGGTTGACCGACGACATGTACGCACGGTTGGTCGCCTGAGCCGAAGCCTGGGTGTTGTTGCCGCCCATCATGTTGCCCAGGGAATTGGAAGAGCAGCCCGTAAGCGTTGCTGCCAACAGCACCGTGCAGCCAGCAGCCATACCGATAGTCAGATGATTCTTCAGCATATGAGAAAGCCTTTGCATTCTTCGAATAACGAAATAACGCTCCCACTCTATCACGAGCAGGAGCGTTATTCCAAAATCTTCAGAAACTGACTACAGCGCTAGTCGTCGGAGTCGCCACCACCGCCACCAGAGTCAGAAGGGGGCGAGGGAGGCTCGGGGTCCGGCTTAGCAGGCGTCTCCGGCTTGGAGGGCTTGGGCGGATCAGGAGTTGCCGGCTTCTCGGGCTGAGCAGGCTTTTCCGGCTGAGACGGCTTCTCGGGCTTGCTAGGCTTCTTGGGGTTCGTAGGCTCAACATCGCCGATCTCGGGCTGGCCTGTTGCGGCTGTCTCCTTCTTCTTCTCCTCCTTCTTCGGCTTGTCGTCGGAGGTGTACTTCAGATCCTCAATATCCAGGTCGGTATTACGGAAGGTCTTGGTGTACTCAGGGTCGTCCGCCTCGGGGAAGTCCTGGGGCTCCAGACCCTCCATGTATGCATTCATGAAGTCCGCATATGCGCTGACGGCGGTAGTCCAGGGAGAGCGCTCGTTGCTGCGATCGCCGATCCACACAGCAGTGGACAGCTGCGGGGTAATGCCGCAGAACCACTTGTCCTTGTCGTTTTCGGAAGTACCGGTCTTGCCCGCAACCGTCTGGCCGCTGCGCCACAAGTTCGCACCAGTGCCGGTGCCGTACTGGACCACGCCCTTCATGACGTTGACGGCCGCATGGGCGACTTCCTTGGAAATAGCCTGCTCGCCCGTAGGATTGGTGTTGTCGATGATGATTTCGCCATGACGGTCCTTGACCATCTGGAACACCGTGGCGTCATAGTGGGTACCACCGTTTGCGATGGTAGCGTAGGCATCGGCCATCTCAAGCGTGGTGACTTCCTTCACGCCCAGAGTAATGGCGGGAATGGCCTTCAACTCAGAGGTGATGCCCATGCGCTTGGCCACGTCGACCACCGCCTGGGGACCCACGGCCATGACCAGGCGGGCGAAACCCGTGTTAGAGGACACCGCGAAGGCGCTGGCAATGGAGCGAGTGCCGTAGCCGTGGCTGTTGTAGTTATGGACGTCCCAGTCACCAATGGAGATCTTGGAGTTGCATTTCACCTGGGTGTTGGGGGAAATGCCCTGCTCAAGAGCAGCGATCAGGGTAAACGTCTTGAAGGAGGAGCCGGGCTGCCTCCTGCCCTGGGCTGCAAGGTTGTACTGTTCCTTGTAGTAGTCCTTACCGCCGACCATGGCCTTCACATGGCCGGTCTTGGGATCGATGGCGGTCATGGCGCACTCGAACGGCTCGCCCATCTCCTCCATCTTCTTCTTGGCGGCTTCCTCGGCAGCGTCCTGGGTATCCACATCCAGGGTGGTGTACACGGTCAGACCGCCCTCGAACACCTCTTCATAGGAAAGCTGGTTGAGCAGCTGGTCACGCACGTAGCTGGTGAAGTAAGGATACTTGCGAATACCGTCGTCAAGGATACTGGTGATGTTCAGCTTGACCTCGGTCTTCTTCGCACGGGTCGCATCGGACTCGGAAATGAAGCCGTTGGAGACCATGCGGTCAAGGACCAGGTTGCGACGGGCCTTAGCCTTGTCGGGGTTGTCGATGGGGTTGTTGTACGTGGGAGACTGAGGGATGCCCACCAGCAGCGCAGCCTCCGCCAGCTTCAGCTGGCATGCGGGCTTGCCGAAATAACGTTGGGCCGCGGCCTCGATGCCGTAGGCGCCGGAGCCGTAGTTGATGGTGTTCAGGTACAGCAGCAGGATCTGATCCTTGGTGTAGTACTCCTCCATCTTCAGGGCCAGGGCAATCTCGCGAATCTTCCTCTTGATGGAAATGTCGCTCATCTCGTTCGCCAAAACGGTATTGCGCACCAGCTGCTGAGTAATGGTGGAGGCACCTTCCAGCTCACCGCCAGTGATGTTGTTCACCAAGGCGCGGGCAATGCCGGCAAAGTCAACGCCTGCGTGGTCGTAGAAGCGCTCGTCCTCCGTGGCAATGGTGCCCTTGATCACATCATCGGACGCTTCTGCCAAGGACGGAAGAGGGTCGCGGTTCTGCAGCTGCAGGCGACCAAGCAACGTAACGCGGTCAGAAGCGTAGATGGACGTGGATCCGGTCTTGTCGAAGTCGTCCGCCGTCACCTCGGGCAGGTCAGACAGCCAGAAAGCACACAGGCCGACTGCGACGCCGACGCCGCAGAGCAGCACTCCCAGGGGAACCAGGATCTTCACCAGCAGGGGAACCCTGCGCTTCTTCTTGGGCTTGGGATCCACCCCATGCTTACCCAAAGTAGCCATTGCACCTCCAAACGATATAAGTGGGTAAATTGTACCCCATCAGGTATTACAAAGGCCTCTCTGCATAGGAAGCCTCCGTTTCTACAGAAACGGAGGCTTCCCTTCGAAATGCATCAAAATCAGAAGTGCTACGACTCCATGAGTCCCTGGATGCGGCGAGCCACATCAGCAGCCGCCTCCTCGGACTCAGCGGCGATCATGATGGTGTCATCGCCCGCAACCGTGCCAAGCACGCCATGCATGTCAGCGTCATCCAACGCTGCGGAAACGCCCTGGGCAGCACCCGGAGATGTCTTTACCACCACCAGGTTGCAGGCATACTTCACGTCCTCCACCAGGTGAGACACCAGACGAGCAAGCCGCTGCTCTTCGGGAAGAACATAACGGCCATCAGCAGACTTCACCAGTCCCATGTCTATGACATCACGGGAAATGGTCGCCTGGGTGCATTCATATCCAGCGTGAACCAGCAATTCCGCCAGGTCTCGCTGGGTCTTTACCACATTGTCCCGCACCAAATCGCGGATTACGTCGTGGCGCCTCTTTCGCTTGGTCATCATATCTCCGTTCAGCCCTAGGCCAGCAGCGGCTTCAATGCGTCAAGCATAGCGTCCACATCTTCCTTGGTCGCAATCAAGGGCGGCAGGAAGCGCAGGGTGCGCGGACCGGTGTAGTTCAGCACCAGTCCGGCCTCAAGACCAGCAGCAACAACCTCGGGAGCGCTTGCCTTCACGTCGTCAGCCAGATCAACGGCCAGCATCAGGCCCAAACCACGCACTTCCTTAGCCTGCGGAAGCTCCTCCAGCTTCACGCGGAAGTAGTCGCCCACCTCCTGCACAGACTCAGAGAAGCCGCCGTCCTTAAGCGTGGAGAGAGTTGCGTACATGGATGCGATAGCAAGGTTGCTTCCGCCGAAGGTAGAGCCATGGGTACCCGGCTCGTACGCATCGGCAACCTCAGCGCGAGCTGCGCTTGCACCGCAGGGGAAGCCGCCGGCAATGCCCTTGGCCATGGAGACGATGTCCGGCACGATGCCGTACTTCTGGAACGCGAAGGGAGCACCGGCACGATAGATACCGCACTGAACCTCATCGCAGATCATGGTGGCGCCATGCTGAGTGGTCAGGTCGCGAATGGCCTGCATGAACTCGGCAGAGCAGGGGTTCACGCCGCTTTCGCCCTGGACGACCTCGATCATCACTGCGCAGATCTGGTCGCCCATCTGGGAAAACAGGGACTGCAGGGCGTCGACGTCATTGATGGGCGTGCTCACGAAGCCGTCCGGCAGGGGCTGGAACAGCTCCTGCTTCACTTCCTGCGCCGTAGCAGCCAGGGTAGCCAGGGTACGACCGTGGAAGCTGCGCTTCAGCACCACGACGGTACGAGGAGCCGTTGCCGGGTCATTGCCTGCGGCGACATGCTTGTTGCGAGCATACAGACGTGCCAGCTTGATGGAGCACTCGTTAGCCTCGGCGCCGGAGTTGGCGTAGAAGGTCTTCCAGGTTTCAGGCTGCTCGGAGCCGCTGTTCAACAGCTCGGAGATCAGCTGCGACACCTGGCCGCGCTTTTCGATGTAATAGTAGTTGCTCACGTGGATGAGCTTGCCGGCCTGCTCCTGGATGGCCTGGGTCAGGGCCGGATGGCAATGGCCAAGGCTGCAGGCACCGATGCCTGCGATGAAGTCCAGATATTCCTTGCCCTGGTCGTCGTAGAGCTTCATGCCCTGGCCAGAGACGAATTCAACCGGCTTGCGGGCGAAGGTGTTCATTACGTATGCGGATTCGAGCTCCTGCTGCTCGGTAAGGCTCATGATCATCCCTTCCTCTTGGATGCGCGGAAATCGCCGTTCGTAGTTTGATCTATTCAGCAACGGAAAGCTTAGCTGCGAAGTTATCCAGCGGATGCGCGGTCTCCTCAGCGGCGTCGTCGCCCGTCACCATGGTGCCGATGCCCTTGTCGGTCAAGAGCTCCAGCAGAAGCGAGTGGGGGGTGGTGCCGTTGAGCATATGGGCACGCTGGACGCCGGATCGCAGTGCCTTCACGCAGGATCGCAGCTTCGGGATCATGCCCGTGCTGATCGATCCGCTTTCGACCATGGCTTCAGCCTCGTCAACGGAAAGACGGGAAATGAGGCTGTCCTTGTCGTCGAAGTCGCGGTACAGGCCGTTCACGTCGGACAGGTACACCACCTTATGGGCGCCGATGGCGGCGGCGATGTTGCCAGCCACCACGTCAGCGTTCACGTTGTAGCAGCCACCGTCCTCGCCACGGGCAATGGAGGCGATGATGGGGATATAGTCGGACTCCACCAGGTCTTCGATGAGCTGGGCATTCACGCACTTAACGCGACCGACGCGACCCAAACGCGGGTCCATCTGCTCAGCAATGACCGTGCCTGCGTCGGCGCCGCTCAGGCCCACGGCAAGGTTGCCATGAACGTTCATGGCCTCTACCAGCTCCTGGTTCACCTTGCCGGTGAGCACCATTCGCACCAGGTCCATTGCCTCGTCCGTGGTGACACGCTGGCCATCCACGAACTCAACCGGCATCTGGGCCTTCTCCATGGCCGCGTTGATCGCCTTGCCGCCGCCGTGCACCAGCACGGGGCGAATGCCGATGATCTTCAGCAGCACGATGTCAGCCATGACGTCAGCGCGCAGCTGCTCGTCGATCATAGCCGCGCCGCCGTACTTGATGACGACGGTCTTGCCCGTCACGTTCTTGATCCACGGCATTGCCTCGACCAGCACGTCTGCGGTCAAACTTGATACGCCGTTGGGCCTTGAGTCCTTTGAGTAGTTCATTTCCGTCCGTTTCGCTCTCAATTCATTCAAACATGCTATACGCAGGGCCTACGTGCGATAGTCGCCGTTGATGGTCACGTAGTCGTGGGAGAAGTCGCAGGTCCACATGGTAGTCTGGGCGCTTCCCGCACCCAGATCGATGTCCAGGACGATCTCCGGATCCTCGAAGCGGGCCAGGGCCTCCTCTTCACTGAAGGGAACCGTCAGGCCCTGACGGCAGACCGGCAGGCCCATGATGTCGATGGACACGTCCTCCTGGTTGAAGCGAGCACCCGAACGTCCTGCAGCCGCCGCGATGCGGCCCCAGTTGGCGTCGTGGCCGTAGATGGCCGTCTTCACCAGGGGCGAATTGGCGATGGTGCGAGCAGCCTTGTCGGCATCCTCATCGTTGGCGGCGCCGGTCACGTTCACGGTGACCAGACGCGTAGCGCCTTCGCCGTCCGTTGCCATCTGGCGAGCCAGCCCGGAGCACACTGCCTTCAGGGCAGACGCAAACACGGCATAGGCATCGCTCCCCTTCTCCATGGGCGCAGCGCCAGGAGCTGCCGCGCCGCTGGCGAAGGCGATGCAGGTGTCGTTGGTAGAGGTGTCCGAGTCCACGGTGATCTTGTTGAAGCTCACGTTAACGGCATCCACCAGGGCCTCATGCAGGTCATTGGCGGTGACCGGGGCATCCGTGGTCACCACAGAGATCATGGTGGCCATGTTGGGCATGATCATGCCGGAGCCCTTTGCCATGCCGCCCACGGTGAAGGTAACGCCGTCGTAGCCCAAGCCGTCGCCGCTGAAGGTCACGGCATACTCCTTGGGCACGGTGTCGGTAGTCATGATGGCGCGTGCAGCGTCGTGGCCGCCTTCCACGGAAAGGGCCTGGACCGCTGCGGGCAGGCCGGTCTTGAAGGGCTCCATGTCCAGATGCTGGCCGATGACACCGGTAGAGGCCACCAGGACCTCGTCCTCCGTGCAGCCCACCGCCTCAGCGGCAATCCGCGCAGACTGGCGGGCGGTGTCCAGGCCGATGGGGCCCGTTGCCGCGTTCGCAATGCCCGAGTTAATAATCATTGCGCGCGCGGTGCCATAGGACACGCCGTCAAGGTGCTCGCGGGAAACGATGACCGGAGCCGCGCAGAACACGTTCGTAGTAAAGGTGCCTGCGGCTGCACAGGGCTCGTCGGCTGCCACCAGGGCGAAGTCCTTGCGGTTGGGGTCGGCCCTGAAGCCGGCATGGATGCCCGCGGCCTTGAAGCCCTGGGCAGAGGCGACGCCGCCTTCCGGCAGGAGCTCCAGAGGCTCGGCCAGCTCGTTGGAGGAGCAGGCCGCAGCCCGAAGGGGCTGAACCGTGTTGTTTTCAACGCTCATTGCTATTTCTTCCTCCGTCGTGGATGGGTTGCTAGATTGCACAGGCGATCAGGTCGAGGCCAGCGGCTTCGTCCAGACCGCAGATGATATTAGCGCATTGCACAGCCTGTCCGGCAGCGCCCTTGCCCAGGTTGTCGATGGCACCCGTCGCCACGACCATGCGGGCGGCGGTATGAACCACCGCACCGACCTGAGCGCGATCGGTACCTGCCACCGAACTGGTCTGGGGCTGACCGCCCTGGATGAACTGCACCAAGGCGGAATCCGCGTAGAAGTCCGCATACACCTTGTCCAGCTCCTCCTGGGTGGGCAGGGGCTTTGCCGGATCAAGGGGCATGGTCACCGTGGAAAGCAGACCGCGGTTAAGCGGAGCAAGGTGCGGGGTGAACACCAAGCGGCCGTCCAGGCCCAGGATCTGGCTGATCTCAGGCGTATGGCGATGAGTTCCCACGCCATAGGCCTCCACGTTTTCGTTGGCAAAGCAGAAATGGGTGCGCTCAGTGGCCTTCTTGCCCGCGCCCGTGACGCCGGACACGGCGTCCACCACCACGACGCCCTTCGGATCGATCAGGCCCGCACGGATGGCCGGAGCCGCCGCCAGGGACGTTGCCGTGGGATAGCAGCCTGCGCAGCCCACCAGCACCGCCTCACCAGCAGCATGCTTGGCAGCCAGGTCCTCCAGATCCTTGCGGAAGAGCTCGGGCAGGCCGAAGGCGCGCTTGGCCAGCAGGTCAGTTGCCGTATGAGGAGTCTTGTACCAGGCCTGGTACTCCTCCGGATCGGCCAGGCGGAAGTCAGCGGAAAGGTCAACCACCGAAACGCCCTGCTCGATCAGGCCGGGAGCCACGGCCAGCGCCGCCGTATGAGGAACCGCCAGGAACACCACGTCGCATTCCGCCAGCGGAGCCTGGGCATTCGCAGAGAAGGCCAGGTCAGTCACGCCGGTGAATGCCGGGTACATGCGGGAGATGGGCGTGCCGGCCCAAGCGTCAGAGGTGACGACCGTCAGCTCGAAGTCGGGATGGCGAAGGAGCAGGCGAACCAGCTCGATTCCTGCGAAGCCCGCAGCTCCGACCACACCAGCTTTCAATCCCATGGAATCCTCCTTCGTCATTTTCGAATTTCGCAATCTTACACTGAAATATTCAATATTGATGAGAAATTAGACAAAGATATGCAGTAACGGTGATTATACACGGTTTCAGGAGGGAGAAGCGTAGAACTTCCGCATATGCACGTCAGGCCCACAAGCGGAGGGTCGCCCGAGGCAATGCCTAAGCTCAGCCCCACCCTCGATGGGCGCTGGCAGCGCGCATCCAGGCGCACATGCCCTTGAGGGTCAGGAGGAAGTTTTCCTCCGCGCAGCGGTTCAGCTCGATCACACGGCTGCGCAGGCGCTGACGATAGCCCCAGTCGAACCCTGCCGGACGACGGGTTTCCAGCTCCCTCCCCAAGGGGACGATCATGCCGTTGGCAGGATCCGCCACCTTGGGCAATCCCCTGCTCCACAGGCTGAGCTCATGGTCTTCCCAGGAGAAGCCATAGCGGGTCATCTCCCAGAAAGCACTTGCCAACATCATATACCGCTCCTGCTCACAGAAGGTCGAAAGATACCAAACTGGCATGGCAAGGGCGTTTTCCCAGGATAGTTCGGCAAAGCCGAAGTCGATCTGAGGGTCGTCGTAGACGAAGGTTTCATCCTCCAAATCCTGGATGGCGACGCAGCAGGCGTCAATGCGACGACGGATGCACAAGGAAGAGCCTTCGAGCAGGAAGGTTTCCCGAGGCACGATGACCCGCTCCCGGCCATAGGGCCGATAGCGGGATTGGGTGGTCATCTGCTCGAGGGCGGTTCGGATGCGGTCCTGAACGGCGCGGATGCGTGGCGCGCTGAACTCGGTCAGACGGTCGAGGCCGACCACGTACTGGTCCACGATCACGTCCGTGAGCAGGTCCCAGTTGCATTCGGCCAAGGCGTCCTGCAAAGACGATGCCTGCACCACGCTGGATTCGGGCAGGATGGGGTTGGATTCCACGGCACAGAAGGCAGAGCACATAGGGCACGCTCCTTCCCTGTTCCTGGCGGAGAGGATCTTGCAAGCGTGGTAGGGGCCGGGCGGAACTTACCTGGCCGCAATGGGCAGCCGCGTCAGATGCGGAGCACTTGCACTGGCTCGATTTGTCATGGTCAGATGATACCACGATTTTCGAACACTTGTTCCATAAAATAAGGGGCGGTCCGAAAAAATCGAACCGCCCCTGCAAGTCGGGCTTTATGCGCGGGCAGACGACGTCATCGCGGGAAATAAGCCGCGAGCCACGTCGCTGACACGCAAGAAGTAAGCCGCGAGCCTCGTCGCTGCCGCGCGGGAAAGGCTAGCCGCGGACCTCGGCGCCGGTGGAGCCGCAGACCTTCTTGATGAGCTTGGCGTGGGCCTTTTCGACCTCCTCACCCGTGAGGGTGCGGTCGGCAGCACGGTAAGCCAGGGCATAGGCCATGGACTTCTTGCCGGCGCCCAGGCGCTCGTCGTCACGGTAGACGTCGAACAGCTCAGCGCTTTCCAGCAGCTTGCCGCCGGCGGAGGTGATGCGCTGCATGAGGGTCTCATGCGTCACGGACTCGTCCACCACGAAGGCAACGTCCACGGTCACAGCCGGGAAGGTGGGCACGTCCACGTAAGGACGGCACAGCTGGCTGCTCTTGATCAGGGCCTCCAGGTCAAGCTCGAAGGCAACCACGGGAGCCTCGGCCTCGAAGGCGGCCACGGCCAGAGGATGGATTTCGCCCACCCAGCCAAGGACGGTGCCGCCGGAAAGGACCTGGGCAGCACGGCCAGGCTGCAGGTGCGGGGCCGCGTCAGCGTCCAGGGCCTTGAAGCGCAGCTTGGGGATGGCCAGCTCGCGCACCAGGCTTTCCACGATGCCCTTGCCGTCGAAGAAGTCGAAGGCGGCGGGCTGCACGTTCCAGCCGGTGCCGCCCATGGCGCCGGCCAGCACGCAGGCCAGCTTCTGACGCTCCTTGGGCTGGAGCTTGCCTTCGGCGCCGAAGAACACGGTGCCGGTTTCGTAGAGCTGGATGTTGCGGACGCCGCGGGACTGGTTGTAGGCCACGGAGCGCAGCAGGCCGGGGATGATGGTCTGGCGCATGAGGGACTGGTCGGAGTTCAGCGGGTTCAGCAGCTCGACGGCAACGCCCAGGCCGTCTGCGTCCATGCGCAGCTTCTCCAGGTCCTTGGGGTCGGCGAAGGAGTAGGTCATGGTCTCGTTCACGCCGCAGGCGCGCATGGTGTTGTTGACCACGTCCATCTTGCGCTGCTCTTCGGAGCGGGTGCCCAGTCGGCCGCGGCCGCCCGGCAGGGTTGCGGGGATGCGGTCCATGCCGTACAGGCGCAGGATCTCCTCGTACAGGTCGATCTCGCGCTCCAGGTCGGGACGGAAGGTGGGAGCCGTCACGTCCAGGACGTCAGCGTCGTCGGTGGCGGCGACCACGCAGCCCAGGCGCTCCAGGATGTCGGTCATCTCCTCAGCGGGGATGGTTTCGCCCAGCATGCCCTGGCAGCGCTTCACGCGCAGCTTCAGCTGTGCAGGCTCGGTCTTCTTGCCGTAGATGTCGATCACGCCCGGGCAGACCACGCCGCCGGAAACCTCTGCCATGAGGGCAGCGGCGAAAGCGGAGTAGTCGGCGCAGGTCACGTCGTCCACGCGGCGCTCGTAGCGCAGGGAGGACTCGCTGATCAGGCCCAGGTTGCGGCTGGTGCGGCTGGTGCGGCCAGGCTCGAAGGTGGCGGACTCCAGCAGGATGGTGGTGGTTTCGTCGGTGACCTCGGTCTCCAGGCCGCCCATGACGCCGGCCAGGGCAACGGCGCGCTCCGGCGTGGCGATGACGGTCATGTCCTGGGTCAGGTCGCGCTCGATTTCGTCCAGGGTGGTGAGCTTTTCGCCCTCCTCCGCAGCACGGATGACCACGTTGGCCTTGCCGTCGGCGCCGACCAGCTTGTCATAGTCGAAGGCATGCAGGGGCTGGCCCAGCAGGAACAGGATGTAGTTGGTCACGTCAACGATGTTGTTGATGGAGCGGGCGCCGGCGGCCTGGACGCGCTCGGCCAGCCAGTCCGGGGACGGGCCCACCTTCACGTTCTTGATGACGCGGGCGGTGTAGCGGGGGCAGCGCCCGGCGTCCTCCACCGTCACGGTTGCCAGCTCGGAGACGTTGGGCTGGCTCGGGTCCTCGACCAGCTCCTTTTCCGGGTAGGTCACCGGCACGCGGAACATGGCGCCCATTTCGCGGGCCATGCCCTGCATGGACAGGCAGTCGGGACGGTTGGGGGTGATCTCCAGGTCAAGCACGGTGTCGGACATCTTCAGGTAGTCGGCGATGGGCATGCCGACCTCGGCGTCCTCGGGCAGGATCCAGATGCCCTCGTGCTCGTTGCCCATGCCCAGCTCGCGCTTGGAGCAGCACATGCCGTGGGAGGCCACGCCGCGCAGCTTGGACTTCTTGATCTTGAAGTCGCCGGGCAGCACCGCGCCGATGGTGGCCACGGGAACCTTGATGCCCAGCGTCATGTTGGGAGCGCCGCACACGATCTGCACGGGCTCACCCTGGCCCACGTTGACCTTGGTCACGTGCATGTGGTCGGAGTCCGGATGGGGCTCGCACTCCACCACGTGGCCCACGACCACGCCGGCCAGGTTGTCGCCGGTGCGCTCGACGCCTTCGACGCCGGTGCCGGTCAGGTCCATCTTGTCGCACAGGGCCTGGATGTCAGTGGGGACCTCAACGTATTCGCTGAGCCACTTCAGAGAAACAAGCATTCTAACCTCCTAGAACTGGCGCAGGAAGCGCATGTCGCCTTCCAGCAGCATGCGCAGGTCGGGTACGTTGTACTTCAGGCAGGCAACGCGCTCGATGCCCACGCCGAAGGCGAAGCCGGAGTACTCCTCCGGGTCGATGCCGGACATCTCCAGCACGTTGGGGTCGACCATGCCGCAGCCCAGGATCTCGATCCAGCCGGTGCCCTTGCACATGCGGCACTTGTCGCCGTTTTCCAGCTTGCCGGTGCCGCCGCACACGCCGCAGCTCACGTCGGCCTCAGCGGAGGGCTCGGTGAACGGGAAGTAGTGGGCGCGGAAGCGGGTCTTGCGGTCTTCGCCGAAGAGCTGCTTGCAGAAGTAGTCCAGGGTGCCCTTCAGGTCACCGAAGGTGATGCCCTTGTCCACCACCAGGCCTTCGCACTGGTGGAACTGGGGCAGGTGGCTGGGGTCGGCCACGTCGCGGCGGTACACCTTGCCGGGAGCGATGATGTAGATGGGCAGCTCACGGTCCTCCATGGCATGCACCTGCACACCGGAGGTCTGGGTGCGCAGCAGGACGGCGCTTTCGCCCTTGACCGCGGTTTCCGCGCCGGTGTTGTCCTTCACGTAGAAGGTGTCCGCCAGGCCGCGGCTGGGATGGTCGGCCGGGGCGTTCAGCGCGGTGAAGTTGTACCAGTCGGTCTCGACCTCGGGGCCGGTCAGGACCGTGTAGCCCAGGCCCAGGAACAGCTCGGAGATCTCATCGGAGATCGCGTTGATCAGATGGCGGGTGCCCATCTGCTGCACGCGGCCGGGCATGGTCACGTCCACGGCAGAGGACTCAATGGAAGCCTGCAGCTCGGCGGCTGCCAGCACGGCCTTGTGCTCCTCCAGCGCGGCCTCCACGGCGTTGCGCACCTCGTTGACGGTCTTGCCCACCGCAGCGCGCTCCTCCTTGGCCACCTGGCCCATGCCACGCAGGTAGCCGGTGAGCGTACCTGCCTTGCCCAGCACGGTCACGCGCACCTTTTCCAGCGCATCCGTGGTCTGGGCCTCGGAAATGGCGGTCAGCGTCGCGTCGCGGAGCTCGACCACCTCATCTACGATTGCCATAGTCACCTCTATTCTTACATCTGGCATCTCTTGCACAAAAAAGAGAGCCTTTTCCCTTCCCTGGAACCGCTTGCGCGGCTGCTCCAAGGACGAGAAAAGGCTCTCGCGGTACCACCTTGGTTGACGAAGGCCGAAGCTTTCGCCCACTTGATTTGCCCGGTCACGGGGGCCAGCCGTCAGGACCTACTAACGCCTTGCGGGGCCGGGGCCGACCGCATTCGCTTTGCGCCCTGCTGCTCGGAAGGGAACCGCCCTGCACCGCCGCCTAGGTCCTTTCAGCCAAGGGACCCTCTCTGGGAAGCGCCTTGTGCGGGCTATCTTCGTCAACGCATGTAACTTGTGGATTATAGCGTACTTTTGCAGCTTTTGGGCGAAAACCAGCCCCGGTTTGCCCGCTTACTCGCGGCCGAAGCTCATGAGCAGCTGGGTCTGACCGATGACCTGGTCCACGTCCCAGCGCTTCTCCGAGCGGACCTGGGAGTAAGGGTCGTTCACGATCAGCTTGCCCTGGTCGTCCAGGCCCGCCAGCACTATGAAGTGGCCCACCTGGGTGAAGTCGCCAGGGCCCACGTTGCAAATGACCACGTGACCGCTGGACAGGGCGTCCTTGAGCTCGGCGCTGCTGACGCCGATCTCCTCATAGGTCAGGCCGTTGCTCTGGGCTTCGAACGGATAGAACCCCTGGTCGGTGCCGCTGTGGACGTAGTCGTTGACGATGGCGTCCATGGCGAAGTCGTAGGGCGACTTGTCCGATTGGCCGGTGAGCCCCTGGTAGACCATGCACATGGCCGTGGGACCGCAGCCCGCCAGGCCGATCACCGAGCGGCTGTAGTCCGCGTACGCCCAGCGGGTGTCCCACTGGTGCAGCGCGGGCACGGTGCCCTCCTCCACGGGGTCGCAGGGCTGCGCGTCGGTGCTGCCCGCCCGCTCCGGGTAGTGGCGGACGAAATCCACCGCCATGGGCTCTGCCACGGCCAGCTTCAGCAGCTTGGCCTGGATTTCGTAGCCGAAGGTGTCGTAGTCGCGGATGTGGGCACCGATCCAGGCAATGTCGTCATTGGTCTGGGCAGCCTTCATGAACTCCGTCTGCTCGTCTTCGGACAGGTAGTCCGAAAGCAGGGCCTGGTCTATGAGCTCGTAATCGGTCTGGGGCTGGGGCTCCGCCTGGGCAGCCGGGTCCTCCTGCTCCTGGGGCTGCTCCTGGGACGCCTGGTCAGCGGCCGGGTCGGCAGCGGGGGCCGGGGCGAACATGCCGGTGAAGCTGCGGCCGAGCAGCAGCAGGACCACCAGCAGCACCAGGGCCACCACCGGCTGGGCCTTGCCCGGCAGGCTGCGGAAGGCCCGCCACAGGAAGGAACCCGCCTGGGCCAGGGCCGTGCAGACGACCCCCAGCACGGTCAGGGCAACCTGGACGAAAGCCGCGCCGCCGGACGGCGCCGGCTGCGGGGCGCGGGTCCGCCGCGCCTGACTGGAGCGGGGACGCTCGGAATACGCGGAGCGGTCCCGGGGAGCACGGCGCTCAGGCCGCGCCGTCGAGCGGGAGCGGGTGCGATCAGCCTGCGGGGTGCGAGCAGAGGTGCGGGTGCGGGGCTGCTGCCCGGCGCGGACGCGATCCGGACGCGCAGCCTGCGGAGAACGAGCGGGGGTACGGGTCCGCGGGGCAGCGCCCGGCTGCGCGCCGCGGGCACGGGTACGGGGCTGCTGGCCAGCGCGAGCGCGGTCCGGCCTGCGAGCATAGGGCTGCCCGCCGCGGTCCGACGGGGCCGTCCGGGGCTGGGCCGTCCGGGGACGCGCAGCCGCACGGGACCGGGCCCGGTCACGGGCCTGAGGCTCAACGCGTCTGCGCTCTACCATGGCTAGCTCCTATACGCCTGCTTCAGCTGCTGGATTTCGCCCGCCCATCCTTCCAGCTTGTCCTGGGGAGTTTCCAGGTAGAAGGGCAGGTGGCACAAGGCCGGGTGGTTCGTGACCGCGCTCAACGCGTCGAACCCAATGCAGCCTTCGCCAATACGCTCGTGACGGTCCTTGTGGGCGCCGCACGGGTTCTTGGAGTCGTTCAGATGAATGGCCCGCAGACGCTCCAGGCCGATGACGCGGTCGAACTCCTCCAGGACGCCGTCAAGGTCGTCCACTATATTATAGCCGCCATCCCACACGTGGCAGGTGTCCAGGCACACGCCCATGAGCTGGTCGGCCAGCTCCACCCGGTCAAGGATGTCGCGGATCTCCTGGAAGGTGCGGCCCACCTCGGAGCCCTTGCCGGCCATGGTCTCCAGCAGCACGGTAGTGGTCTGCTCGGGACGCAGCACCTGGTTCAGGGCGTCGGCGATCTGCCGGATGCCCTCCTCCGCGCCCTGGCCCACATGACTGCCGGGATGCATGTTGTACAGCTGGTGCGGCGTGTGTTCCATGCGCTGCAAGTCGTCGGCCAGCACCATGCGGGCGAACTCCCGCACGTCGGGCTTGGCGCTGCAGGGATTCAGCGTGTAGGGCGCATGGGCCAGGATGGTCCCGATCCCCTGCTGGCCGCAGCGCTCGTGGAACGCCGCCACGTCAGCCGGGTCTATGTCCTTGGCCTTGCAGCCCCGCGGATTGCGGGTGAAGAACTGGAAGGTGCTGCCGCCCACCTTTTCCGCGTCCTTGGCCATGTGCACGTAGCCCTTGGAACTGGACAGATGGCAGCCGATGGTCAGCTGGGCGGGCCGCTCCCGCAGCGCCGCCGTCATCGGGCGCTCCCCTGCTCGGCAGCGGGCGCGCTAGGGGACGAAACCTCCGCTTGGCTTTCGCCCGCTTCCCTTTCG
>JAUNCQ010000053.1 GCA_030526515.1 Coriobacteriia bacterium
AGAGGAGCCCCTGGCTCATTCCTTGTATTTACACCACTTTACGGACGCGACCTCGAAAGAATGGCCGAAGGGGCCTGAAACCGTACTCACTGTTTGAGCATGGTGTCACGAGCCATATACGCAGCCCGAAACGGCTCGTGGCGGTGCTGCACGCTCGTGGTGCCGCGGCGCCTGCGGTCGCGTTGTGCGCAAATGATGTTGCCCTGGGGAAATCGCAGATTATGGGGTATAATTTGATAATCAAAGTATTTTCGATGAAACCCCAGGTGAAAGGACCCGCATGACTGAGGCAACTGCCCCCAAGGAAGCGCGCCGGCGCCGCGAGCGCCTGAACGACCTGCTGGTCGACACTTTCGACGCCATCCTGCGCATAGAGGAGCAGTCCCTGAACAACCGCATCACCAAGGGCTGCACCATCGCGGAGATCCACACCATTGCCGCAGTGGGCATGTACAACAAGGACCCCATGGGCCTGGTGGCTGGCCGCCTGGGCGTGACTCTGGCCACCTTGACCACGGCCATCGGCCGGCTGGAGAAGCGCGGCCTGGTGCAGCGCGAGCGCGATCAGGCGGATCATCGCCGCGTGCTGGTGAGCCTGACCAAGGAGGGCCGCAAAATCTGCCGCGCCCATGACATGTTCCACCGCCAGATGGTGGAGGGCGCCCTGGCCGACCTGACCGAGGAAGAGGAGGTCGTGTTCGAGGGCGCGCTGTCCAAGGTCAAGCACTTCTTCGACGACCACGTGGACTAGCGCATCGGGGCAATGAGGACGAAAGACGGCCGGTCGCAGAGGATCCGGCGACCGGCCTTCTTGTGCTTTCGGGCGAAAGAGAGGGCGCCGTGGCCTTCGTCCTACTCGAAGAAGTCCACGCGGCCGTCCTCCAGGTGGTACAGTGCGGCCATGACCTTCAGGCCCAGCTCCTCGTCATGCTGGATTTCCAGGCTGGACTCGATCACCGCCACGCTGTGGAGGGCGTTCTTCTTGCAGGCCTGGTATTCGTCCTGCTCGTCGCCGATGGCCTGGGCAATGTCGTCGGTGATGAACTTGATGTATCCCTCCGGGTCGTGGTTCATGGCCGCGTCCACCGCGCCGCAGTGGTCATGGCCCAGCACCAGCACCAGGTTGCTGCCCAGGTGGCTGGCGGCGTACTCGATGCTGCCCAGCTGATGGTCGTCGATGACGTTGCCGGCCACGCGGATCACGAACAGGTCGCCGATGCCGGCGTTGAACACGGCTTCGGGGATCACGCGGGAGTCGGAGCAGGTCACGATGATGGCGTAGGGGTCCTGGCCTTCCTCCAGCGTGCGGCGGCGAGCTGCGGCGGACACGTCGGCGGTGCTGCTTTCCAGCCCCAGGAACGCCGCGTTTCCGTCCTTCAGCATCTGAAGTGCCTGGTCAGCGGGGATGCCGCTTACGTATTCGCTCATATGTTTCGCCCCTTTCAAGACGGTTGCTTTTCAGGTCCCAGTCTAGCACGGGGCCCGTGGCGCCATGGGGCGTTGGGAACAGTAACGCTATACTGAGGGAAAAACGACCCGCAACGCAAAGGACCGACCCATGGAAAAGACGGTGAAGACCCAGCCCACCATGACCGACGACGAGCTGCTGAGCAAGCTGCGCTTCTGCGTGCGCTGTCTCATGGCCGAGCGCCCCAACGACGACGCCCGCCAGCTGCTGAACGAGCTCAACACCATGGAGTTCAGCATGGTGTGGACCATGTTCCGCGCCCTGGTGAACACCCGCGAGCCCGTGGCGGCCGACTCGGATCTGCTGCGCATCCAGGACGAGGTGCTGCAGGAGCTCATCGCCCGTGACGGCGTGGAGGACGCGGCCAACTTCGTGAGCACGCCCTATGACGACCGCATCAGCCTGTGGATGGGCGACATCACCCGCCTGCGGGCCGACGCCGTGGTCAACGCCGCCAACTCCGCCATGACGGGCTGCTGGCAGCCGGGCCACCATTGCATCGACAACGCCATCCACACCTTTGCCGGCATCCAGCTGCGCATGGAGTGCGCCCGCATCATGGCGGAGCAGGGGAGCGAAGAGCCCACTGGCAAGGCCAAGGTCACCGGTGCCTACAACCTGCCCGCCACCTATGTGATCCACACGGTGGGTCCCATCGCCAACGGCCGTCCCACGGACCTGCACAGGCGTCAGCTGGCGTCCAGCTACGAAAGCTGCCTGGAGGCAGCCCGCTCCTTGGGCGTGCGCAGCCTGGCCTTCTGCTGCGTGAGCACCGGCGTGTTCGGCTTCCCCCAGGAGGAGGCGGCCAAGCTGGCGGTGGCCACCGTGCGCAACTGGCTGCAGGTCCACGCCACCACCGACCTGAACGTGATCTTCAACGTGTTCACCCAAGACGACCTGGAGTACTACCAGCGCGCCCTGAGCACCTGGGCCTAGGAGCCGCCATGCCCGCCCTGCACGACAGCCACGTTCACCTGGGCTTTGCCGTGGATCCGCGGGCCGTGGCCCGGAATGCGGCCCGGGCGGGCAGCCTGCTGTTCTGCCAGACCGTGGAGCCGGCTGAGTACGCGCGCTTGGCGTCCGGGCTGGGGGATTGCCCCAACGTGCGGCTGGGTGCGGGGCTGCATCCTTGGTGGGTGCAGTCGGGCGAAAGCGCCGCTGGCCAGCTGGCCCCGCTGCTGGACGCCCTGGAGGGCACCCGGTTCGTGGGGGAGGTGGGGCTGGACTTTTCGCCCCGTCACCAGGGCACCCGTGCCGAGCAGGTGCAGGTGCTGGAGGCGGTGCTTTCCGCCTGTGCGCGCCGCGGTGACGCGGTGGTTTCCGTCCACTGCGTGCAGGCGGCGGACGTGCTGTGCGACCTGCTGGAGCGCACCGGCGCCGCTCGGGAGTGCGCGGTGGTGCTGCACTGGTTTTCCGGCACCAGCGATCAGCTGACCCGGGCCCGGCGCCTGGGATGCTGGTTTTCCGCGGGGCCCCGCATGCTGGCCTCCAAGCGCGGGCAGGCCTATGCCCGGGCGGCGGGGGAGCAGCGGCTGCTGCTGGAAACGGACTTCCCGGCGGGGGATCCCGCGGACATGCCTGCGGAGCTGGATTTCGCCCACCTGGAAGCGGAGCTGGCGCGTGGCCAGGAGCTGCTGGACCAGGCCCTGGGGCGGCCCTGCGGCGAGCAAATTGCCCAAAACGCCCTGGGTCTGCTGGGCTCCGTTGGGTAGAATGAGGGTAGTCAAAACGCACGATGATGGGAGGCCCTCATGCAGTTCAGGAAGATCATGATTCCCTTCGACGGTTCCGAGCACTCGAAGAACGCGCTGGACGTTGCGCTGGGCCTTGCGGGCGAAGTCGCCGATGCGGAGATCCACGTGGTCGGCGTGGTGACCATCGCCCCCATTGAGGCAACGGCGCCGCTGCAGGGCTTCTGGAACGCGGCCCCCATGGTGCTCAGCGGCTACGCGGGCCAGGACAAGGCCGTGGACGAGGCCCTGACCAAGACGGAGCAGCAGCTGGTCGAGGTGGTCCGTCCCCTGATCGAGGGATCGAAGTGCCAGGTCGTCGTGGGTGCGGTGGCGTACAGCTCGCCGGCCGACGGCATCATTGACTATGCCGAGCGCCATGAGTGCGACCTGATCATCATGGGCCGTCGCGGCCTGGGCAAGCTCCGCGGCATGCTGGGCAGCGTCAGCTCCGGCGTTCTGGCCAACACCGACATTCCCGTCCTGACGGTGAAGTAGGGCCCGGAACACCCTCCTAACCTTGTAAAACGCGGGGTCATGGTATACCATGCCCTTATCTAGGCCATTCTGGCCCGTATACCATCCAACTGCGTTCTTCTGCCAGGCGGCTCCTCTTTGACGAAAGACTGCCTGCAGGCACGCAATCTATGGCACCCATGCGCTTATGCGCGCGTTTTCATAGGACCTGACAAAAAGGAGGACCGGGTGAAATTCTTCGTCGACACCGCTGACCTGAAGGAGATCGAAGAGGCAGCAAGCTGGGGCGCTCTGGCGGGCGTCACCACCAACCCCTCCCTGTACGCCAAGATCGGCGGCAAGCTGGAGGACTTCGACGGCCACATGAAGAAGATCTGCGACATCGTGGGCCCTGACTGCCCCGTTTCCGCAGAGAGCGTGGCCATGACCCGCGATGAGATGATCGCCGACGGCGAGCGCCTGGCCGCTATCGCCCCGAACATCGTGGTCAAGCTCCCCACCACCGTCGAGGGCCTGGCAGCTTGCCGCGCCCTGGCCGAAAAGGGCATCCGCTGCAACATGACCCTGTGCTTCAGCGTCCCCCAGGCCCTGCTGGCCGCTCGCGCCGGCGCACGCTACATCAGCCCGTTCATCGGTCGCTTCGACGACATCTCCCAGGACGGCCTGGCTGAGGTGGAGAACATCGTGACCGCCATTGGCAACTACGACTTCACCGAGCATGCCCCCAACGGCGAGCAGGTGGAGATCATTGCCGCTTCCGTCCGCAGCGCCAACCACGTTACCCAGTGCGCGCTGATGGGTGCCGACATTGCCACCGTTCCCTTCGGCGTGATCAAGAAGATGATCCAGCATCCGCTGACCGACCGTGGCCTTGAGTCCTTCATGAAGGACTGGCAGAAGGTCCTGAACGCCTAATGACTGAAAACGAAACCCAGGCAGCAGCCGCCGCTCCGGCGGCTGCGCCCGCATCTGAAGGCACTACCCCGGCCAAGGAGCCGGTTCGTCGTCGTACCCGCACGGCAAAGGCAGCTGCGTCCCAGGACGCTGTGCCGACCGAGGCGGCCGAGGAGCCCAAGACCCCGGCCCGCCGTACGCGACGGAAGAAGTCCGAAGACGCTGCTCCCGCTGAAGCCGCCGCGCTCGCCCAGGACGCCGCGCCTGCCGACGAGCAGCCTGCCAAGCCCCGCCGCACCCGCCGCAAGAAGGCCGACGACGCCCCTGCGGAGGCTGCCGCCGAGGCTACTCCCGTGAAGGAGCAGGAGGCCGCCACGGCCGAAAAGCCTGCTCGCAAGCGCCGCAAGAAGTCCGACGATGCCGCCGCCGCAGAGGCCGATGCCCCTGCGGAAAAGGCCGAAAAGGCCGACAAGCCCGCCAAAGCTGACGGCGCCGACAGGCCCGTCAAGGGCGACGCCGCCCAGGAGGCTCCCCAGGAGTCCAAGGCGGACAAGCCTGAGAAGGGCGAAAAGTCCGAGAAGTCTGACAAGCCCGAAAAGGGCGACAAGGGCAAGTCCGGCAAGCAGCAGGGCCGCGAGCGCGAGCGCGATCGTCGCCGACAGCGCCGCCAGCGCAACGAGCGCAACCGCGAGGTTGCTCCCAGCGTCACCCGCGAGGAGCTGGCTGAGCTGAAGGTTGCCGACCTGCGCGCCAAGGCCGCGGAGCTGGAGCTGGACGTGAAGGGCCTGAAGAAGGCCGAGCTGGTGGAGGCCGTGTTCGCCGCCACCGTCAAGGCGGAGGGCTTCATTGACGTCCAGGGCGTCCTGGACATCCTGCCCGACGGCTACGGCTTCCTGCGCACCCAGGGCTACCTGCCCGGCGAAAGCGACGTCTACGTGGGCGCCAACCTGATCCGCCGCAACGGCCTGCGCAAGGGCGACCTGGTCAGCGGCAAGACCCGCCCCACCAGGGAAAACGAAAAGTTCGCCGCCATCCATAAGATCGAGCGCGTGAACGGCCGCGACCTGGAGTCCCTGGGCAAGCGCGTGCGCTTTGCCGACCTGACCCCCATCTACCCGGACGAGCGCCTGTGGATGGAGCACGGCAAGAACACCATCACCGCCCGCGTCATCGACCTGACCGCGCCCATCGGCAAGGGCCAGCGCGGTTTGATCGTTTCGCCCCCTAAGGCTGGCAAGACCACCATCCTGAAGGACATCGCGGCAGCCATCACCGCCAACAACCCCGAGGTGCACCTGATGTGCCTGCTGGTTGACGAGCGTCCGGAGGAAGTGACCGACATGGAACGCTCCATCCGCGGCGAGGTCATCAGCTCCACCTTCGACATGCCCTGCGAAAACCACATTGCCGTGGCCGAGCTGGTCATCGAGCGTGCCAAGCGCCTGGTGGAGGAGGGCAAGGACGTGGTGGTCCTGCTGGACTCCCTGACCCGCCTGGCCCGTGCGTACAACCTGGCTCAGCCTGCCAGCGGCCGCATCCTGTCCGGCGGCGTGGACTCCACGGCGCTGTACCCGCCCAAGAAGTTCCTGGGCGCTGCCCGCAACATCGAAAACGGCGGCAGCCTGACCATCCTGGCCTCCGCCTTGGTGGAGACCGGCTCCAAGATGGACGAGGTCATCTTCGAGGAGTTCAAGGGTACCGGCAACATGGAGCTGAAGCTGGACCGCGCCCTGGCCGACCGCCGTATCTTCCCGGCAATCGACCCGATCGCGTCCGGCACCCGCAAGGAGGACCTGCTCCTGCAGCCTCAGGAGGCGCCGCTGATCTGGGCGGTCCGCCGCATCCTGTCCAACATGAACAGCACGGAACGCTCCATGGACACCCTGATCAAGTCCCTGAAGCAGACCGATACCAACGCCGAGTTCCTGGTGCGCACCGCGCGCAAGGCCCACGGCGGCAAGTCCGAATCGGATATGAGCCTGTAAGGAGGGCCTGCCATGGAACCTGGCCTTACCCCCAACGCTCCCGAGCAGAAGCCCGACGTCGCCCCCGAGGCGGCGCCGGGCGCTGCCTCGGCCCAGCACGTGAACCCGGCTGCCCAGGTGGTGCCCCCGGCCCCCGATGCCTCCACGGCAGCGTGGCCGCCGGCTCCTGACCAGGCGGCCCGGGCGTCTGCGGCGGCAGCCAAGCCCAAGGGAAAGGGCAAGGGCTGGATCGTGGGCCTTGCAGCGGTGGTCATGATGGGCGTGGTGTGCCTGTTCGGCATCCAGTCCTGCAGCTCGTCGCTGGACCTGTTCTCGGCCCTGTACGACGACCCCTCCTCCGCGGTGAAGGTCACCCAGGAGTCCGTGGGCGTGATCGAGCTCAACGGCACCATTGGCTACGACGACTCCGCCTGCAGCCCCGAAGGCTTCAAGAAGCTGCTGGACAAGGCTGCTGAGGACGAAAACGTCAAGGCCGTGGTCATCCGCGTGAACTCCGGCGGCGGCACCGCCACCGCGGGTGAGGAGATGACCGCCTACCTGACCCGGTTCAAGGAGCAGACCGGCAAGCCCGTGGTGGTGTCCTGCGCGGCCATCTGCGCGTCGGCCGCGTACGAGATCTCGTCCCAGGCCGACTGCATCTACGCCGCCCGCAGCTCCGCGGTGGGCTCCATCGGCACCATCATTCAGGTGACCAACTACGCCGAGCTGCTGGACAAGCTGGGCATTGGCGTGGAGAATATTTCGTCCGCCAAGAGCAAGGACAGCTCCTACGGCACCCGCGACCTGAGCAAGGAGGAGCGGGAGCAGTACCAGCATCAGGTCGACCAGATCACCGACAACTTCATCAAGGTGGTCGCGGACGGCCGCAAGATGAGCCAGAAGAAGGTCCGCAAGCTTGCCACCGGCATGACCTACACCGGCATCGACTGCGTGGAAAACGGCCTGGTGGATGCCATCGGCACCCGCACTGACGCCGTGGACAAGGCCGCCGAGCTGGCCGGTTGCCAGGACCTGGAGGAAGTGGACCTGCAGGGCCGCACCGAGGACTGGAGCAGCCTGATGGAGCTTCTGGGGTCCTCCAAGAAGGGCGGAACCGAAGCAGTTGCAGCATTTGAGGAGTTTAAGCAATGAGCAATCATTTCAACAGCGTGCAGGAGTGGCCTAAGCGCGCCGTGGTGACGGCAGGCATGCCCTACGGCAACAAGGCCCTGCACTTCGGCCACGTGGGCGGTGTGTTCGTGCCGGCCGATGCTTTCGCCCGCTTCCTGCGCGATCGCATTGGCGCGGAAAACGTGCGCTTCGTGTCCGGCACCGACTGCTACGGCAGCCCCATCAACGAAGGCTATCGCAAGCTGGTCGAGGCCGGCGAGTTCGAGGGCAGCCTGACCGATTACGTGCGCCGCAACCATGACATCCAGAAGGCTACGCTGGACGCCTACGACGTGAGCCTGGACGTGTACCAGGGCAGTGCCCTGGACGAGTGCGGCCAGGCGCATCAGCAGGTCACCGACGAGTTCATCCGCGCCCTGCATGCCAACGGCTGGCTGAAGCTGGACTCCACCCTGCAGTTCTACGACACCCAGGCCCAGACCTTCCTGAACGGCCGCCAGGTGCAGGGCTACTGCCCCGTGCAGGGCTGCAAGTCAGAAAAGGCCTACGCTGACGAGTGCGACCTGGGCCATCAGTTCGAGCCCCAGGACCTGCTGAAGCCCGTTTCCGCCCTGACCGGCACCGTGCCCGAGATGCGCCCGGTGGAGAACTGGTACTTCGATCTGCCTGCCTTCACCGAGTATCTGCGTGAGCATGTGGACGAAATCGCCGCTGACGACCGCGTCCGCGACGTGGTGGCCCAGACCTGCCGTGAGTTCCTGGTTCCGCCCATCATCTTCATCAAGAACGAGCTCTACGACGAGTACCTGGCCATTGCCGAGCAGCTGCCGGCCCATACCTACCGCGAGGCCGCCAAGGGCAAGCAGAGCTTCGAGCTGGAGTTCGCCTCCGTGGAGGATCGCGACCAGGCCCGTCCGGTGCTGGGCGCTGCGGGCATCCGCTATCGCACCGGCAAGGCGCTGGTGCCCTTCCGCATCACCGGCAACATCGAGTGGGGCGTGAAGGCCCCGGTCATGGACGACGTCGACGGCCTGACGGTGTGGTGCTGGCCGGAGAGCCTGTGGGCTCCCATCAGCTTCACCCGCGCCTGCAACGCCATGCGCGGCCTGCCCGAGGACAGCTGGAAGGACTTCTGGTGCTCCGACGACGCCCAGGTCTACCAGTTCATCGGCCAGGACAACCTGTACTTCTACGGCGTGGCCCAGCCGGGCATGTTCAAGGCCGTCCAGTCCGCCGCCGATGACGCCTCCGTCGACCACGCAAACGGCGCCTGGCCCCTGCGCCAGACCCGCCTGGTGGCCAACCACCACATCCTGTTCGGCAAGAAGAAGGCCTCCAGCTCCGGCGCCGTGAAGCCTCCTTCCGCCGACGAGCTGCTGGAGCACTACACTCCCGAGCAGCTGCGCGCCCACTGGCTGGCGCTGGGCCTGGACCAGAAGTCCGTGGGCTTCAGCCCCAAGCCCTTCGAGGCTGACGAGGCCAAGCGCAACGACCCCCGCGTGGCCGATCCGGCGCTGAAGGAAGGCGCCCTGCTGACCAACGTGTTCAACCGCCTGGCCCGCAGCTGCTTCTACGAGGTGCAGAAGAGCTTCGACGGCCGCATGCCCCTGGGCCAGCCCACTGCCAAGTACGTGGACCGCGCCCACCAGGTCATGGCCGACTACGAGGCCCTGATGCAGGGCGTGGAGCTGCACGGCGTCATGTCCCTGATGGATACCTTCATCCGCGAGGCCAACAAGGTCTGGGTGGAGGGCATCAAGCGCGCCGAGAAGGAAGGCGACGACGAGCTGCGCCGCCAGCTGCTGGTGGACTGCTGCTACCTGCTGCGCATCTGCGCTCTGCTCATGCACCCGATCGTGCCCACCGGCTGCGGCAAGATCTGCGATCAGTTTGGCTTTGATGCGGACAAGTTCTTCAGTTGGGACGGCGCCTTCGACGGCCTGGCCGAGCTGTGCGCCGAAGAGCAGGTCGCTGCGGGCCAGAAGGAGCTGGAGCCCCTGCCGCCGCGCTTCGACTTCTTCGGCAAGCACCCCAGCCAGTTCAAGTAGGGGAGCGCAATCGCACTAACAGGCCGGGCGTCTGGCCTCTGTGGTCGACGCCCGGCCTTTTCTTTCGTCCTGCTGATCAAAGAGGCGAAAGGAACGGGAGGGAAGGGGATGGAAAATTGCCTCTTCCCCTGGAAGATGATTCGTGCTAGAGTGGTTGAGTTTCTAATCACGCATGCCTGCGTGACTCGGACCTGCTAGTGGCCACCGGAAAAAGGCTGCAGGGACGGGGAAGACCGCAGGCAGAGGACTAACGAATGGAGATTTGCAATGGCAAAGATCAGCATTGCGTCGCTGCTCGACGCAGGTGCCCATTTCGGTCACCAGACCCGTCGCTGGAACCCCAAGATGAAGCCGTACATCTTCGGCAACCGTGGCGACATCTACATCATCGACCTCAAGCAGACCCTGTTCGGCATGGACGACGCTTACACCTTCGTCTCCAGCATCGCTCGCAAGGGCGGCACGGTTCTGTTCGTGGGCACCAAGAAGCAGGCTCAGGAAGCCGTTGCTGACGCAGCAAACCGCTGCGGCATGCCCTATGTGAACGCTCGCTGGCTCGGCGGTATGCTGACCAACTTCGTGACCATCCGCTCTCGCGTTCAGCGCATGGAGGAGCTGGAGGCCATGGAGGCTGACGGTCGCATGGCTCTGCTGCCCAAGAAGGAGCAGATCATCCTGCGCAAGGAGCTGGGCAAGCTGCAGACCAACCTGAACGGCATCCGCAACATGAAGAAGGTGCCCGACGCCGTCTTCATCATCGACACCAACCGTGAGGCTCTGGCTGTCCACGAGGCAAAGCGCCTGAACATCCCCGTTGTGGGCACCCTGGACACCAACTGCGACCCGGACGACGTGGATTACGGCATTCCGGCCAACGACGACGCCATCCGCTCCGTCCGTCTGCTGGCTGACTTCATCGCCGACGCCGTTCTGGCTGGCGGCGTTGCTCCCGTTTCCGCTGAGGAAATGGCTGCTCCTGCTGAAGAGGCCGCTGAGGCTCCCGCAGCTGAGTAATCAATCCTGCGCTTAGGCGCATGACCTGTTGCTGACTCAGGCGCCCCGCCCTGGGGCGCCCCTTACAGAAAGGATCCAACTATGGCTCAGATCACCGCTGCTATGGTTAAGGAACTCCGTGAGATGACCGGCGCTGGCATGATGGAGTGCAAGAAGGCCCTGGCTGAGGCCGAGGGTTCCATCGAGGCTGCCGTCGACGTGCTGCGCACCCGTGGCCTGGCCGCTGTGGCCAAGAAGGCCGGCCGTGCCACCAACGAGGGCTATGTCATGGCCCTGACCTCCGACGACGCCAAGACCGGCGTTGTTGTTGAGCTGAAGTGCGAGACCGACTTCGTTTCCGGCAACGAGAAGTTCCGCGGCTACGTGGAGCGCATTGCCAAGGCTGCTCTGGCTGCAAAGCCGGCTGACGTCGAGGCTCTGAAGGCTGCCGACGCTGAGGGCGAGACCGTCGAGGCCGTCATCACCGACTGCATCCATGTGATGGGCGAGAACTGCGAGCTGGCTCGCGTTCAGGTCGTCGAGGGCGACGCAATCGCTTCCTATGTCCATGGCGCTGGCAAGCACGGCGTTCTGGTCGAGTTCGCTGCCGAGGGCGTGGACACCACCTCCGCTGAGTTCAAGGCTTGCGGCCGCGACGTGGCAATGCAGGTTGCTGCAATGTCCCCGATCGCTGCTAACCGCGACGCTGTCCCGGCTGAGACCGTCGAGCACGAGCTGGCAATCTACAAGGCTCAGGCTGCCGAGTCCGGCAAGCCCGAGGCTATCCAGGAGAAGATGGCTACCGGCCGCCTGGAGAAGTTCTACAAGGAGCAGTGCCTGACCGAGCAGGCCTTCGTCAAGGACGGCGACAAGACCGTTGCCGCTTACGTCGACGGCGTTGCCAAGGAGCTGGGCGGCTCCCTGAAGATTGTGAACTTCGTCCACTTCGCACTGGGCGAGTAATCAACGCTCTTCCGAGTTGATTCTTGGGGGACGGTGCTCTTCGGAGCGCCGTCCCTTTTTGTTTGCTTTCCATGAAGTGCCCCGCGGGTGGGTGTGCGAGGGCTGGTCACCCCGTATAATAGGAAGGCAATTTTGAACCTGCGGGCTTTTCGCCCCTACATATATATAAGGAAAAGGTATGTCTGAAGAAATCATCGTGGTCGAAGGCAACGGCACCCTTACGGGTGAGGTTCGCGTTTCCGGCGCGAAGAACTCCGCGCTGAAGCTGCTTGCCGCTACGCTTCTGGGCCAGGGCCCGTCCGTGGTGCGCAACGTTCCGCTGATCTCCGACATCGAGGTCATGTCCGAGGTGCTGCGCACCCTTGGCGCCGCCGTGACCCGTGAGGGCCATGCGGTCACTGTGGACACTGCTGACGTGAGCAGCTTCGAGACCCCGTACGAGTTAGTCTCCAAGATGCGCGCCAGCATTTCCGTGCTCGGTCCGCTCATCGGCCGATTCGGTCGTGCGCGCGTCGCCATGCCCGGCGGCTGCCAGATCGGTGCCCGCAAGATCGACATGCACCTGGCCGGCCTGGAGCATCTGGGCGTGGAGTTCACCGTGGACCACGGCTACCTGGAGGCTAACGCCCCGGACGGCCTGCACGGTGCCGAGGTCATGCTGACCTTCCCCAGCGTGGGCGCTACCGAGAACCTGCTCATGGCCGCCGTCACCGCTGAGGGCACTACCATCATCGAAAACGCTGCCCGCGAGCCTGAGATCGTGGATCTGTGCAACATGCTCAACGAAATGGGCTGCAAGGTCACTGGCGGCGGCACCCCCTCCATTACCATCGAGGGCGTGGACCTGTCCGAGCTGCACCCCTGCGACCATGTGACGGTGGGCGACCGCATCGAGGCGGGCACCTTCCTGGTGGGCGGCGCCCTGACCGGCGGTCCGCTGAAGGTCACTGGCATTGACCCGCGCTTCCTTCGCATGGCGCTGATGAAGCTGCGCGAGATGGGCTGCGACGTTGAGACCGGTGAGGACTGGATCGGCATTGCCCGCACCGGCGAGCTGCGCCCGGTGGAGATCCAGACCCTGCCGCATCCCGGCTTCCCCACGGACCTGCAGGCCCAGTTCATGCTGCTGGCTGCTCTGGCCGACGGCAACTCCGTGATCACGGAGAACGTGTTCGAGAACCGCTTCATGTTCGCCGCTGAGCTGTGCCGCATGGGCGCCAACATCACCATCGAAGGCCATCATGCCTTCATCCAGGGCGTCAAGTCCCTGCAGGGCGCACCGGTGTCCTCCACCGACCTGCGTGCTGGAGGTGCGCTGGTACTTGCAGGCGTGATCGCGGAAGGCCAGACCACCGTGCATGAGATTCGCCACATCGACCGTGGCTATGAGGACTACGCTGGCAAGCTCCAGTCCCTGGGTGCCGACGTGAAGCGCGTGAAGGCGTAGGTTCGACACCGCATGAGCCCGTTCAACAAGAAGAGGATTTCGGCCACCCAGTCGAAGGTGACGTCGCGCCGCATGCGCAACTCCCACATCGGTACCCACAACCGCGTGGTTCCTTCGTCCCGTCGCATGAACGCGTCGTCGGTGGGCTTTTCCAACAGCCGCAAGCAGCGCCGTGCCACCCGTGGCGTGGTGCAGAACCTGCGTCCTTCCACCACTACGGGCGAAAGCGCCGCTGCGTACAACCGCCGCGTCAACACCCGCGAGTTCAGCCAGCAGATTCAGTCCCGCCGTCGGATCCAGACCCTGGCGTTCCTGCTGGCCCTGGTGGCAGTGGTCCTGGTGGTCGGCGTGGTCGTGGGCGTGAACGCCTTTTTCGGCCTGATGGGCTCCAAGATGGCCCTGACCGACGACTCTGCCCGTGAGGTGCTGGTGGCGCAGGAGGATGGGAAGCCCTTCTACCTGCTGGTCACCGCCGACCTTGACTCCTCTGATGGAGCAAACGACTCCGTGGACCTGCTGTCTCTGGTGCGCATTGACCCGGAAACCAGGCTGGGCACCTTCGTGGGCATTCCCAGCAACACCTACGTTTCCCTGAGCGACGGCATGGGTCACAAGATCGTGGAGGCCCGCCAGGTGGGCGGCACCAAGGAGCTGGTCAACACCGTGTCCGACCTGACCGGCGTGGGCATTTCGCACCTGGTGACGGCCGATGCCGACGGCATCCGCAAGCTGACCGAGCAGATGGGCGGCGTGACCCTGAACCTGAGCGAAGAGGTGGACGACCCCAACGCCGGCGGCACCTACATTGCCTCGGGCCAGCAGACCCTTGACGGCGATCAGCTCCTCACGTTCCTGCGGGCGTCCAACTACACCGACGGCGTGAAGTCCCAGATGGCAAACCAGGGCCTGACCATTGCCCTGTTCATGCAGAACCTGAGCAAGGACACCTTCTTGGCCCTGGCGTCCCGCCTTGACCGGTGCGCGGGAACCTTCCAGACCGACTGGTCCGGCAGCGGCCTGTACTCGGCCCTGTCCGAGCTCCACGGCTTCTCGGTTGACAACATCTACACCACCAACATCCCGGGCTACCGTGACTCTGTTTCGTCCGATGCATCCTATGTGGTGTCCACGGCATCCCTGGCGACACTCATGGAGCAGGTGGACGCGGGCGAGCGACCGCTCCTGGACGGCCAGGTTGACGTGTCCGGCGTGGATCCGTCCCAGGTGAAGGTGGAGGTGCGCAACGGCTCCGGCATCGATGGGGGAGCAAGCACTATCGCGACCCTGCTGGAGGCCGCCGGCTACCAGATTGCCGACACGGGCAACGCCGACAGCTACGTCTACGGCGAGACCCTGGTGGTCTACAAGGATGACAAGATGAAGGCCGCTGCGGAGTCCGTGGTGGGAACCCTGGGAACGGGCCGCGCCATTGCCGCCAACGGCTTCTACTCCTTCAGCGCCGATGTCCTGGTGATTTTGGGCGGTGACTGGAAGCCTCAGTCGTAAGGTCGCCCACGCCCTGCGCAGCTGTGCTAGAATCGGGACGAAACATACGACGACCCGAGAGGAAACCATCATGGTAGACAAGAACGATGTTGCAGCAGTGCTGGAACTCATCCGTCCGAGCCTGCAGGCTGACGGCGGCGATGTGAAGCTGATCGACGTCGACGAGGAGGGCGTGGTCACCGTGCAGCTGCAGGGTGCTTGCGACGGCTGCCCCATGGCATCCATGACCCTGGCCAATGGCGTCGAGCGCATCCTGAAGGACCGCGTTCCCGGCGTTACCGCCGTTGTTCCGGCTGCAAAGGACGAATAGTCCCCGACGAGCAAAGTCAAAGAGGGGCGGGCTTGCTGCGAAAGCAGCGGTCCGCCCCTTTTCTGTAAGGAGGATGAATATGGCAGCATGTTGGGAACAGCGCGGCTGCGATGAGGAGATGAGGGGCCGTTGCCCCCATAACATTCCGGGCGAGCCGTGCCCGGCGGACTGCAACTACTCGGCCTGCTGCAGAAGCACCCATGTGGTCGCCACGGACTTCAACCTGATCCTGAACCCGGATTTGAACTATGACGCCTCCGTCAAGGAAGTGTGCCGCGTGTGCGAGTTCTTCCTGAAGAACGGTCCGGACCGCTCCACCATTGCCGACAACCCTGCGCGTCAGGGCAACCCCAACCGGTTCCTGTTGTAGGGAGGCTTTGTGCTTAACGCTATCTACCAGTCCCTTGACCCCGTTGCCATCACGCTGGGCCCCTTTGCCATTCGCTGGTACGGCATAGCCTACGTGCTGGGCTTTGTTCTGTGCGGCGTGATGATGTACCGGACGGCCCGCAAGTGGCGCATCGACTTCGACGAGGACTCCCTCATGACCGTCATCCTGTGCGTGGTGGTGGGCGTGATCCTGGGTGCCCGCCTGGGGTACGTGCTCGTATATGGTGAGGCGGACTACCTGGCCAACCCCCTGGAGATCATGGCCTTCAACCACGGCGGCATGAGCTTCCACGGCGGTCTGGTGGGTGCGCTGGTGGCAGGTGTGGTGGCGTCGGTCATCACCAAGGTGCCCTTCCTGACGCTGGCGGACATGGGAGCCATGGCTGCGCCAATCGGCCTGTTTTTCGGCCGTTGCGCCAACTTCATCAACGGCGAGCTCTGGGGTGCGGTGACGGACTTGCCCTGGGGCGTGGTGTTCGGCGGCAGCGCCGGTATGATGCCACGACATCCGTCCCAGCTCTACGAGGCGCTGCTGGAGGGCCTGCTGTTGTTCGCCATCTTGATGATCCTGCGCAACCGCAAGCCGCCATGCCCCCGCGGCACGTTCCTGGGAACCTTCCTGGTAGGCTACGGCATCTGCCGCTTTGCCTTGGAGTTCATTCGCCAGCCCGATGCCCAGCTGGGCTACCTGTGGGGCGGTTGGCTGACCATGGGCCAGGTGCTGTCGGTTCCGCTGATCCTGGCCGGCGTGGCGCTGCTGGCCTACGCGCTGGTGAAGCGCAGGCCCCAGCAGGGAATTCGCAAGGGGAGCAAATAAACCTTTGCAATGGCGCTGGGCCCGTGTTATATTAGTCAGGCTAATCTCGCTTTGGTCGGAAACCAAGGCATGAAAAGGAGAACCCATGAAGGACGGAATCCATCCGAATTATGTGGAGTGCACGGTTCGTTGCACCTGTGGCAACACCTTCACCACCCGCTCCACCAAGTCCGAGCTGAAGATCGACATCTGCAACGCATGTCATCCCTTCTTCACCGGCACCCAGAAGCTGATCGACACCGGCGGACGCGTCCAGCGCTTCACCGACAAGTTCGGCGCTGCTCGTGAGGCTGTTGCAGCTCGCGAGGCAGAGAAGAAGGCCGCAAAGGCAGCAGCCGCTGCTGAGCGCGAGGCAGCTAAGAAGGCTGAGCGCGAGGCCAAGGCAGCCGCAAAGGCCGAGCGTGCCGCTGAGTACGCAAAGAAGGCTGAGGCAGCTGCAGCTGAGGCAGCCGAGGCTCCCGCAGAGGAGGCCGCTGAGGCTCCGGTCGAGGAAGTCGCTGCTGAGTAAGCAAGGCATCTGACGCACTGCTGGACCCGTCGATCCCGGTGATCGGCGGGTCCTTTGCTGTGCAGGGGTAAAACCCAAGGTGACGAAAGGGAAATCGCTGTTCAGGTAGCACGAGCTTCGTTTCGTCCCGAAAATTTTTCTGAAAAATTTTCCCAGAAATGCAAAATTCCGAGGTCGGGTCATTGGAAATATGCTCTGACCTGCGGAAATGGGGAAATGGGGGAGTAGATACACCCGGGTGCGTGGCGTTTGACGAGCAGGCATCAGGAGAGTAATATTCCTACTCGCGCCTGAGAAGGCGCATCTTTTCGTGTGCGCAACAGCTGAGCGTACATGAAACGCCAAATAGAGTGGGCCTTCGCTTACGAAGGCCAGGCAGTTAAAAGAAGGAGCTTGAATTGCCTACTATCAACCAGCTGGTCCGCAAGGGCCGCAAGAAGACGGCTGCAAAGTCTAAGACGCCGGCCCTGAAGGGCAACCCGCAGAAGCGTGGCGTCTGCACGCGCGTCTACACCACTACGCCGAAGAAGCCGAACTCCGCACTCCGTAAGGTCTGCCGTGTTCGTCTGGTCAACGGCATGGAAGTGACCGCTTACATCCCGGGCGAGGGCCACAACCTGCAGGAGCATTCCATGGTTCTGCTGCGTGGCGGCCGTGTTAAGGACCTTCCCGGTGTCCGCTACAAGGTCATCCGCGCCGCTCTGGACTGCGCTGCAGTCGACAAGCGTCGTCAGGCTCGTAGCCGCTACGGTGCAAAGCGCCCGAAGTAAGAAGTAACCATTAAGTCGCGCGGGTCGGTTAGAAAGACCTAATGAGCGGAAGAGGATCCGCCCCGAAGCGCGCAGGAACAAAGGAGAAAGAATGCCGCGTCGTGCAGCAGCAGTCCGCCGTGAAGTACAGCCGGACGCAAAGTACAACAACCGTCTTGTCACCCAGCTGATCAACAAGATCCTGCT